>NZ_JBHJWQ010000001.1:709863-920958 GCF_042266885.1 Streptomyces sp. NPDC056061 | reverse complement strand
GTTTCCTGCTGTTGCATTTCTGCGCTGGGCTACCAGGACTCGAACCTAGAATGACGGTACCAGAAACCGTAGTGTTGCCAATTACACCATAGCCCACAGTGCTACTCGTACCCCCGACCGGATTCGAACCGGCGCTACTGCCGTGAGAGGGCAGCGTGCTAGGCCGCTACACAACGGGGGCCCTAGCGATCCTGCATCGAGATCGTGGGTGCGACCCTGACGATCTCGCGGGAAGGATCTGTACCCCCGACCGGATTCGAACCGGCGCTACTGCCGTGAGAGGGCAGCGTGCTAGGCCGCTACACAACGGGGGCTTGTTTCCTGCTGTTGCATTTCTGCGCTGGGCTACCAGGACTCGAACCTAGAATGACGGTACCAGAAACCGTAGTGTTGCCAATTACACCATAGCCCACTGAAACGCAACCCCTTGCGGGGTATTTGTTCCGCTTGCGCTTTCCGCTCGGATCTTTCGTCCCGCTCGGGCGGCGCAGGAAGAACATTACCCGAAGGTGTCCGGCGCTCCAAAACGGGTATCGGCGAGCAGCAGACCGGGCAACTGATCGAGCCCGTCGATGCTGACGAGTTCGGGGCGTCCGCCGCGCCCGTTCCGGTCCAGCCAGATCCCCATCAGCCCGGCGGCGACCGCACCGCCGGCGTCGATGTCCGGCTCGTCCCCCACGTACGCGACCTCCCCCGGCTCCAGCGCCAGCGCGTCGCACGCGGCGTGGAAGGCGCCGGCCTCGGGCTTGGAGACGCCCAGCTCCACCGCGCACACCATGGCCTCGAACCGGTCGCGCACGCCGAGCACACGGAGCTTGTGGTCCTGGTTGTGGATGCTGGAGTTCGACAGCACCGCGTGCCGGAATCCGTCGGCCAGCAGGTTCAGGACGGGCAGCACGTCCGGGAAGAGCGCCCAGGCGGCCTCGTAGTGGGCTGCGTGCCGGGCGAACCAGTCGTCGGCCTCGCTGTCGTCCAGCGCCCGGGTGAGGAACTCCCGGACCCGGTCCCGGCGCTGCCCCGGGAAATCCGTCTCCCCGGCGGCGAACCGCGCCCAGTGCACATCGGTGATCGCCCGCCACGCGTCGAGCGCCTGCTCGGCATCGTCGTACCCGACGGGCAGGCCCTCCTGTTCGAGGTGCGCGCGCATACCGGCGCGATCGGCGCCGCTGTAGTCGAAGATCGTGTCGTCGATGTCCCAGAGCACGGCTCGGATGACCATGCGGCCAGGCTAGCGGGCATGCGCCGGACGCGGGAGGGCGTCGTGCGGCCGCCGGGTCGGGGCCGCTGGGCCCGCCTCACTCATGGTCCGGCAAGGGGACGCCCCGGGTCACCGCGTGGGGCCGGCGCACGAGAACGGAAGTGCCCGGGCCGCCTCCGTGAACGGCAGGTTCCGGTATGTCGCCGCGGACGCCGGACCTGGCCGCGCAACCGATCTCGGCCCGGCGGTGGCGGAACGGCGACGGGGTGGCCGCTCCGTCGGGAGCGGCCACCCCATGTGTGGGACGAGATGTGCGGGACGGACCGTTACGCGGCGGCCAGCTTCGCCAGGGCCGCATCGATGCGGGCGATCGTCTTCTCGCGCCCGAGGATCTCCAGGGACTCGAAGAGCGGCAGGCCGATGGTGCGGCCGGTGACCGCGACGCGGACCGGGGCCTGGGCCTTGCCGAGCTTCAGGCCGTGCTGCTCGCCTGCGGCGAGGACGGCGTTCTTCAGGGCGTCCGCGTTCCACTCGGCGGCGATCAGCTCGGCGCGGGCGGTGGCGAGCAGGGCGTCGGAGCCCTCCTTCATCGCCTTGGCCCAGGACGCCTCGTCATCGGCCGGCTCGTCGAGGAAGAGGAAGTCCACGTTGGCCGTGATGTCGGAGAGGACGGTGACCCGGGTCTGGGCGTGCGGGGCGATCGCCGCGAACTGCTCCGCGTCGAAGGACTCCGGGGCCCACGGGGCGAACGGGGCCTTCAGCCAGGGGCCGCATGCCTCGGTGAACGCCTTCACGTCCATCTTGCGGATGTGCTCGGCGTTGACGTGCTCGCACTTCTTCAGGTCGAAGCGCGCCGGGTTGGCGTTGACGTCGGAGATGTCGAACGCAGACACCATCTCCTCGACCGAGAAGATGTCGCGGTCCTCGGCGATGGACCAGCCCAGCAGGGAGAGGTAGTTGAGCAGTCCCTCGGGCAGGAAGCCGCGCTCGCGGTAGAGGTTCAGGGACGCCTGCGGGTCGCGCTTGGAGAGCTTCTTGTTGCCCTCGCCCATGACGTACGGAAGGTGTCCGAAGACGGGGGTGCCCTTGGCGATGCCCAGCTCGATGAGCGCCTTGTAGAGGGCGAGCTGACGCGGGGTCGAGGAGAGCAGGTCCTCGCCGCGCAGCACGTGGGTGATCTCCATCAGCGCGTCGTCGACCGGGTTGACCAGCGTGTAGAGCGGAGCGCCGTTGGCGCGGACGATGCCGTAGTCCGGCACGTTCTCCGGCTGGAAGGTCAGCTCGCCGCGGACCAGGTCGGTGAAGGTCAGCGGCTCGTCGGGCATCCGGAACCGGACGATGGAGGTGCGGCCCTCGGCCTCGTACGCGGCGATCTGCTCGGCCGTGAGCTCGCGGCAGTGGCCGTCGTAGCCGGAGGGCTTCCCGGCGGCGCGGGCGGCGTCGCGGCGGGCGTCGAGTTCCTCGGTGGTGCAGTAGCAGTGGTACGCGTATCCGCCCGCCAGGAGCTTCTCGGCGACGTCCTTGTAGATGTCCATCCGCTGCGACTGGCGGTACGGGGCGTGCGGGCCGCCGACCTCGGGGCCCTCGTCCCAGTCGAAACCGAGCCAGCGCATCGAGTCCAGGAGCTGGTTGTAGGACTCCTCGGAGTCCCGGGCCGCGTCGGTGTCCTCGATGCGGAAGACCAGGGTGCCGCCGTGGTGCCGGGCGAAGGCCCAGTTGAACAGGGCGGTGCGGACCAGACCCACATGGGGGTTGCCGGTCGGGGAGGGACAGAAACGTACACGGGGGGGTGTCCCCCGCTCGAGCGGGTTCGAGAGCTTGGGGAGGGGTGCGTTAGCCACGCTTGATCACCTTGTTGGTGAGAGTGCCGATGCCTTCGATGGTGACGGCGACCTCGTCGCCGACATGGAGGGGTCCGACCCCTGCGGGGGTGCCGGTGAGGATCACGTCGCCCGGAAGCAGCGTCATGGCTTCCGTGATGTGGACGACCAGGTCCTCGATCGAGCGGATCATGTCGCTCGTCCGGCCGAGTTGGCGTTGCTCGCCGTTGACCGTGGCCTGGATGGTCAGGTCGCCGGGGTCGAGGTCGGTCTCCACCCAGGGGCCGAGCGGGCAGGAGGTGTCGAAGCCCTTGGCCCGGGCCCACTGCTTCTCGCGCTGCTGGGCATCGCGGGCGGTGACGTCGTTGGCGCAGGTGTAGCCGAAGACGACGTCCTTGACGCGCTCGCGCGGCACTTCCCGGCACATGCGGCCGATGACCACGGCCAGTTCCGCCTCGTGGTGCAGCTCGTTCGAGAAGGAGGGGTACTCGATGGCGTCGCCGGAACCGATCACCGAGGTGGTGGGCTTGAAGAAGGCGACGGGGACGTCCGGTACCTCGTTGCCGAGCTCCTTGGCGTGCTCCGCGTAGTTGCGGCCGATGGCCACGACCTTGTTGGGGAGCACGGGCGGCAGGAGGCGGACCTTGCTCAGCGGGACCTTGGTCCCGGAGAGCTCGAACTCGGCGTACGGGATGCCCTTGATGATGTCGAGGACGAGACCGTCGGGCCCTTCGCCCTCCACGGCGCCGAAGGCGACATTGCCGTCGATGGAGAACCTGGCGATGCGCACGGGATGCTGTCGCCCCTCACTTGCTGGCTGACTGAAGACTGACGCTCCAGGCTAACGCCTCGCCCTGCGGGTTCCGCCCGGAACGGGCCCGGCCCGGCGCGCGCGGACGCGGGCCATCCAGGGCCGCGAGCGGAACGGGCACACCCGGCACGACTCGGCGCGCGGACGCAGGGTCTCGCACGCCGGGGTGCGGGTCGGCGGCGTGCTACGCGGCGGGGGCGACGGAGGCAGGGGCCTCCATGAGGATGGTGCGCCGGGGGTTGGCCGTCCGGGTGGGCAGTTCGACGCGGTACTCCGGCCGCTCCGGCGCCCGCAGTTGACCGGCGTCGTCGAGGTGCGTCAGCGTGGTGCGGCGGGGGTTGGCAAGGTTGCGGAGCGTCTTTGTCGTCTTCATCTGCCGTTCGGACCCTGTCGGTACGGGCGCCGCCCGGAGGGGCGCCGGTTGTCGGATTTGCCATCCCTGTAAAGCGCCAGGCTAAACATCGAATTCCCCCTCACAGCCCGGATGAGACGGCGATCATTGTGTGAGTTTGCTCACCCACGCGCGAACAAATCACCCATTTCAGACAGGTGATCGCCTGGGGAATAACGGACATTACGTAACTGAATCAGCCATTCCGCTCCTGATCATGTCGACTGGGACACCCTTCGCCCTCGGCCGATTGATGCGCAATATTCCCTTTTGTTCGCGATCATGCTCCACCGCTTGTTACTCCACCGTCACAAAGTGTCACCCGCGTCGCAGCCCGGCACGGGGCCCTTGTTGGAGATCCGGCACTGTGCTGGAATTCCACGCACCGCCGCAGGTTTCAGACCGGCGCGCAGGGGGCGCAACGCAGCGCCGAGTGGCGGCGGAAAGGGGAAGAGCGCCGGTCACTCACGACCACCAGGGGCGGATACGACGCCCCACGACGCCGACACCGTCCCGCCCGTCTTCGCGCGGAGGGACGCCTGGTCCAGAGGTTGCGACGCTAGTGCAGGGACGTTTCAAGAGGGATGGCAACGGGTCGCCCCAGGCCCGCCAGGGCCGAGGCGAAGCTGCGGCGGAGCAGGAGCCGCACGGCGGGTCCGACCGCGGCTCCTCGCCCCAGCACGCTCAGAACCCCGGACCGGCCGGTGACGGCGACGACCGCACCCGGCGCCCCGGTGAGTCCGCGGACGCCGGTGCCGGGACGAACGCGTCGTCCAAGTCCTCGGAACCCGTCGGCGCGGGCTCGCGGATGGCCCTGCGCAACTGGCGCATCAGCACGCGTCTGGTCTCGCTGCTCGCCCTGCCCGTGGTCGCGGCGACCACGCTCGGTGGTCTGCGGATCAACGAGTCCATGAACGACATGCAGCAGCTGGACCACATGCAGCTGCTCACCCAGCTGACCAAGCAGGCGACCACGCTCGCCCAGGCGCTCCAGGTGGAGCGCGACAGCTCGGCCGGCCCGCTGTCCAACGGCGCGAAGACCGAGGACTACAAGGTCAAGGCGCCCCGCGACAAGACCGACCAGGCGCGGACCGCCTTCCTCAACAAGACGGCCACGATCGGCGACCCGTCCGGCGACGACGCGCTCGAGGGCATCTACTCCAGCGTCAACCGGATCGCCAGCCAGCTCGGCGACATCCGCGAGATCCGCAAGACCGCGTACGCCAAGGGCACGCCGAGTCTGCAGACCATCGACCAGTACAGCCAGCTGATCACCTCGCTGCTGAGCCTGTCGCAGGACATGGCGCAGGCGACCAGCAACTCGGAGATGATCAAGCGGACCCGGGCACTGGCGGCGTTCTCCTCCGCGAAGGAGTACGCCTCGGTCCAGCGGGCGATCATCGCCGCGTCCCTGAAGGTCGGCAACCAGAAGCCGCATCTCGACCAGAACGACCAGCAGTTCGGCCGCGCCGCGCTGCGCAAGGAGACCACGGCACGCCGCGCCTTCACGGCGGTCTACGCGTCCACCGGCCACAACGCCGCGGAACTGACCTCCACCCTGGACGAGGGCAACCCGGAGATCAAGGCCGCCGACACCTACGCGAAGAAGGTGCTGGACAGCCCCTCCGGCCTGGAGGGCACGGCACGGCGCTCGTACATGGACTGGTACGACCAGAGCTCCACCAAGATCCAGGCCATGCAGACCATCGAGCAGACGCTGCTCAGCGAGATGGAGGGCAAGGCCCGCGAGCTGCGCGACAACTCGAAGCGCGAAGCGATCATCAGCGGTGCGCTCATCCTGCTCGTGCTCGGCGTCTCGCTGGTCGGCGCGTTCGTCGTCGCCCGGTCCATGATCCGCTCGCTGCGGCGGCTCCAGGACACGGCCACCCGCGTCGCGCAGGACCGGCTGCCCGAGCTCGTCAAGCATCTCTCCGAGGCCGACCCGCAGGACGTCGACACCTCCGTCGAATCGGTCGGTGTTCACTCCCGGGACGAGATCGGCCAGGTGGCCGCGGCCTTCGACGACGTGCACCGCGAGGCCGTCCGGCTCGCCGCCGAACAGGCCCTCCTCCGGGGCAACGTCAACGCGATGTTCACCAACCTCTCGCGCCGCAGCCAGGGCCTCATCCAGCGCCAGCTCTCGCTCATCTCCGAACTGGAGTCGCGCGAGGCCGACCCGGACCAGCTGTCCTCGCTCTTCAAGCTCGACCACCTCGCGACCCGCATGCGCCGCAACGGCGAGAACCTCCTCGTCCTCGCGGGCGAGGAGCCGGGGCGTCGCTGGACGCGCCCCGTCCCGCTGGTCGACGTGCTCCGTGCCGCCGCCTCCGAGGTGGAGCAGTACGAGCGCATCGAACTGGCCGCGGTGCCCGCCACCGAGGTCGCGGGCCGGGTCGTCAACGACCTCGTGCACCTGCTCGCCGAGCTGCTGGAGAACGCCACGTCGTTCTCCTCGCCGCAGACCAAGGTCCGGGTCACCGGTCACGCGCTGCCGGACGGCCGGGTGCTGGTCGAGATCCACGACACCGGCATCGGTCTCTCGCCCGAGGACCTCGCCGCGATCAACGAGCGGCTCGCCTCGCCGCCCACCGTGGACGTCTCCGTCTCCCGCCGCATGGGTCTGTTCGTGGTCGGCCGGCTGTCGCTGCGTCACGGCATCCGGATCCAGCTGCGGCCCTCCGACTCCGGCGGCACGACCGCGCTCGTCATGCTGCCCGTCGAGGTGGCGCACGGCGGCAGCCGGCCGGCCCCCAAGCAGGGACCGGGCCAGCAGCCCGGCGCTCCGGGCGGTCCGCTCGGCGCGGGCGGCGGCGCCGACGCGGCGGGCGGTTCCCGACCTGGTCTCGGCAGTGCCCCGTCGGGTCCGGCGGGACGGCTCGAACCGGGCCGGGGCGGCGCACCCGGCAAGGTCGGTGCGGGCTCGGGTCCGCGCGCCGCGCTGCCGACGCGTGACGGCGGCGCCCACCGGTCGTCCGAGGAGCAGGGACGGCAGGACCGCCAGGCCGCGGGCTTCCAGTCCGCCGGGATGTCCGACGGCGGTGCCCGCGACATCCCGCGCACGGCATCGCAGCGTCAGGGCGGCGGCCTGGCCGGTGCCTTCGGCAACGGTGCCCGGCTCGGTGCCCGCAACCAGGGCAACGGAACCGGACGCACGGACGCGACCGGCCCCGACCTGTTCAGCGAGAACCGCCAGGGCCGCCAGAACGCGCACGACCCTCAGGGCCGTTCGGCCGGTCCCGCCGCCGCCCCGTGGCAGGCGCCGCAGGCCCCGCAGCCCCGGCAGGCCCCGCAGGGTCCGGGCGGATTCCCGCAGTCCGGCGGTCCGGTCGACCCCGGTCGCCAGCTGCCCCCGGTCGGCGGCCCGCGTGCCGAGCTGCCCGGTGGCAACCCCCTGCCGCAGCGTCCGCAGGCCGCGGGCTGGGCAGCCGAGGAGCAGTCCGCGCCGGGGCTCGCCCCGATGGACGCCCCGCGCGGTCACGAGGAGCACGAGGCCACCGGCCAGTTCCCGCGGCCGGTGAACCCGCAGTTCGCGCCTCAGCCGTACGCGGACGACGACCGGCAGGGCCCCGGCGCCACGGCCGAGTTCGCCCGTCCCGACTTCTCCGGCCCCGCGCCGCAGGCCCTGTCGCCCGGTGGCTCGCCGCTGGACGGTGCCCAGCCGGGCGGACCGTCGCAGGACCCGGCGAGCACCGCGCAGTTCGCCCGCCCCGACTTCGGGCAGCCGCAATCCGCACTGGACCAGGGGCTGTCGGCACCGCACCAGCGGGGCGGGGACGACGAGGACTTCGGCGCCCCGCGCCCGGCCGCGGGCGACGGGCAGTACCGCCCGGTCGTGCCGCCGCAGCCGCAGCCCGAGGCGCTGCCGCCGGTGTCCGGTCCCGGGGACGGCCGCACGCCGTTGTACGACACTCTGGAGACGAACTGGTTCCACGGCCCGCAGCAGGGCGGCCAGCAGCCGCCCGCCGAGCCGCAGGCACCTGCCTCCCCGCAGCAGCCGGCCCTGGAGGAGCGTCCCGCTCCCGCCGCGCCGCGCCGCGACGAAGGCGATTCGGGCTCCACCACAAGCTCCTGGCGCCCCTCGCCGAACGACGAACTCGTCCGGCAGGCGGAGCGGGTCAAGAAGCCCGCGGCAGGCGGAGTCACCACTTCCGGACTGCCTCGCCGGGTCCCACGCGCGAACCTGGTTCCGGGCACCGCCCAACAGCAGAACCACCAGTCCGGTCCTCAGGTGTCGCGTGCGCCCGATGATGTGCGCGGGCGGTTGACCAATCTCCGCCGGGGCATCCAGCAGGGTCGGCAGGCCAACGGCCAGTCGACCGGCAGCTTCCCACTCGGCCCCACTCACCAGCAGGAGCGTTAGTTGAGCCCGATGAGTCAGGCCGCACAGAATCTGAACTGGTTGATCACCAACTTCGTGGACAACACCCCCGGGGTGTCGCACACGGTGGTGGTCTCCGCCGACGGACTCCTGCTGGCCATGTCCGAAGGATTCCCGCGCGATCGCGCCGACCAGTTGGCGGCCGTCGCCTCCGGGCTGACCTCGCTGACCGCGGGCGCCTCCCGGATCTTCGAGGGCGGCGCCGTCAGCCAGACCGTGGTGGAGATGGAACGCGGATTCCTCTTCCTCATGTCCATCTCCGACGGCTCCTCGCTGGCCGTACTCGCCCACCCGGAGGCCGACATCGGTCTGGTCGGGTACGAGATGGCGCTCCTCGTCGACCGCGCGGGCACCGTCCTCACCCCGGATCTCCGTGCCGAACTCCAAGGCAGCCTGCTCCATTAGGCGGCCGCGGATCGATGACAGACTCGATCGCGCAACACCCCTCGTCCATCGCCCGCCCGGCCGCCTAGAGCCCCCACCGGCCCCTTCAGACGGCAAGCCGACACCCTGCTGTCACGCCCGGAGGATTCATGACCCCGCCACCCGCCTCATCCGATCCGTACGGGGCACTGCACCACGCGTCGTACGACGGTGAAGGCGACCAGCCGCTGGTCCGCCCCTATGCCATGACCGGCGGCCGGACCCGGCCCCGCTATCAGCTCGCCATAGAAGCCCTGGTCTCCACGACGGCCGACCCCGCGCACATGGCGACGCTGCTCCCCGAGCACCAGCGGATCTGCCACCTCTGCCGCGAGGTCAAGTCGGTGGCCGAGGTGTCGGCGCTGCTGTCGATGCCGCTCGGTGTGGCCCGGATCCTCGTCGCGGACCTGGCGGAAGCCGGCATGGTGGCCATCCACCAGCCGGGCAACGGAGAGACCGGCGGCGCGCCGGACGTGACACTGCTCGAAAGGGTGCTCAGTGGACTTCGCAAGCTCTAGCGGCGGTGCGGCCCGCGCCACCACCTCGGCGAAGATCGTGGTGGCGGGGGGCTTCGGCGTGGGCAAGACCACGTTCGTCGGTGCCGTCTCGGAGATCAACCCGCTGCGCACCGAAGCCGTGATGACGTCCGCGTCCGCGGGCATCGACGACCTGACCCACACCGGCGGAAAGACGACGACGACCGTCGCCATGGACTTCGGCCGGATCACGCTGGACCAGGACCTGATCCTGTACCTGTTCGGCACCCCCGGACAGGACCGCTTCTGGTTCATGTGGGACGACCTGGTCCGCGGCGCCATCGGCGCCGTCGTCCTCGTCGACACCCGCCGCCTCGCCGACTGCTTCCCCGCCGTCGACTACTTCGAGAACAGCGGACTCCCCTTCGTCATCGCCCTCAACGGCTTCGACGGACACCAGCCCTACACCCCCGACGAGGTCCGCGAAGCACTCCAGATCGGACCCGACACCCCGATCATCACGACGGACGCCCGCCACCGCGCGGACGCCAAGAGCGGCCTGATCACCCTCGTCGAGCACGCGCTCATGGCACGACTCAAGTAGGAACAAGTCGGTATTGACACGCGGAAGTTGCCGTAATCTCCCGAGGACGGGCTGTGTCCTGCGACACGATCCGCCCCCGTGTTCATAACGTTTCGACAGAGAATTGCGCCCTCGTTCGGCACCCGATGCGTTCAAACGGTACCGCTGCGCTCACACGAGCCCCGTCTTTTGACGGGGCTCGCTCTTTATGCCCGTTTTATCCGAGGCTTGGACCACTCGGAATGGCTGATTCCGACTGTTTGGAACGCGACCGGTCCCCATGCTGGAATTCGACGGACTTCCGAGTAGTACGACCCTGAACGAAATACGGCACACCGCAGGTGCCGACGCCGAGAGGTTAATGGTCGAGTGAGGCGAAGCAAGGAGGGCTCCGCGGCGCAGCCCGAACGGGGCAACTTCACCCCGTCGCCGCGCGCTGCGGCATCGCCCGCCGATGCATCGCGGACGAACACGTCCGGTGGCAGCACCAGCCGACTGGCCCCGCGCAACTGGCGGGTGCCCACCCGGCTGAACGCGATCCTCCTCATCCCGGTGGGGGTCGGCCTCGTCATGGGCGGCTTCCAGGTGAAGGGATCGATCGACACCTGGCGGGAGGCGCAGGACGCCGAGCGGACCGCACTCGTCGTCCGCGCGGCCTCCGACTACGGCCAGGCCCTCCTCGACGAACGCGACCTGTCCGCCCGGCCCCTGCTGTCGAACAACCGCCAGGACGCCGTGATCGGGCGGGTGCGGTCCGCCACCGACGCCGCCGCGGCGGCGTTCGACAAGGCGGTGCGGGACATGCCGCGGAAGAAGGGCCTGGAGCGGCGCCTCGAACTGTTCCGGCTGGAGGAGCCCAAGCTCCCCGAGCTGCGCCGCTCCGCCTACGCCGAGGGCATGGACCCGGTACGGACGGAGGAGGGCTACGTCCAGGTGCAGCACTCCCTGATGGAGTTCTGCAACGAACTGGGCCTGGGCACCGGCAACGTCACCAGCTACGGCCGTACGGTCTACGCGCTCGAACTCGCCAAGGCTGCAGAATCGCTTCAGCGCTCCATCGGCATGCACCTGCTGGTGCGCCCGAGCCAGGAGAGCGACACGTTCAACGCCCAGGTCAAGGCGTTCGGCTCGTACAACTACCTGGAGCAGATCGCACTCAACGAGTTCGTCTCCGGCGGCACGGAGGCCGACGCGAAGCGCCTGAAGCAGGTCATGAAGGCGCAGGCGGCGGTCGGCGCGAAGGAGCTGCGGCGGACGAAGGACCGGGCCGACGCGGCGGGTACGCCGTTCGTCACGCCGCCCAGCATCGACGGCTCCGTCTTCGACGGGATGGCCCAGCAGATCGCGCGGGGCGCGTCCCCCCAGAAGCTCGCCGCGAAGGGCATCACCCCCGAGACCTGGATGTCCGCCGCGACCGCCAAGTTCGACGGCTACACCACGGTCGAGAACGAACTCGTCGACAAGGCGGTGGCCGAGGCCGCGGACATCTCGTCCGACGCCCGGACCGATGCGGCCGTCAACGCCGCCGTCGTGCTGGTCGCGCTGTTCGCCGCCTTCGTGCTGGCCGGACTCGTGGCCCGGCAGATGAGCCGCTCGATGCGCGAACTGCGCACCGCCGCGTTCGGGATCGCCGAGCAGCGGCTGCCGATGCTGGTCGACCAGCTCTCCAGGAACGATCCGGGCCTGGTCGACACCCGCGTCCGGCCGATCCCGATCGACAGCCGGGACGAGATCGGCGAGGTCGCCCGCGCCTTCGACCAGGTGCACCGCGAGGCGGTCCGGCTGGCGGCCGAGCAGGCCATGCTGCGGGGCAACGTCAACGCGATCTTCACCAACCTCTCCCGTCGCAACCAGTCGCTGATCGAAGGTCAGCTGACCCTCATCACGGACCTGGAGAACAACGAGGCCGACCCGGACCAGCTGCAGAACCTGTTCCGGCTGGACCACCTGGCCACCCGGATGCGCCGCAACGGCGAGAACCTCCTGGTCCTGGCGGGTGAGGAACCGGGCCGCCGCTGGAACCAGCCGGTCCCGCTGGTCGACATCCTGCGGGCCGCCGCCTCCGAGGTGGAGTCGTACGAGCGCATCGAGATCTCCGGCGTCCCGGAGACCGACATCCACGGCCGGGCCGTCACCGACCTGGTGCACCTGCTGGCCGAGCTGCTGGAGAACGCCACCACGTTCTCCTCGCCGCAGACCAAGGTCCGGGTCACCGCGACCCGGCTGCCCGACAGCCGCGTGGTGGTCGAGATCCACGACAAGGGCATCGGTCTCACCGCCGAGGACTTCGCCGAGATCAACCACCGGCTGGCCAATCCGCCGACGGTGGACGCCGCGGTGTCACAGCGGATGGGTCTGTTCGTGGTGGGGCGTCTCTCCGACCGGCACGGCATCCGGGTCCAGCTGCGCCCGTCGGGCGAGCAGGCCGGAACCACCTCGCTGGTCATGCTGCCGGACTCGATCACCCGCGGCGGTGGCGGCGAACCGGACGTCTCCCAGGACGATTTCACCGTCTCCTCGATGATTCCGCAGCAGCAGGCGCAGGAACGGCCCGACCTCCGCTCCCAGACACCCACGGCCGCCGATCTCGGCTTCGACGACTCGCGCTACGAACAGCCGGACCCGGCGGGCCGGACGCAGTTCGCGCAGGAGCCGTTCGCGCCGGGCCCGGTCGCCGAGGCCGGCCACCGATATCCCGCGAACGGACCGACCGGGAACGGATCGACCGCGAACGGATACGTGGCGGACGGATATGCGGCGGACGGATACGTTCCCGACGGTCACGCCGGGCACGGTCACCCGGAAGCGGGTTTCGCCGACGGCGGCCATACTCCCGCAGCGCCGCAGGAGCCGTACGGGCAGGCCCCGCGGACGGGCGGCCACACCGCCCCCTGGCCCGGCGACGGCGACTACGCCGGACAGTCCGCCGCCACCGCCCACGACGGCTATCAGGACGGCTACCGGGGTGCCTACCCGGAGGCGGCGTACACGGCCGGCGAATCCGTTCGGCCGTCGTCCGGGGAACAGTTCGCCCCCGAGCCGGAGCAGGGCGGTTGGACGGCCCCGGAGACGCTCCGGGAGACGCACGGACCGTCGCCCCGGGCCGAAGCGGAATCTGCCCCGAGCACGCCCGCCGAGGCGCCGGAAAGCGTAGGCTTCAACCGTCCGGGACCCACCCCGGACTCCGGCCACGAGATGACCGACGCCGGTCTGCCGCGCCGGGGCAGTCAGCAGCACTGGCAGCCCAACGGCCGCGGTGGCAACCGGACTCCCGCCGCGCAGCACCAGCCGCAGCAGCAGAAGGAGGAGCTGCCGCCGCGGCAGTCGCCCGCGCCGCAGGGCGGGGACGGCTCCGACGACTGGCGTTCGACGAACGACGAGCGCTGGGAGCGGGCCGAGAAGCTCCGGGAGCCGAAGGCGGGCGGGATCACCCCGTCCGGACTTCCCCGGCGGGTGCCCAAGGCCAATCTGGTCGAGGGCACGGCGGAGCAGACCCCGCAGGGCGGGCCTCAGGTCTCCCGCGCCCCCGAGGACGTCCGCGGCAGGTTGAGCAACCTGCGGCGGGGTGTGCTGAGGGGACGTAACGCGGGTTCGGACACAAGTAACACCTACAACCAGGAGCGTTAGTGTGAGCCCGATGAGCCAGGCGGCGCAGAATCTGAACTGGTTGATCACCAACTTCGTGGACAACACCCCCGGGGTGTCGCACACGGTGGTGGTCTCCGCCGACGGACTCCTGCTGGCCATGTCCGAAGGATTCCCGCGCGATCGCGCCGACCAGTTGGCGGCCGTCGCCTCCGGGCTGACCTCGCTGACCGCGGGCGCCTCCCGGATCTTCGAGGGCGGCGCCGTGAATCAGACCGTGGTGGAGATGGAACGCGGGTTCCTCTTCATCATGTCCATCTCCGACGGCTCCTCGCTGGCCGTACTCGCCCACCCGGAGGCCGACATCGGTCTGGTCGGGTACGAGATGGCCCTGCTCGTCGACCGCGCGGGCACCGTCCTCACCCCGGACCTCCGTGCCGAATTGCAAGGAAGTCTTCTTAACTAGTAAACGGACAGTGCGTTTCTCGCCACCGCGCCATACAGTGCGGTGGCGCGGACCCACCGGGAGCGGGACCGGCAGGCGGAGGAGGAATCGTGACAACACCCCCAGACGGGCACCGGTATGACGGCGGCCGAAACGTATCGGGTGAGCACGGCGACAACCGTTTCAACTTCCCCTCCGCACCCAGCGGACAGGGCTTCCAGCAGCCGTACCGGCCCTACCAGCAGCAGCCACAGGGTCCCGGGCGGTCGCCGCAGCGGCCGCACCGCTACGACCCGCCCCGCTCCCCCGGCATCCAGCCCGTACCGCCGCGGCAGGCTCCCGAGCCTGCCGCCCCCGGCGCCCACAATCCACTGGTCCGTCCGTACGCCATGACCGGCGGCCGGACTCGACCGCGCTACCAACTCGCGATTGAGGCGTTGGTCAGTACTACGGCCGATCCGTCCCAACTGCAAGGGCAGTTGCCCGAGCATCAGCGGATCTGCCGGTTGTGCTTCGAGATCAAATCGGTGGCCGAGATTTCGGCACTGCTCTCGATACCGCTCGGCGTCGCCCGGATCCTCGTAGCCGACCTGGCAGAGGCCGGACTCGTCGCCATCCATCAGCCCGGCGGCGACGAGTCCGTCGGGGGCCAGCCAGATGTGACACTGCTCGAAAGGGTGCTCAGTGGACTTCGCAAGCTCTAGCGGCGGAGCAGCCCGCTCCACTACCTCGGCGAAGATCGTGGTGGCAGGGGGCTTCGGCGTGGGCAAGACCACGTTCGTCGGTGCCGTCTCGGAGATCAACCCGCTGCGCACCGAAGCCGTGATGACGTCCGCGTCCGCGGGCATCGACGACCTGACCCACACCGGGGACAAGACCACCACGACGGTGGCCATGGACTTCGGCCGGATCACGCTGGACCAGGACCTGATCCTGTACCTGTTCGGCACCCCCGGACAGGACCGCTTCTGGTTCATGTGGGACGACCTGGTCCGCGGCGCCATCGGCGCCGTCGTCCTCGTCGACACCCGCCGCCTCGCCGACTGCTTCCCCGCCGTCGACTACTTCGAGAACAGCGGACTCCCCTTCGTCATCGCCCTCAACGGCTTCGACGGACACCAGCCCTACACCCCCGACGAGGTCCGCGAAGCACTCCAGATCGGACCCGACACCCCGATTCTCACCACGGACGCCCGCCACCGCGCGGACGCCAAGAGCGCGCTGATCACGCTCGTCGAGCACGCGCTCATGGCACGTCTGCGGTAGGAGCCTCGTACGGAAGCCCGTACGGGCCCTCCTCGCCCCGCGCTCACGAGCGGGGGCGGGAAGGGCCCGTACGGGGGCTTCGGTGCCTTGCCACGCGATGATGCCCCGCACTCCCGAGGAGTGCGGGGCATCATCGCGTGCCGGTGTCCGTCAGCCCTGCCAGGAGTGCGGGGCGCGGAAGCCGGGGGTGCGCTCCAGGCGGCGCCATCCGGCGGTGCTGCGGCCGCGGTGGGCGGGGGCCGCGGCGGGCTGGGCGGCGGCGCGGGCGAGCAGCACGGCGGTTATCGCGGCAAGCTCCTCGGGGTCGGCGAGACCCTTCTCGACGCGCAGCACGGACTCGGTGGCAGTGCTCATGGGTGGTTCTCCGTCTTCTCGGCAGGTCTGGTCGGCAGGTCTTCTCGGCGGGTGCGCGGACTCGGCGGGTACACGGCTCGCACCGCCGCAGGACTACTGCGGGGGGTTGCCGTGCTTGCGGGACGGCAGGTCGGCGTGCTTGGTGCGGAGCATGGCGAGCGAGGCGATGAGCACCTCGCGGGTCTCGGCCGGGTCGATCACGTCGTCAACCAGGCCGCGCTCTGCGGCGTAGTACGGGTGCATCAGTTCGGACTTGTACTCCTTGACCATGCGGGTCCGCATGGCCTCCGGGTCCTCGGCGTCCGCGATCTGCCGGCGGAAGATGACGTTGGCGGCGCCCTCCGCGCCCATCACGGCGATCTCGTTGGTCGGCCAGGCGTACGTCAGGTCGGCACCGATGGACTGGCTGTCCATCACGATGTACGCGCCGCCGTAGGCCTTGCGCAGGATCAGCGAGATCCTCGGCACGGTGGCGTTGCAGTATGCGTAGAGCAGCTTCGCTCCGTGCCGAATGATTCCACCGTGCTCCTGGTCGACGCCGGGCAGGAAGCCGGGTACGTCCAAAAGAGTGATGATGGGGATGTTGAACGCGTCACACATCTGGACGAATCGGGCCGCCTTCTCCGACGCCTCGATGTCCAGGACACCGGCCAGGACCTGCGGCTGGTTCGCCACGATCCCGACCACCTGACCGTCCATGCGCGCCAGGGCGCAGACGATGTTGCGGGCCCAGCGCTCGTGGACCTCCAGGTAGTCGCCGTCGTCGACGAGCTCCTCGATGACCTTGTGCATGTCGTACGGGCGGTTGCCGTCGGCCGGGACCAGGTCCAGCAGCACGTCGCCGCGCCGGTCGGCGGGGTCGTCGCCCGCCACGTTCGGCGGGTTCTCCCGGTTGTTGGACGGGAGCATCCCCAGGAGGTACCGGACCTCGGCGATGCAGGTCTCCTCGTCGTCGTACGCGAAGTGGCACACGCCCGACGTCTCGGCGTGCACGTCCGCCCCGCCCAGGCCGTTCTGGGTGATCTCCTCGCCCGTCACGGCCTTCACGACGTCCGGGCCCGTGATGAACATCTGCGAGGTGTCGCGGACCATGAAGACGAAGTCGGTGAGCGCCGGGGAGTAGGCGGCGCCGCCCGCGCACGGGCCGAGCATCACGCTGATCTGCGGGATGACGCCCGACGCCTTGGTGTTGCGCTGGAAGATCCCGCCGTATCCGGCGAGCGCGCTGACGCCCTCCTGGATGCGCGCGCCGGCGCCGTCGTTCAGCGACACCAGCGGGGCACCGGCCGCGATGGCCATGTCCATGATCTTGTGAATCTTGGTGGCGTGGGCCTCGCCCAGCGCGCCGCCGAAGATCCGGAAGTCGTGCGCGTAGACGAAGACCGTGCGGCCGTCGACCATGCCCCAGCCGGTGATGACACCGTCGGTGTGCGGCTTCTTCTGCTCCAGGCCGAAACCGGTCGCCCGGTGCCGCCGCAGCTGCTCGACCTCCCGGAACGACCCCGGGTCGACGAGCAACTCGATGCGCTCGCGCGCGGTCAGCTTGCCCTTGGCGTGCTGCGCCTCGGTCGCCCGGTCACTCGGTCCGCGCCGCGCCTGCTCGCGCATCGCCAGCAGCTCGGCCACACGGCCACGGGTGTCACTCGGCTCGCCCGGGGTTTCGTCCACAACGGTCATGTACCGACCCTACGAACCCGGGCAAGCAAATCCCGCCGTTGACTCCGTACAGTCTCGTGCCCCGTTTCCTGGTGGAGCCTGACAGTGCGACGGCGGCGTGCAGGCGAAGTACCAGCTTCTGCCGCCCTGTCTTTATGGGAACCCGACAAGGGGGTGACTGGGGTCCGGTGCACATTGCTGTCAGCCTCGGAGTGTGGTCCGGTCGGGTGTCCCGGCCCTTCCGGACATCCGCGAGTCGGTCGCGTGCGGGGCCGCGGGGGTGGGCGGCGGGCGGCCGGACCGCCTCGTGGAAGGTGTCCCGCACGACGGCGGGCACGGTTTCGGAGGCGTCCGGCAGAGTGGCACCCGGTGGTCGGTGGACCGGCCGACGGTGCACTGCGGAGTCCGGTGAGAATACCCCGGCCCCGCGCCCACTCCCCTCGTCGGCCCGGTGGGAGGTCGGTCACACGTCGGCGTGCGGGGGGCGGGGCCGCGCCCGGCCCCCCCCCGCACGCCGAGAGCCCGGGGAAAGCCGCTGCCGCCCCGTGCCCGGCGGGGCCGGCAGGGCCCCGCCCCCGCCGTGTGACCGACCGGGCCGTCCTACCGGAGCTCACACCTCAGCGTCGCCCCCTCCGTGCCGGGCCGGACCCTCAGCACCAGACGCCGGCCGGTGGCGAGCACCTCGATGCCGGGGTCGGCGGAGACGACCGCGTGCACCGGCCGGTCCCAGGTGAGGTCCACCGGCGCGCCGCCGCGGTCCGGCCCGCTCACGCACAACGTCGTCGTCCCGCGCCGCTGCCGTACGAGGACGCTCGCCGGGGCCGTGGCGGACAGCGGTCCCGCCGTGCCCGGCTGCCAGAAGTTGGCGGCGGTGACGCCGAGCGCGCGGACGGAGACGGCCTGGACCGCGGAGGTGTTGGCGAGGACGGACAGCCACTGCCGGTCGGCCGCGCGGACGGTGACGGCGCGGCGGTCGGCGCCGGGCATCAGCAGGTAGGCGTAGTCGGCGTCCACCGGGTCGGTGCCGTGGTCGAGCCAGAGCGTCCGGTAGCGGCGGGTACGCCGCTCGGTGGAGCTCGTGGTGTTGATGTCGGACCAGGCACCGGTGCGGTCCTCGCTCAGGGTGTGCAGGCCGGTGGCCCCGCCGGGGAAGACCCAGCCGCCGTGGCCCTCCAGATGGGCCCAGCGGGGTGCGGTGCCGGTGTCCGCGGTGAACGCGGCGGTGCCGTTCTCGCCGAGGAGCCGGTTGTCGACGATCGTCTCGACGGCGGTCGTGTCGGTGCAGGTGATGCCCGCGCCGAGGCAGACGACGGTGTCGGCGAGGCAGAACCACGACTTGCGGGCCTCCAGGGTCGAACCGAGGCCCTTGAGGTGCTGGCCGACCGCGGCGAACTCACCGTCGGTGGCGCCGCCCACCCAGCGCGCGGCGGGCTTGGCCGCGCCCCACTCGCCGCCCGCCCGGTCCGCGAGCCGCTTGGTCGACACGGTGGTGCCGGGCAGCCGGTAGGGGTCGACGGTCGGCCAGAACCAGTCGGTGTACTGGTCGTTGTGGCGCTCGCCGGGCCACCAGTAGAGCATTCCCGCGCCGGTGTGCCAGCCGCGCGGGTTCTCGCCGTTGCCACATTCGTAGTACGAGATGCGGTCGGAGGCCATGGACAGGCCCGCGGCCCAGGTGGGACGGCGGTGCACGGCGCGGGCCATCGCGGCGAAGAGGTGGTGGCCGACCGGTTCGGGGGCGGCGGGCACGGCGGTGGCCTGGACGGCGTGCAGCCGGGCCAGGTCCGCGATGCCGAACTGCGGGGCGGTGAGGACGGGGCTGGTCCGGTCGCGGGCGATCCAGCCCTTGATCATGCCGTGCCAGCGGTCGCGTTCGGCGGCCGTGGCGCCCTGGGCGAGCAGGGCGACGCCCGCGATGATGCCCTGCCCGTGGAAGTGGTCGCCGCGCAGGACGTGGAGGTCGTCGTTCTGCGCCAGACCGCGGCTGACGGCCCGGCCGTTGACGCTGTCCATGACGAGCCCGTTGTAGATCAGCGGGGCGTAGGCCCGTTCGACACTGTCGAGGATGATCTGCCGGTTCGGGTCGGTGACCTCCCAGGTCGATCCGGCGAGGAGGGCGAAGAGGCGGCCGAGCCCGTCGAGCATGACCTGGCCGTAGGTGCCGGAGTAGGCGATGGTGGTGTGCTGGATGAACGACCCGTCGGCGTGGAGCCCGTCCCCCTGGGTGACGTACGGGAAGACCGGCGACAGGGCGTCGCGGGCCAGCGCGATCTTCTCGGGAGCCCGCCCGAGGACGCCGCGCAGGGTGACGGAGCGGCACAGGTCGACGCGGTTGGCGCCGGTGGAGGTGCCGCTGTAGTCGCGGAGCACGCTGTCCGGGATGAAGTGGTCGACGGCGGCGCAGGCCGCCTCGACACGGGCCGCGCCCAGCTGCTCGTACAGGACGGCGGTGATGTCCATGAGGATGCGCGGGCTGCCGATCTGCCACTCCCACCAGTTGCCGTAGGGGGTGACGGTGACGTGGTAGGCCGTCGCGGCGAGATGGTCGTAGCCGCGGACGATGTCGGCGAGCAGGCCCGCGTCGCCGGTGGAGCCGGTTCCGGGCTGGGCCCACGCCTGGGTCATCGTCCACAGCCTGCTGTAGCCCTGGGTGATGCCGGACGGCGGGTCGTACGGGACGCCGGGCCACAGCGAGCCGGGCGCCGGGCTCATCGTCGCCCGGTACTCGCGGGCCCGGGTGCCGATGCCGGCGAGGCGGGAGGCGTAGGGTTCGGCGCCCGCGTCGAAGCCGGTGCCGAGCGTGATGTCGTTCCACCGTCGGCGCAGTACGTCGAACGCGTCGGCGGCGGGGGTCGGCCCGGGGCCTTCGGCGGTGGTCCCGGCTGTCGCCGCTCCGGGGAGGGAGACCGTCAGGGCCGCGGCGGCCGAGACGGTGAGCAGGGTGCGGCGAGACCATACGGGCGAGTGCGGCATGTGCGGCTCCGATTCGTCGGGGGTGTTCGTCCCGGGGGCGGGACGAGGGGTGGGGCAAGGAGTGGGAAGGGCGCGGGGGTACGGGGCGCGGGGCGGGTACCCGCCCCGGAGCAGGTACCCGTTTCCGCGCCCCTTCGTCTCAACCTCCGCAGTGGAAGCGGGCGTTGCCCCAGTCCGCGTGGTCGTTGCCGTTGCCGTCGCCGCCGTCGTCGACGATCAGGTCGACGTAGGCCGCGCCGGTGATGTCGGCGGTGAGCTTCCAGGCGCTGTCGGCGGCCTTCAGGACCGGTGACTTCACTTTCTCGGTGCCGTCGGCGACGACGCCGAACCGCACACTGCCGCGCGACGTCTGGACATCGTCCACGCCCACCTCGGCGGTGAAGGAGGTGCACCGTCCACCCAGGTAGTACCGGATCTTCGCCGGGGCGTGGGTGCCGAGGCCCTTGGTGTAGACGGTGCCGCCGATGGTCAGCGGGGTGCCGTCGCCGCTGCCCTGTTCGCCGTTGGACCGGTCGCGCTCGACGGGGCCCCAGCCGTTCTCGCCGACCGTCCAGTCCAGGTCGCTCGCCCAGCTGTCGGTGGTGGGCGGCGGCGGCAGGGTGCGGACGGAGGTCTGCGCGCCGAGCGTGCGACGTGCCCCGCCGACCGTGTAGGACGCCTCCGAACTCAGGCTGTACGCACGGTACTCGGCGTCGGCCGGCGGGGTGACCCGCCAGCTGCCGGTGACCTTCGCGCCCGCGGCGACCGACTCGAAGTCGACGGCACCGGACGGCTCGGCCGTCCAGCCCCCGGGAACGGCAAGTCCGAGTGAGACGGCGTTCGCGGCCGTCGCCTCGTGGTTGGTGAAGCTCGCCCGGACGGTGTTGGCCCTGCCGGGCTCCAGGGTCTCGGCCGCCGGGTCGACGGTGAGCGTGCCGCAGGCGGCGATCTCGCCGGCCGGTGCCGGGCCGAGGTCGGTGACGGTGAACGCGTCGAGGACGAAGTCGGCGCCGTCCGGGGCGTCGCCCCGCTTGCGCAGCCCGGTCCAGGTGTCGCCGCAGCCCGCGGTGACGGTCTGGGTGAAGTGGCCGGTGGTGCGCTGCTGCCCGATCGGGGTGGCCCGGGTCTCGACCGACTGCGGCTTGCCGTCGGCGGTGATCCGGTCGTAGCCGTCGACCCATTCGTAGGCACCGGCGTGGCTGGACTGGTAGTCGTACTCGACCGTGTAGCGGTGGCCGTCGGTCATCGGCACGGTCCAGGGCGCGGTGCGGTAGACGAGGCCGGTGTTCTCCTCGTGGGCCTTGAGGGACTCCTTGCCGCCGATCACGTCGTCGACGAGCTTTCCGTTCCAGCCCGCCTGCGTGTACGGGGCGTGGAGCCGGGAGATGACCGTCCGGGGGTCGGTGGAGCCGCCCGCGTCGCCCTTGAGGAAGGGGCCCCAGCCCTGGTCGACGTCCTCGAAGTCCTCGTACACCACGGTGTTCTTCCTGGTCGCCGGGGCGTTGGCGACGATGCGTACGTCGTCGGCGCGGACCCGGGCCGCGGAGTCGCCCGCCGCGTCGATGCGGATCGTGGCCCGGCCGTCGGCGGGCGCGGTGAAGTTCACCTTGGCGCGCTGGAAGTACGTGCCGTGCCAGTCGGACGCGGCGACCTGGTCCTCGACGGTGGAGCGGTCGACGGCGACGGACTTCCCGCCGATCGAGAGCGTGGTGCGCCGGGTCCTCCCGGGCTCGACCTCGATCAGCGCGGACGCGCTGTAGCGCTTGCCGGGGGTGAGTCCGTCGACGCGCTGGGCCAGCGATGCGGCCGAACCGCCGTTCAGCGAAGCGCTGTTGCGGCCCTGCCCGTCGGTGTCGCGGGTGACGGTCCCGGTCTTCGTCCAGGAGCCGAGCCGGGTGTCGTCGAAGCCGGGGTCGGCGACCGGGGTGCCCTCGCCCCAGCGCGGGTCGGCGGCCTTCGGCGCCGCGCCCGGGTACAGGACGTAGGGCTGTCCGGCCTCGGCAGTGAGCGTGATCCGCCCGCCGACGGGCTTGACCGTTCCCGTCCTCACCCGGCCGTTGTCGGTGAGCTCGTACACGGTGTACGTCCCGGAGGACGGTACGGTCCAGCTGGTGGTGCCGCCCGTCTCGCTGTAGTGGTACAGCTTCTTGCCGCCGTCCCAGGGCAGCAGGTAGTCGGTGCCGCTGAGCACCTTGCGGCCGTGGTCGTAGAAGGTCCGCTTGCCGTCCTCGACCGTGCCCCGGACGCCACCGGTGAAGGTGATGTCGTTCCCGTCCCAGCGGGTGATCTTCTGGTGCTGGAGGTACTTGGCGGGCAGGTCGCGCTGCCAGATGTTGTCGTAGAAGGCGTTCCAGTCGGTCTCGCCGGTCCAGCCCTCGAACTCCTCGATGGCGGTCTGCCCGAGGACCGGGTCGTTGTTCCAGACGTCCTTCTCATCGTTGCGGATGAACCGGATGATCTTCGAGTTGAGGCCCTTGTTGGTGGCGCCGCCGTAGTCCAGGTCGTTGGCCCAGTGCGACCAGAGCGAGCCGCGCTCGAACTTGTCGGCCCATTCGGTGCCGACGTTCCAGCCCTGCTTCTGCACGGTCCGCAGCGTTGTGTCGGCGATCCAGCCGTGGGTGTGGTAGACGTCGATGTAGAGGAAGTCCAGATTGCGGTCGGTCTCGTCGCGCAACTGCTGGAAGCGGGCGGCCAGATCACCGCTGTTGATGTCGCGGCGCTGGTCGATGTAGTAGCTCTGGCCGAGCCAGTTCCAGCCGGGTTTGGTCTTGTCGACGAGTTCCTCGTCGAACGCCTCGGCCTCCGGGTACGCCTCGGTGGCGTTGACGTGGACGCCGAAGGTGGCGCCCCACTTCTTGCCTTTCTTCAGCAGGGCGTTGAGGTCTCCCAGCCCGCCGGCGCGCTTGTTGTAGTCGCCTCCGTAGTCGGGGTGGGCGGAGTCGTGCCCCTCGGAGGCGTAGCCCTTGAGCACGGCGAGCTGCCCGAGGCCGTCGGTCGACAGTGAGATCCGTTTGACGTCGTCGAGGGTGCGCAGGAAGGGGTGGGTGGCCTGGCTGGCGAAGTTGAACGGGATGTGGGTGATCACCCGGTCCGGGGTGTCCTCGCTGCCGGGCGCGGTGACGCCGATGGTGCGGAACGCGACGGCGCCGTCCTGCCAGTCGACCTTCCGGTCGCCGTTGGCGTCGGGGGTGACGACGACCTTCGCCCAGGGGAGGTCGGCCCCGCTCTCCGGCTTCGGCGCCCCCTCACCGCGGTAGGTCCACTGCCCGGACCGGACGCCGACCCGGATGCTGCCGTCGTCGGCCTTGCGGGCCTGGTGCCAGAAGCGGGCCCGGTCGCCGCCGGTGGCCCCGGCGGGCTTGTCGTACGAGGAGTTGGACTCGACGGCCGCAGCGAGCGAACCGGTGTTGACGATCGCGTACGTGGCCCCCACCGGGTCCTTGTCGACGGCGGTGTCCGCGGTGACCGGGGCGAAGACGTCGGCGGTCCGGGTGGCGTCGTTGTCCAGCCGGGTGAAGGCGGTGGCGGCCCCGGTTTCGGTGGAGCCGACGGAGACCAGGTCGTGGCCCGGTATGTCGATGGTGCCGACCCGGAACGCGGCGGTGTCGCGAACTGCCGTGACCGCGAAGGTGGTGGTGCGTCCGGCGACCGAGAGCGCGGCGTCGATCTCGACGCCGGGCAGGTCGGGGAAGGCCAGCGTGTAGCGGGCGGCCGAGCCGGTGAACCGGGGCGAGCCCTTGAGCTTCACCGGGTGCGCGGTGCCGTTGAGGGTGACGGCGGTGACCGGCCGGGTGCTGCCGAGCAGCCGGTTGCCGCTGCTTTGGTCGGTGTATGCCAGGACGCGCGGGAAGTCGTCGGCGACGGCGACCGAGAGCTGCGCGGACCGGATGACGGGGGCGTCCGCGAGCACGGCCGACTCGGCCTCGGCGGGCGACGGGGCGGCGGCCGAAGCCGGGAGGGCGGTCCCGATCAACGCCAGGACGGCTGCTGAGGCGGCGGCGACGGCGCCCGCCGAAGTAAATCTTCGCGACATGTGCTCTGCGTAGTCCCCGTGACCGGACACCGTCAATGACCTGCGACGACCCGGAGCGCGCCAGTCCAACAACCTTGTTGCGTAAGTCCAAGCGGAACGTTCGATGCCGGTCTTGGCGGAGCGCGCCGCCTCGGCAGTCGGGCGGCGCGCTCCGGCGGGGACGGGTGTCAGCCGGCCCGGCCTTGCGGGTCGGCCGGGGGCACGGGCATGCGCCAGGCCACGACCGCACCGGTCACGAGCCCCGCGGCGGCCAGCAGGGTGGCGACCAGGAACGGGTCGTGGGAGTGCAGGCTCGGAGCGAACCCGATCCCGACGCAGACGGCCACCCCGGCCGCACCGCCCAACTGGTCAGCCGCGCGCTGGACGCCCGAGGCGATCCCGGCGTCGTCCTCGGTGACGCCGCTGACCGCGACGTACTGCAGCCCCACGATGCCGAACCCCATCCCGGCCGAGATCAGGAGCATGGCCGGGATCAACGACATCCCGCCTGTCCCCAGTGCCGAGACGAGCGCGATCGCGGCCATCGCCGCCGCGGTGAACCCCAGGCCCGCGAGCACACACGCGCGTGCTCCCCAGCGCCCCAGCAGACCGGGCACCAGCATGGAGAACACGATCAGCGAGACCGCCAGGGGCAGCATCGTCAGGCCCGCCCCCAACGGGCCGATGCCCAACCGGTTCTGCAGGTAGAACGTGAACAGCAGGAACGAGGTCGACAACGCCCCGCTCAGCAGCATCGTGGCCAGGTTGGCCGCCACACGCGTGCGGTTGGCGAAGAAGCGCGGCGGCAGCAGTGGATTGCGCGAACGTGCCTCGACCCGCACGTACCCCGCCCCGGACGCCACCGCCCCGGCCAGCGCCCCCGGGGCCACCCATGCGGGCGTTCCGGGTTCACCGGCCTCGACCACGCCGAAGGTGAACAGCAGCGGGCAGGCGGTCAGCAGCAGCGCGCCGAGCAGGTCCAGCGGTGGGGTGTCCCCGGCCGTGGGCCGGTCGCTCTCGATCAGGAAGACGGCGGCCAGCAGTACGACCAGGACGAACGGGACCGGGATCAAGAAGATCCATCGCCACCCCAGGTGGGCGGTGACGATCCCGGACAGGACGAATCCGAGCACGAGACCGCAGCTGGCCACCGCCGCCCACACGCCCAATGCCCGTGTCCTGAGCGGGCCTTCGGGGAACAGCAGAACGATGGTGGCCATCGCGGCAGGCAGCGCGACGGCCTCGCCGGCGCCCTGCACCATGCGCGCGACCACCAGCAGGGCGAACGTGGGAGTCACGCCTGCCAGCAGCGACGCGATACCGAACAGCCCGGTACCGAGCAGCAGCACGCGCCGCCGCCCGAGCAGGTCGCCCAGTCGGCCGCCGAGCATCAGCATTCCGCCGCCGGTGACCGTGTACCCGACCACGACCCAGGTCAGGGCGTGCCCGTCGACGTCGAAGTCGCTGCCGATCGAGGGCAGGGCGATGTTGACCACGGTGACGTCGACCGCGATGAAGAACTGCAACATGGACACCGCGCACAGCACCAGCCATGCGCGTACGGGGGACGGGCTGTGCCCGCGTGAAGAAAGGATGCCTGAGAACATCAGGTGCTCCGTCGCTCGGAGAAAGCTCTGAGCAGCACGAATGTGCCGCTCCGGTCGGATCACGAAGCGACTGGACGTTCAGGGGTGGGTGAGTAGGACGCCCCGCCGCTAGCGGGGCGTCCTGGTCACCGCGGCACAAGCGGCCGCGCACGAAGCAGCAGACATGCCGTGGACACTACCAATGTCCGGCAGCCGGGTCGGGCGTCCGCCTGATGCCTCGGCACTTCCGCTGCTCCCGGGCCCTTCTCCGGAGCTCTCCGGTCACCGGGGGTTCGCCGTCCCGGGGCACCTGTCCGCACGGCGGCCCGCGTCACCAGCGGATGGCCGTGAGGTCGACCTCCTGAGGCTGGAGAAGGGCCGCGCGCTCCGCCAGGGCGTGCAGTCGCCGGGACATCTCGTCGGCGTCCAGCCGGTGCCGGTCCCCGTGGCCGGGCAGCACCCATTCGAACCGCAGCTTCCCCGCGGTCCTGGCCAGGGAGGCCGCCAGTACCTCGATGGAGTACCAGGTCACGCTCTCGACGACCTCCAGATCACGGGTCGTGCGCGACCAGTAGAAGCTGTCGCCGCTGAAGCAGTACCGGTCGTCCGCGAGGTAGAGCACGCTGCCCTTCGTGTGGCCGGGCAGCGGATGGGCCGTGACGCCCTCGCCGATCTCCACGGGGTCCAGCCCCCGGATCACCTGGTCCGCGTCCGGTGCCGCGTCGAGATCGCCCTCGTGGATCCACATCCGGGCGCCGAAGTGGTCGGCGTAACGGCGCCCGTGCGCGACGTGGTCGCGGTGGGTCAGCAGCACATCGGTGACGGGACCGGTCGTCGCCGTGTACCGTTCCGCGAGCCCGGGGCTCCAGCGCGGGGTGTCGATCATCATGGCCGTGCCGGAGGGCCGCCGGAGCAGGTAGGAGTTGGCCCCGGCGGTGTGCGTGGAATTGTGCCCGCACAGCAGCACGTCCCCCTTCGCCCCACCGTTCACATCTCCGTTCGCGTTTCCGTTCGCGTCTCCGTTCGCGCCGTCTTCCGATCCGTCTTCCAGGCCGTCTTCCAGCGCCATCGGAAACGGGTCGAGCGACGGATCCAGTTTCCCCGCCCCCGGCCGGATCGAGCGGGTGTGACAGGCGAAGGCGGCGGCGTGTAAACGCCGGTTCTCCGCGGCGCCGTTCGGTTGGCGCAGGACCTTCGACCGCCCCTCCTCCTCCCCGAACAGCTCGGGCGCGAACTGCCGGGCGACATCGCAGTTGGTGCAGCGGTCGTCCACGTACCAGTCGTTCATGGCAAGGGCTCCTCATACGTCCACAAGTACGGCCCCGTCGGGGCCTCCACTTCAGGGATAGCTCACGCACGGCACGAAGCGGTAGGCCGCGCCGGTCCGGCTCCCCGGCCCGACTCTCCCCACTGGCCCAACTGGCCCAACCGGTTCAACTGGCCCAACCGGTTCAACTGGCCCAGCACGCAAGGGATGAGAGAGGATGTGGGTCCGCAGGCACGGGTTCGCCCGTCATTCATGCGGCATCGCCGCTCACAGGGCCACGGGCGCGGGCGAACACATGCGGCAACGATCATCTTCGAATTGGAGGACGGGTGGCAGTACAGCGGATCTCTACCCGTAACGCCCGTTTCCAGCAACTGCAGACCCTGCTCGGCAACCGCACGAAGCGCGGGCGCGCCAAGGAGTTCCTGGCCCAGGGCGTACGCCCCATCACCATGGCCGTGGACCACGGCTGGACGATTCGCTCCCTGCTGTACGACGCCGACCGCCCGCTCTCCCGATGGGCCGAGGACCTACTGCGCCGTGCCGGTGCGGAACGCGTGGCTGTGGCACCGCAGTTGCTCGCCGAGCTCAGCGAGAAGGGCGCCGGGGCCGCGGAGGTGCTGGCGGTGGTCGAGATGGCACCGGACAGCCTGTCGCGGATCAAGGTCCACGACGACTTCCTCGGCCTGCTCTTCGACCGGCCGACGCAGCCCGGCAACATCGGCAGCATCGCGCGGTCGGCCGACGCGTTCGGTGCCGACGGGCTGGTCGTGACGGGGCATGCCGCCGATCCCTACGACCCCAAGTCCGTTCGTGCGTCGACGGGTTCCTTCTTCGCCGTGCCCGTGGTGCGCAGTCCGTCGCACCACGAGGTCATGGAGTGGCTGGGGCAGGAACGCGCCCAGGGCAGGCCGGTGGCCGTTGTCGGCACGGACGAGCACGGGGACGCCGATGTCTCGGAATTCGACCTGACCCAGCCGGTCCTGCTGCTGATCGGCAATGAGACCACGGGCCTCAGCACCGCCTGGCGCAGCCTCTGCGACCACGTGATCAGCATCCCGATGACCGGCTCGGCCAGCTCCCTGAACGCGTCGAACGCCGCCACCGTCGTTCTCTACGAGGCGCGCCGGCAGCGTCTCGCGAGGAGCTCGCGGGAGCCGGCGGTGGCATCGGCAGCGGCTTCGGCAACGGTGCCGGCACCGTAGACGTACCCGCCGCGGCAGGGGAAAGCGGGCCACCGGCTCACCCGTGCGCGGCCCATCTCGCCCCGCGACGGCACCCGGCCGGAAAGGGCAGAACTCGCCCCGCCGCCTCACCGGACTGCCGCCTCACCGGACTGCCGCCTCACCGGACTGCGGCCTCACCGGGCTGCCAACTCACCGGGCTGCCACCCGCGATTCCCGCCACGCGAAAAAAGTTCCGCCGGTGCCGATCCGTTTCCGCAGCTCACCGAAGCGCGGATTGGCCTAGACCACTAACGAAACGGAAAACCGTTTACCACGCGCACACTCCTATGGCTCACTATGTCGTGTTCGCGTCAATCGGACGCGCGTAGATCCCCTGAAGGGGAGCGCGGCCGACTCCTCCTGACCGGACGACGCACGCCGACCTTTCCGATTGCCGCGCGCTCCCACGGGGGCGCGCCGAGATCCACCGCACCGAAGGACCACTCGGCACGACTGCATCTCGCCCCCCACCAAGCAGGAGGAAACCTTGTTCCCCCGGAGCCTTTCCCTGAAATCCGCACAGCAAAGACTCACTGCGGCCGGCGTTGTCGGCCTGAGCGCCGCACTGACCCTCAGCCTGATGTCGGGCACCGCCTCCTCGGCGCCGCTGCCGTCCGACAGTGCCGTACCGTCGGGCAAGGGCTACATGGGCGTGGGCTACGTCCAGGACAGCAAGGACTTCAAGCCGGACACCCGGCAACTGCATCTCGACGCGAAGCCGGACGCGAACCTGCTGGCGAACCCCGCCGGTGTGGACGTCTCCAGCTGGCAGGGCAGCATCAACTGGAGCGCGGTCCGCGGCGCGGGCATCGAGTTCGCCTGGATGAAGGCGACCGAGGGCACCACGTACAAGGACCCCACGTTCAGCGCCAACTACCTGGGCGCCTACAACGCGGGCGTGATCCGGGGCGCGTACCACTTCGCGCGGCCCGACGTGTCCGGCGGCGCGGCGCAGGCGAACTTCTTCGCCGGCAACGGTGGCGCCTGGTCGCGCGACAACCTGACGCTCCCCGGCGTGCTGGACATCGAGGGCAGCTGCTACGGCAAGACGGCCGCGGCGATGCAGTCCTGGATCCTCGACTTCTACAACACGTACAAGGCCCGCACCGGCCGCGATGTCGTGATCTACACCAGCCCGAGCTGGTGGAACTCCTGCACCGGCGGCTGGACCGGCATGTCCGCCAGGAGCCCGCTGTGGGTGGCCCACTGGACCGACGCGGGCAACCCCAGCATCCCGCAGGGCTTCCCGTACTGGACCGTCTGGCAGTACTCGTCCACCGGCTCGGTGAGCGGCGTCTCCGGGAACGTCGACCGCGACCGCTTCGGCGGCGACCGCTCCCGTCTGCTGGCCCTGGCCAACAACACCCCGTGACAGCGGGTTTCGGCGCACGCTGACCACCGCCGCCGGGGATCGCGTCCCGACTCCGCAGCGTGATCGGCACCACGGGCCGGAGCAGGCCAACAAGCCTGCTCCGGCCCGGAGTTCCGGCCAACGGTCCGGCCAGGCACCACAACAGTTCACGAAGGAGCACCCCATGAGCTCGACACCGCACTCCCTCAGCAGGCGCGGCGCCCTGCTCGCCGGAACGGCGGCCCTGGCCGGCGGACTGGGACTGGCGCTGGGACCGGCGGCCCGTACGGAGGCGGCCGTACGGCTTCCCGAGGGGTGGCGCTCCCCCTCCTCCGCCCTGACCCCGGCGCAGCGTGCCGGGCAGTGCGTCATCCACTCCTACCCGGGGCTCACACCTCCGGCCCGGCTGCTGACCGCGATCAGCGAGGGCCGTACGGCCGGGGTGATCTTCTTCGGCGAGAACATCAAGAACCTGGCCCAGATCGAGGGCGTCATCCGGGAGATGAACGAGGCGCACGCCTCCGCCCCCGTGAAGGCCCCACTGCTCCTGATGACCGACCAGGAGGGCGGCCTGGTGCGCCGCCTGCCCGGCGAGCCCGTACTGTCCGCCAAGGACGTCGGCGCCTCCACGGACCCGGCGGGGCAGGCGGAGTTCACCGGCAGCGGGGCCGGCATGAACCTCGCGGGCGTCGGCATGAACGTCAACCTGGCGCCGGTCCTCGACGTGTACCGCACGGCCGGAGATTTCACCGACCAGTACGGCCGGTCGTACGGCAAGGACCCGGCGGCGGTCGGCGTCTGCGGCTCGGCTTTCATCACGGCACAGCAGAACGCCGGGGTGGCGGCCACCGCCAAGCACTTCCCCGGCCTCGGCCCCGCCTCCGCGAGCCAGAACACCGACCTGGGCCCCGTCACCCTCACCACCTCCGCAGCCACCCTGCGCGGCGTCGACGAGGTGCCGTACCGGGCTGCCATCGCGGCCGGGACCAAGCTGGTCATGCTGTCCTGGGCGATCTACCGGGCCCTGGACGCCGACCGGCCCGCGGGCCTGTCCCCGACCGTGGTCGGCGAGCTGCGGAACCGGCTCGGCTTCCCGGGCGTGACGGTCACCGACGCCCTGGAGGCCGGAGCGCTCCGGGCCTACGGCGGCACGGCGGAACGCGCCGTACTGGCCGCCGCCGCAGGCATGGACCTGATCCTGTGCTCGGCCCGCGACACCGCCCAGGGGGAGGAGGCGGTGACCGCGCTGAGCGAGGCCCTGACGGCCGGGACACTCGACGGAACCGCCTTCGACGCGGGCGCCGCACGCGTCAACGCCCTGCGCAGCGCCCTGTCCTGACCAGCCGCGACAACACCCGCACGCACCGGCCGGGCCCCCTCCCCCTCCAACCCGGTGATCGGCAGATCACTCGATCACCCGGGTGCCGGACCGGCCACCCGCCCGACCGCCCTCTCCCGGAACAACGCGGACCGCCCGACGACGGCCGCCCCCTCCGCCCCCGGGCACAACCCGCCCCGGGGCACCTCGAACTCACACCACACCACCTTGCCGGGGTTCCGCTCCCCCACCCCCCACTTGTCGGCGAGCGCCGCCACCAGCAGCAGCCCCCGCCCGCCCTCCGCGTCGGCCGCCGCTTCCGGATCGACCGGGGCGGCCGGGCGCACCTCCCCGTCGCCACTGTCGTGGACCTCGATGCGCAGCACGCCGTCGGCGGGCTCCAGCCGCATGCAGACCAGGTACCCCCGCCCCGGGGGAACGCCGTGGAGCAGGGCGTTGGTGGCCAGTTCGCTCACGCAGAGCAATACATCGTCGACACGGGACTCGCACGCCCAGTCGATGAGCGCGGAGCGCACGAACTGCCGTACGAGCGGCACGGATCGCCGTTCACGGCGCCGGAACGTCTCGCGGATGTGGGGGAGTTGAGTTGCTCGATTCACTCCACCAAGGTCACACAACGTCACTAGTGTTGAGCAGCGCGTGCGAGAGTACATCGCGCATGTACGACCCATGACGGGTCGGTACGGGTACGGAGCGGGGAGAGGCAATCCATGCAAGCAGCGAAGAGGACCAAGCGGATCACGTCGTGGCACGTCATCGGCGCCCAGGTGGCGACGTTCCGCAAGGCGGCCCGGATGACACAGGCGGCGCTGGCCGCCCGGTGCCAGGTGGGCGAGGACACCATCTCGTCGATCGAGCAGGGCCGTCGCCCGCTCCAGCTCGACTTCGCCATTCTGCTCGACGACATCCTCGACACCAAGGGGGTATTGAAGGTCGCGGTGGAGAAGGTCCCCAAGAAGGAACGCTTCCCGGCCTTCGTCCAGGACCTCATCGACTACGAGCAGGAGGCGCTGACCCTGCTCTCGTACGAGAACCAGGTGGTACCGGGCCTGCTCCAGACCGAGGAGTACGCCCGCTTCGTCTTCTCCTGCCTCTACCCGCCCCTCGAAGAGGACCAGTTGGAGGAGTGGGTGGCCGCCCGGCTCGACCGGCAGCGACTCCTGGAGCGCAGGCCCCGCCCGATGGTGCACTTCATCCTGGAGGAGAGCATCCTGCGCAGCGAGATCGGCGACCCCGCCATGATGCGGCGGCAGATCGGCCATCTGCGCCGCTGCATGGACCGCCCCTTCCTGGGCCTCCAGATCATGCCGATGAAGCTGCCGAAGCACGCGGGATTCGCCGGACCCATGGTGCTGCTGGAGACCCCCGACCACGACCATCTCGCCTATGTCGAGGGGCAACTGACCAGCTACCTGCACGACGACCCCGACGACGTCAGTGTGCTCCAGCAGATTTATGGGATGCTTCGTTCGCAGGCGCTTTCCGTCGAGAAGAGCGCGCGCCTACTGGACGAACTGCTTGGAGAGAAATGACCCGCGCAGCCCACCCGGCTCCCCACATCACCGCCCTTGCCTGGTTCAAGTCCAGCTACAGCAGCAGCCAGGGCGGCAACTGCCTCGAAGTCGCCTACGACTGGCACAAGTCCAGCCACAGCAGCGGCCAGGGCGGTGACTGCGTCGAGGTGGCCACCCACCCCGCCGCCGTCCACATCCGCGACTCCAAGGTCACCGACGGCCCCGTCCTCACCGTCCCACCCACCGCCTGGACCGCATTCCTCGCCGCCACCGTCTGACCCGACGCCCCCGTCCCTCCGCTCCCCCTCGGCCCATCCCCCGGGCCGAGGTGTCGGCAGGCTTCCCACTCGCCGCCGAACCCCGCATGCTGGTCCCACCCGAGCACCCGTCCACCCCCGGATGCACCGCTGGGAGAGCCCCATGCCCCACACCCCCCTCGCCTGGTTCAAGTCCAGCCACAGCGGCCCCCAGGGCGGCGAATGCCTCGAAGTCGCCTACGACTGGCACAAGTCCAGCCACAGCACCGGCCAGGGCGGCAACTGCGTCGAGGTGGCCACCCACCCCGCCGCCGTCCACATCCGCGACTCCAAGGTCACCAACGGCCCCATCCTCACCGTCCCACCCACCGCCTGGACCGCATTCCTCACCGCCACCCTCTGATTGGCCCACCGGGCGCCCCGTGTCGCCGGTGCCGGTTCACCCACTTCGACGCCGTTGCTCGGGAAATTCCCATCTCTGCGGCTACATGCGCAAGCGGACGTGTCTTGCAACGCTCGATCAATCGGCGGCGGCCCTCCACGGACAACGGTGCGTTCGCGTGGGTCATGCTGTGGTCGGGGCATTACGGGACGCGTAGTGCCGTGCGCCGGTGACGATGAGTGAGACGTTCTGCCCACCGAAGCCGAAGGAGTTGCTGAGCACGGCCTCCTGGGGGACGTCTCGTCGCTCTGCGACGACATCGAGATCGATGTCGGGACCGACGCCGGCCGCGGTGATGTTGCGGGTCGGCGGGATGACGTCGTGCTCCACACTGAGGACGGCGATGAGCGCTTCGATCGCGCCAGCGGCGCCAAAGAGATGACCGAGCGCCGCCTTGGGAGCTGTCACGGTGGCGCGGCCGAAGACCTCCCCGATCGCGCGCGCCTCGGCGACGTCGCCAACCGGAGTTCCGGTGGCGTGGGCGTTGATATGGCTGATCTGCTCGGGAGCCAAACCGGCTTGCGCGAGGGCCTTCCGCATGGCCGAGATCTGACCGGAGCCGTCGGCAGCCGGCGCCGTGATGTGATGAGCGTCGGCGGCGATGCCGGCGCCCGCGAGCACCGCGTGGACGCGCGCGCCTCGGGCGCTGGCATGCTCGGCGCTTTCGAGCACCACGACAGCGGCGCCTTCACTGAGGACGAAGCCGCTGCGGTCCGCGGCGAACGGCCGGGACGCAGACGCGGGTTCGACGGTATGCCGCGACAGTGCTTGTGCCTGGGCGAAGCCGGCAACGGTGATCGGTGTGATCGCGGCCTCGGTCCCGCCCGCGATCACCACGTCCGCCTCGCCGGAACGGATGAGCCTGGCCCCCAAGGCGATCGCCTCGGCACCGGAAGAGCACGCCGAGACGGGCGTGTAGACCCCGGCTCGTGCACCGTATTCGATGCTGATCAGCGCCGCCGCCGCATTGGGCATGAGCATTGGGACCGTGCGTGGCGAGACGCGCCGGGTCCCGGCCGCTTCCAGTACGTCGTCTTCCTTCAGCAGCGTCTGTACGCCCCCGATGCCCGTGCCGATCGCCGATGCCAGCCGGTCCGGGTCCACCTCTGGGGCGCCGGCATCGGCCCAGGCTTCGGCCGCCGCAGCGAAGGCCGCCTGCTGCGAGCGGTCGAGCCGCCTGGCCTGTACGGGCAGCAGCGACTCGGCGGGGTCGGTCGCCATCGTCCCCGCGACGGTGTCGGGAAGGCCGACGTCCTCGTGGCCGCGCAGGACGCCGCCGCGGATGCCGGACTCGCCGGCAAGCAGGGCGTCCCAGGTGGACGCCACGTCTGCCCCGAGTGGTGTGATCGCGCCGAGTCCGGTCACGACGACTTCAGTCCGGTGCATGCCCCTCAACCTTTCTTGTATGCGATACAAACAAGCAGCCTTTTTGTATCACATACAATTTGGGTGTGGAGAAGAAGCGAACTGAAGCTCGATCAACGTCAGCTCGGTCGCGTGACCGCGGTCGCGCGACGAGGCGACGGCTGATTGAGGCAACTGCACGGCTCTGCAAGGAGCGGTCCGGCGCTGAGGTGAGCGTCTCGGAGATCGCGAACGCGGCAGGCGCCTTCCCCAATCAAGTCACCTACTACTTCGGCTCCAAGGACTCGCTCCTCGTGCACGCCGCCTTTCTCGGCTTGCTGCACGACGCCCGACGGATTGAGCGCATCGGTCGCCAAGCCCCCGATGCGGCAACATTTCGGCGCAACATCGCCCGCGCCGTACCGGCCATGCCATCGCTCCCGTCAGTCGCGCGAGCACTCGCCGCCGGGATCTCCAAGCCCGAACTCGCCCCCGTGGTCGACCAGCACCTCCAGTTGCTATTCCGGCAATCCGAGCGCTTCGCGAGCCAGCTCATCGACAGTCGCGGCTGGAGGGCCCGTCGACCGCTCGACGTGGAGGCCAGGACGTTCTGGAGCACCGCGCTCGGCGCAGTACTGCTCGTCCGCGCCGGGGCACACGGCACTGTCGCCGACCTCGACCTCGCCGGAGCATTGACCATCCACGACGAACCCGAGCGCGGCTAGCTCAGTCGAACGGGCCTGCGGCGACGACGTGCGCGGTCTGGCCGCAGCCGCGTTCGGCGCCTCCGTCACCGGATTGATCTACCTCACGACACAACAGGAGATCGCGGTCGTCCTGGGACGCAACACAGCGGGCTACATCGGGATCACCTTGCTGCTCGCCCCCTTCACCGGCTACCGCGTGGCTGCGGCGAGTACCGCCTTCGTCCCCCTTCTCTGTGCGGCTACGGGCTGGGCACCGGGCGGTCAACCCGAACGATGGGCGTGGATTCTGCACGACGAGGGGGCCGGGGTGCTGCCGAAGTCCGAGGTCGATCTGTACGCGGCGATCCGCGGTAATGGCCGTCAGGACCTGACGAACCGTGCCCTCCAGCGGAAGTAGGGCGTCGGGTTCCTGACCGTGCAGAAGGCGTTGTCGTCGGCTTGGCCAGAGTCGCGGAAGCTGCCGTCGCGGGCGACCCGGCTGAATCCGTTCAAGCCGTTGATCGACCAGGTACTGCGGGCGGACCTCGATGCGCCGCGCAAGCAGCGCCACATGGTAGAGCGGGTCTTCGAGCGACTGCTGGATGAGCACGGCGCGAACGAGATCTCGTACCAGACGGTCCGGGGCTACGTCGCTGGCCGCCGTGAGGACATCCGGATCCAGGCTGGCCGGGGTGCGGTGGAGGCGTTCGTCCCACGGAGCGAAGCACGACATCGCACGGCTACATCATCGAGACCGGCGCCGATTCCTGCCGCCTCGCCACCACCCACGCCCGCGCAGAACAACAGTCCTCAGCTGGCTGATCGCGGCCATGCCCCTGTGGTGGCGTGATCGCGCCCCACCGACTCACCGGATGGCATACCCGTCCCACAGGGGGCCGCCAAACTGGTCCAGCACCTCTGCCACGACCGCGGCGAAGACCTTCGCATCCCCGGCGATCGCCTGCGCGGCAGCTTCGGACAACGCGCGGTGCACCCCAGGGTCGGCCGCAGCCAGCCGCCGCGACAACCACTTGCCTCCGCCGAGCCAGTGCCCGCCGACCAGCAGGACCAGCTCCGAGGCACGCTGCAGCATGTGCGAGACCAAGTACACGCGCTCCGCAGGGTCCGCGCAGCCACGCAGGTCATCGAGCAAGTCGGTCAGGATGTACCGCTGGTAGTCACGCTCACGGTCCGAGAGCGGCGGCGGGCCCGCGGCCCAACGCTTTCGCGCCTCGTCCTGGAGCGAAGCGCCCAGCCCGTCCGTGTCCACCAGGAGCATGCCGTCAGCACACATGGCAAGCAACGGCGAACTCCGCTTCGCGGTCTCCTGGTCGGCGAAGCTGTGCCAGGCGGCCTCGGTCTGCACGAACAGCTCCACCGGCCAGCCGCGGTACACCAGATTCTCCCGGTTAGGGGCGGGCGGCCCATCCAGGAGGACCACGATGTCCAGGTCAGACGTGGGCGTCCGGCGGTCGGTCAGCACGCTGCCGGCGAGGAAGGCTGCGCGGGCGGCGGGAAATCGGTCCCACACCAGTTCGCGGGCGGTGAGCACGGGGTCATCCATGATCGCAGCGTACGTGCCGACGTCAGCCCCCATAAGGGAGCGGGTGCACCTCACCACAGCGCATGCTCCTACTTCTCATCGACTTTCATGCGCTTACTTCCCATCGACTTTCATGCGCTCTACGGACACCGAGCGATGCCGAGACCCACCGACAAGTGCTCTCGCTCCCAACCTACGCAGCCACCCGTCCCGGCCGTGCGACGGGACGGGTGGCGCGTAGGGAGGTGCGCCGGGACGTTGTCGGCGTGCTGTGCGGCGATCGCCCGCGCCGCAGCGGATGCGGCGGGCGCGATCGACCGGGCCGCCCATCGCGCTCGGCCCCACTCGGCCCAGGTACAGGCACCGGCGTACTTCCCACCCGCCGCCGTACACCGCATGCTGGTCCCACCCGAGCACCCGTCCACCACCCGGATGCACCGCTGGGAGAGCACCATGCCCCACACCACCCCCCTCGCCTGGTTCAAGTCCAGCCACAGCGGCAGAGAGGGCGGTAACTGCGTCGAGGTGGCCACCCACCCCGCCGCCGTCCACATCCGCGACTCCAGGTCACCGACGGCCCCGTCCTCGCCGTCCCCCACCGCCTGGACCGCATTCCTCGCCGCCACCACCCTCTGAACGAGCACCCCGGACGGCTCCACGGCCACAACCCGCCCCCTCCGACCGGCCGCCCCCGACATCACCCCACCCGGTCACCCCGCCGGGTCGGCCCCCGCCCGGCGGCCGTACCGCGCCGGGCGCGACGCTGCCGCACGAGGTACTGCACCAACGCCACCACGCGCTCCGCCACGAGAACGGCCGCAAGCACCCTGGCCCAGGTCGGGCTACCACCACTGGCTGCCGCCCACCCGAAGAACAGGATGTGCAGGCACATCCCCGACGGCTTCTCGAAAAACGCGTCCCGCGGATTCCCGGCCACACCGATCGCCTCCCACTCTCCCGCTCGTCACCCTTCGCTCCCACCGCGCCGAACCGCCCCACGCGACCACACCGGCCGCAGGCATCGAGGAAGGGTCGGAGCACCATCTTCCGTGCGCCCGGCTTCCGTTGGCCCGTCGGGCCAACCAAGAGTGCCCACCCGTACCTGGCGTCAGGGACTCCTCGCAACGTATGCAGGAGAGTCGACGAACCGACCCGGAGACGAGACTTCCTTGTACACAAACAGCCACAAGGACAAGCACGAGAGCAAGCACGGGCACGTCACAGTCGTCAAGGCCGCCGACGGTCACACACCGGACCGTACAACGGCATCGGACCACACACAGGCGCCGGGCCACACCACGGCGCCGCCCGCGCGGCTCCGCGATCTGTCGGGCCTCCAGGACACCGTCGGCAACGCCGTCGTCGTCCAGATGCTGCGTCGGGCCGGCCACCCGTGGGCCCAGGAGGAGCAGCCGCACCTCGACGACCGCGACCTGGGCCACGGCCATCGGCGGGCCGAACCGGCCGCCCCCGTCGTCCAACGCTCGGCCGTCCACGACGTCCTGCGCTCCCCCGGACGCCCCTTGGATTCCGCCACCCGCTCCGACATGGAAGCGCGCCTGGGCGCTGACTTCTCCGACGTCCGCATCCACAACGGCGCCGCCGCGAAGGCGTCCGCCGCCGAAGTCGGCGCCCGCGCCTACACGTCCGGCAGCCATGTCGTCATCGGTGACGGCGGTACGGACAGCCACACCCTCGCCCACGAACTGACCCACGTCATCCAGCAACGCCAAGGCCCGGTCTCCGGAACGGACAACGGCTCCGGCCTTCGCGTGAGCGACCCCTCCGACCGCTTCGAACGCGAGGCCGAGACAACCGCGCGACGTGCACTCAGCGGACAGGCGCCGACGCGGCGCGATCGCAGCCAGGGTCCCGCGGGCGTGGCGAGCCAACCCGGCACCGCGGTACAGCGCTCGGACGTGGAAATGACGGACGTGGAAATGACGGACGCACCCTCGCCAGCTGAGGCTGCACCCCGACCAGCCACCAAGGCGAAAAAATCGACGCAAAAATCTGTAAGAGAGGCATTTAATTCGAACCTCGCCTATAGAAAGCACCCAGTGGACCAAAAAGGGAAGTGGAAGGACCAGACCGAAGTCAGAGGTTCTATACCCAAGAAGGACAGCCCCGACAGGCAGGCTCTCGAACACCTTTCCACCCAGCTCTTCTTTTACCTGAAGAGCACCATCGAAAAGAAATCAAAAGAACAAGAGATCCAATCCATGAGCATTGGTGGAAATATTGTCGTAGCAGCAAATTTAGACACTTCGATAAACTCCCTCCATTCCACCCTTTCCGCAAAGATGGAGAACTACATAAAATCCAGAGAGGCGTCAGATCAGGCACTCCAGAAAGAACCTGCAACCCCCTCCGCAGGAGTCGACGAGCGGACACCACTACGGGAAATGCTGACAACTTCACACAATTCCCACGAAGGTCGCGCATCAGACGTGGCAGAAAAATTCAGAGCCATCGAGGATGGTCGCCGAAGCATTCGCCCCGATAGCTCCGAATCGCTACTCAATGAGATCGCACGCTCAAAAGAGAATCCATTCACGATTACAGACCTACAAGGGGTGGGCGCGGCCATCACCGGGAACGAGTCGAAGATCATTTTCCTTAGGGGCGGGTCCAAGATTCATGCCGAGCAGAAGCTGGTCCTGGCACTGCACAGCACAACCAAACATCATGAAGACACCGTGCATATCTACGGTAAGAAACGCCCCTGCACCGGATGTCATGCCACGCTCTCGTACGCCAGGGGCCACTTCGCCCCCAAATTGCAGTTCAACACTCGCCCCGGCGGGAAGTGGAATACATCCAATTCGGGATTCTACGCCCTCGCTAACGCCACGGAGCGCGATCGCGAATACGTCAACAGCTGGGTCAGTCAATACCTTGCCGCGCACACCACGCACCTATCGAAAAAGCTGACGAAGGGCACTACCCGGGCGAAGCTGACCGGATACACCACCGGAAGCGCCAAGGAGACCGCCGAAGCCGTGAACAAAGAGGAAAGCGGCTGGGCCTCAGCGACCGACTCAGAGTCCGAGGAACTTCGGGACGACGAAGAAATGAAACTCTGATCGAAGACCGGCAGGCCGACTTCATCGCATACCGGGTGTCGCGATCGGTGCTCCGGCCCGCCGCAGGTGAACGGCCCCGGCACACCGAGGAAAATCCGCGTACCGCGTCGCTCAGCTGACCGGAGTGGGTGCTTGCTCCGGTACTCGTCACCATGACAACAACAACAACGCGTCGGCGAAGAGCATCGGTGATGTCCCCAAAAAGTCGCCGAAAGATGATCGTTCGTGCCACGCTCCGGGCCGGCTTTGTTCACCGGTTTTCGACAGCAGTTGTTCAGTGCTTCGGGAGGCGCCCGGGCCGCGGTGTGTTCGATGTTCACGAAAAGCAACAGCACCCGCGCACGCCGATGAGAATGTTGCCGCTCCAGGCGGACCCTACGAGCTACTGGATGCTCCAGCGGTGCGGGGGGTCGGGATCGGTGGGGCAGGCGAAGACGTTGAGCCCGCCGGAGCGGCTCACGGTGACCTCGGTGGGGCTGCGGACCGAAAGGCGGGCAGGTGTCCCGGTCCTAGCGGCCGGCCGTCGACGTGGCCGTCGGGTGCCACTCGCGGCGGAGGAGGCCGAAGACCCAGGAGTCGGAGACGTCGCCGTTGACGACGCAGTCCTCGCGGAGGGTGCCTTCGCGGACGAAGCCGAGCTTCTCCAGGACCCGGGCGGACGCCACGTTGCGGGTGTCGGTCTCGGCCTGGACGCGGTTCAGGTCCAGGGTGTCGAACGCCCACCGCAGGACGGCGTGCGCGGTCTCCGTGGCGTAGCCGTGGCCCCACGCGGCGGCGTCGAAGACGTAGCCCAGGGACGCGCTGCGGAAGTCCGGGTTCCAGCCGGTCAGGCCGCACCAGCCGATGAACGCGCCGTCGGAGACGCGGTCGACGGCCACCCGCGCTCCCGTGCCTTCCTCCTCGATCGTCCGGCAGGTCGCGATGAAGCGTTGGGCGCGGGCCGGTTCGGTCCACGGCGGGGAGTCCCAGTAACGCAGCACGTGGGCGCTGCTGTGCAGCGCGTAGAGCGGCGCCGCGTCGGCGTCGGTGAACGGCCGCAGTCGCAGGCGGGCGGTGTGCAGCTCGGGGGTGGGCAATGTCATGCGGAGCATCCTGCCGCGTCACGCTCGCCCCCGGCCATCCGTTTGTCCGGGTGGTCGAGGCCACGTACGTCCCCGGTGACGCCGGACGCGCCGCATGGGCGGTGAGTCCGCAGTACCGTGCCGGCGTGGCGAGCAAGCGGCGGCCGTACCGGCGCACTCTCGGAGCGCCGACCAGGCTCGCCCGGTACCGGCCCCCGGACGGATGGAGGTACGCCGTCCACTTCATCGGGCCGGCCTGCATCGTCGGCACAACGGACGGAAACTGCGTGAGAATCCGTGTGCCGGGTCATGACGGAGGTCGCTTCGACCGGTCACGAACCGGCGATGTCCCCGACCCTTTTCAGTACGGAGCCGATCGTGTCCACTGCGGCGTCGTGCCGCCTCGCGCGCGCCGCCCGGTCCGTCGGTACCAGCCGTGCGGCGGTCTGCACGGCATAGGCGTCCGGGTCGCCGAAAGCGGTCCGCGGGTGCTCTCCCGTATCCGCACCGTGCGTCGTGACTTCCTTGACCGCCCGGAGCACCACTGCCCGGTCCACGCCCGGCTGCATGGCCAGCCGTACCTGGAAACGCGCCATCCACTTTTCGCGGTCCTTGTCCCTCGCCGCGTCCGTTGTCCGGTCCTTCTTCGCCACGCGCCCTCCCAGGTGATCGGTGATCGGCAGCCGACTGCCATGGTGTTGGACGCCGGGGCATCGCAGTGGGTTGCGCAATCGGGAGGCTGATGAGTCTCGGATGGCTGCCGGAAGCCGGCACCGGCCCCACCGTCCCGGTCCACTGTTGCAAAATGTCACGGATCGCGGGTCCTGGCAGAGCTTCCAGCATCGAGATTCGGCGGGCGGCAATCGCTCTTTCCGGCCTGCCGCCCGTGTCCAGCGTTTGGGCTGGACACATGGCGAACCCCGGATGGTCGGGCTTACGTCAAGAGACATCCCATCGGGATCCCATCGGGGCTTCGCGCAGCCGCGTGCCCGTCGGGCGTCGACGTGTCAGGCCCTGCCTGCGCATCCGCGCACGTGGGTTGCGGTGGCACCGGCACCAACGGCCTGGGGAGCAACGGGGGCGGGCTCGCGACGCCCGCCGGCTCCCCAGGTCGTAATCTGCCTGCTTGTCGGCACTTGTCGGGGGTCATGGAAGGTCGAAGAGCGTGGACTTTCGTCAGATCGAGTACTTCAGGGCCGTCGTCGAGGCGGGATCGGTCTCGCAGGCCGCCAAGAACCTCAACATGACGCAGCCGCCGGTGAGCCACGCAGTCGCGAAGCTGGAGGGTGAGCTGGGGGTTCGGCTGCTCGAACGTACGGCCAAGGGGGTCCACCCCACCCAGGCCGGGCTCTACCTGCTGTCCAAGGGCGGGCGCCTGGTGGCCGACCGGGACCGGGCCGTGGAGACGCTGAAGCTGATGGGCGAGGGCGCGGTCGGGGACCTGCGGATCGGTGTGGAGCCCATGGTCATCAACGAGCTCGTCGCCGACGTGCTCGCCGAGTTCCTCGACCAGGTGCCGGGGGCCCGGGTCAGTCTGACCGATGTCACCCCCGATCTCATCGTGCAGGGAATTCGGGACGGCCGGCTGGACATGGGATGCATTCCCTTCGGGTCCAGCCATTTCGCCGGATTCGTCACCGATTTCTGCGACTCCTATCCCGTGCTGGGAATCGACATCAAGCTCGCCGTTCCCCGTTACCGCGCGCGCGAGGACCACCCCGGCGGAAAGGGGTGGGGGCGCTGGATTCTTCCGTATCGCATTCCCGCGTTCACGGGAATGCCCGAGGTCGTCGGGAACGCGCTGGTGGGCGACGAGACCTTCGAGGTGCTGGAGGTCTCCACCCCGCAGACCGCCGTCGCCTTCGTCGCCGCCGGACTCGGCGTGGCACCCGTGACCCAGCGCATCGCGGGCAGGACGGACGCGGTGGCCCTCCTCGATCCCCCGCACTGGCTCGCCCCCATGCAGGCCACGCTGCTGTGGCGGCGGGATGCCGAGATCAGCCCGCTGATGCGGCACTGGCTGGAGGCGACCCGCGTCGTCGCCGAACACCGGCACGCGCTCAGGTCGTAGGTCCGGGGGGCGGGGGCCGGGGGGCCAGGGGTCTGGGGCCACACGCCGAGCAGCCCCCGCGGCGACGGCACCCAGCCGTACGCACCGCGGCTCCACGACCCGCGCCGTGCACGCGCCTCCACCGCCCGCGCCGCCCACGCGTGTCCACGGACCGCGCCGCATGCGCGTCCCCGCGGCGCGCACCGGGCGCCGACCTGCCCGGGAGCGCCTCTCCGATACGGGCCATACATAAAACTATGACCCCCTCCATTGCGCCGCATATGGACGGTGCGGGAAAAGGCGGTGCCCCATCTCGGAAAACGAGACACATTTCACGTGATGTACATCACATTCGAAGGTGTATCGGTCGGCCCTTGACTGGCCCGCCGGAGCAGGAAGCGCCAGTTCAGGGGCAGTTCACCCACCGTTCGCCGCTCGGCGGACGGCTCGGCCGGCGGCGCGGCCGCCCCTCTCGACCGCTCCCGGCATCTATTGCCCGGGGTCACCCCCCGTGGAAGCCTTCCGGCAATTCGACGCCGCAGGCAACTTCGGATCGGCAACTGAAATCCCTCTTCGCGGGCAGCTGATCGCGCATGACCTGTATCCGGCGACGTGATCCATTTCCGTCGGGGAGAAGATGGGGTTTCGTTCCATGAACACGGAAAATGCAAATCAGTCGGCATCCGGCACCGCCGGCCGTGACAACATCCCCTTTACCGGTACCGAGTATCTGGAGAGCCTGAACGACGGGCGCGAGGTCTGGATCTACGGCGAGCGGGTCGAGAACATCGCCGAGCACCCCGCGTTCCGCAATTCGGCCCGCATGATCGCCCGCATGTACGACGCCCTGCACGACCCGGCGCGCAAGGACATCCTCACCGCACCCACCGAGGACGGCGGTTTCACCCACCGCTTCTACCAGGCACCGCAGACCGTCGAGGAACAGGTGGCCTCGCGCGACGCGATCGCCGAGTGGCAGAAGATCGCCTGGGGCTGGATGGGCCGCTCCCCCGACTACAAGGGCTGTTTCCTCGGCACCCTGGGTGCCAACGCGGAGTTCTACCGCGGGTTCGAGGACAACGCGCGCAACTGGTACCGCAAGGCCCAGCAGAAGACCTGGTACATCAACCACGCGATCATGAATCCGCCGGTCGACCGCGGCCTCGGCGCCGACGCGGGCAAGGACGTGTTCATCCGGGTCACCCGGGAGACCGACGCGGGCTTCTACGTCACCGGCGCCAAGGTGGTGGCCACGGGCTCGGCCCTGACCCACTACACCTTCGTCGGTCACGTGGGCCAGGTCGCCGTGCAGGACCCGGCGTACTCGCCGGTGTTCATCATGCCGACGAACGCGCCCGGCGTGAAGCTGCTCTGCCGCACGTCCAACGAGTACCGCGCTGCCGTGCTGGGCAGCCCCTTCGACTACCCGCTGTCCAGCCGGCTGGACGAGAACGACGCGATCCTGGTCCTCGACGACGTGTTCGTCCCCTGGGAGAACGCGTTCATTTACAACGACCTGGAGCAGGCCAACAAGTACAACATCCACTCGGGCTACCTGGAGCGCGCCTCCCTGCACGGTTGCACCCGCTTCGCCGTGAAGATGGACTTCCTGGTCGGCATGCTGTCCCGCGCGCTGGACGTCACCGGGGCCGGACAGTTCCACGGCGTCATGTCGCAGCTCGGCGAGGTCATCGCCTGGCGCAACACCTTCTGGGCGCTGTCGGACGCGATGGCCAAGAGCGCGGTGCCGTGGAAGGGCGGCATGATCCAGCCCGACCCGCAGTTCGCCGGGGCGTACCGGGTGATGAACCAGCTCGCCATGCCGAAGATCAAGAACATCATCGAGCAGGTCGTGGCCAGCGGGCTGATCTACCTCAACTCCCACGCCACGGACTTCAGCACCCTCGAGATCCGCGGCTACCTGGACACCTACCTGCGCGGCACCGGCGGCATCGACGCCGAGGAGCGCGTCAAGGTCATGAAGATGCTCTGGGACTCCATCGGCACCGAGTTCGGGGCCCGCCACGAGTTGTACGAGATCAACTACATCGGCAGCAACGACGTGACTCGGCAGACCAACCTGTTCGGCGCGCGCGGCAGCGGTCTCCTCGACTACTGCAAGGACTTCGCGCAGAGCGCCATGGACGAGTACGACCTCGACGGCTGGACCGTGCCGGACCTGATCGGGCCGGACGACGTCAGCATCCTCAAGCGCTGACCGTCCCGCGGGCTCCCGGTCGGGAGAGCCCACCGGGCCGTGCCCAGTAGCCGGTTCGCCGGCACGGCCCGGTCCACCGGCGATGAACCGAGCGCGCCACCGCGCTCCCACCCACCCCAGGAGGCACCCGTGGCCACGGCAATCGATGCTGCCCACGTCACCTACGAGGCACCCGATCTCGACGTGATGGAGAAGTTCCTCACCGCGTTCGGCATGACCAGGGCCGAGGGCAGCGACGACCGGACCCTGTACATGCGGGGAACGGGCACCCAGCACCACATCCACGTCACCCGCAAGGCAGCCGGACAGCGCTTCGTCGGCGCCTCGATCGAGGTCGCCACGTACCAGGACCTCGTCGAGCTCGCCGCGCTTCCCGGGTCGTCCCCGGTCACCGAGTCGACGGAGCCCGGTGGCGGACAGGTGGTCTCGATGACCATGCCTGACGGCATCGAGATCCGGGCGATCTGGGGCCGGGACAGGGCCGAACCGATCGCGGACCGCGAGCCGTTCGCGATGAACAACATCCGCGACAAGAACCGGGTGAACGCCTTCGTCCGCCAGCCCGTCGCGCCCTGCACCATCGCCCGGCTCGGTCACTTCGTGCTGCACGTGAAGGACCACGACGCGTCGATGGCCTGGCTGAACGAGCGCTTCAACTTCCTGCCCTCCGACTACTTCCTGCCGCCGGGCGAGGACGGGCCCGTCGTCGGCACCTTCGTCCGGCTGGACCTGGGCGAGCAGCTGGTGGACCACCACTTCATGCTCGTGCTCCAGTCGGACTGGGTGGGCGTCCACCACAGCGCGTTCGAGGTCACCGACGTGGACGCGGTCATGTCCTCGCACGACTACCTCCTCCAGCAGGGCTACGGCCTGGACGTCGGGGTCGGCCGCCACCTGCTCGGCAGCCAGATCTTCGACTACTGGAAGGACCCGTTCGGCTTCCGCATCGAGCACTACACCGACGGCGACACCGTGGACGGCAGCCACCGGCCCGGCAAGTTCAACGGCACCGCCGGCGACACCACGCAGTGGGGAAACCGTCCGCCGCTGGAGTTCTTCCAGTGAGCGCCGCAACGCGCCCGGAGCGCGCCGAAACACAACCGCGGCCGAACGGCGAGCCGCTGTCACCGACCGTCCGTGAGCAACTGGCGCGGGCCGGCTCGTCCACCGTCGCCAACATGCTGCTCCGGCGCGGCCTGCGCAACGTGCTGATGGCCGGGGTCCGGCCGCTGACCGGGGGCGGGGCGCCGCTGGTGGGTCCGGCGAGCACGCTGCGGTTCATCCCGGCGCGCGAAGATCTGGACACCCTCGCCAACTACGCGAGCAGCGAGAACCTGCACCGGCGCGCGATCGAGGAGTGCCGGCCCGGCGCGGTGCTCGTGATCGACGCGTTCGGCTGCACGGCGGGCGCGTCCATGGGCGACATGATGGCGGCCCGGCTGAGGCGGCGCGGCGCCTTTGGCGTCGTCACCGACGGCGGCTACCGGGACTCCGCCGCCATCGCCGCCACCGGGCTGCCCTGCTTCCACCGGGGCAACGCCCCCGCGGCGACCCCGATCGCCCTGCACCCGGTCGCGCTGGACGAGCCGGTCGGCTGCGGCGGAGTGGCGGTCTACCCCGGTGACGTGGTGCTGGGCGACGACGACGGGGTGGCGGTGATCCCGCGCCACCTGGTCGCGGAGGTGGCCGCCGAGGCCGCCGAGGCCGCCGCGTACGAGGAATTCGCGGCCCTGGAGATCCGGCGCGGCCGGTCCCTCTTCGGGCTCTTCCCGGCCACGCCGGAGAGCCGCAAGGAATACGACACATGGGTGGCCTCGGGCCGCCCCGGTTTGGAGTGAACAGTGGACATCGACCCCACCACCATGAAGTCGCTCGAAGTCCTGATCCACGCCACCGATCTCGACGAGGCGAACTGGATCGACTACCCCGACTACGGGTTCCGGCAGTACTTCCTCTTCAAGAACCCCGAGACCGGCGCCAGCATCGCCCTCCTGGAGTACGAGAAGGGCGGGACGATCCCGACCAGGCACACGCACGCCTCGAACCAGTTCATGTACTGCCTCGAAGGCGACTACGAGTACACCGACTCCGGCCTGCGGCTGCGCCCCGGTTCGTTCTACATGAACCCGAAGGACCACCCGCACGGCCCGACGATCGCCCACGAGCGCAGCGTGCTGGTCGAGATCTACGACGGCCCGCACTACTACGAGAAGCCCGAGTACCACACCGACGAGACGATCGGGGACTTCCTTGCGAAGGACTGAAGCGCCCGGAAGGACGGGGGGCCCGTGTGGAACGAGGCGCCCACGCGCCGCAAGGAACACGCGCCGCGAGGAATTCGCCGGAGCCGCGGCATCGGCGGGGAGTGAGGAGAAGTGATGACGAACGAGACCACCACGGCGAACGGGACCGCCGGAACGAGCGAGACAACCGGGGCGAACGGGACCGCCGGGACGGCCGGGGCCCTGTTCGATGCCGAGAAGGTGCTTGCCGCGTTCGGCCTGGACCACGTGCATTCCGGCACCTACACGGATTCCCTCGGCTGGGGTGCCGTCGAGGACCGTCCGGTGATCGAGGCGGTCTGTCCCGCCGACGGCGAGATCGTCGGCCGGATCGCCGCCTCCGATGCCGAGGACTACGAGCGGATCGTGGCGGCCGCCGTCGAGACGCAGCGGGAGTGGCGGATGGTCCCGCCGCCGCGGCGCGGTGAATTCGTCCGCCGCATCGGTCAGTTGATCGAGGAGAACATCGACAGCCTGGCCGCCGTCGTCGCGCTGGACACCGGCAAGTCGATGATGGAGGCGCGGGGCGAGCTCCGCGAGGCGGTCGACATGTCCACCCTGGCCGCCGGTCAGGCGCGGATGATGTACGGCTTCACCCAGCAGTCGCAGCGCGCCGGGCACCGCATGTACGACCAGTGGCTGCCGCTGGGCGTGGTCGGGCTGATCAGCGCGTACAACTTCCCGGCCGCCGTCTGGGCGCAGAACGGGTTCCTCTCCGCGATCGCCGGCAACACGGTGGTCTGGAAGCCGAGCCCCAAGGTGCCGCTCACCGCGGTCGCGGTGCAGAAGCTGGTCAACCAGGCGGCGGCGGAGCTGGGGTGCGAGGGTGTCTTCTCCCTGTTCATCCCCGCCGACAACGCCGTCGCCGAGCGGCTGGTCGCCGACACCCGGGTCGCGATGATTTCCTTCACCGGCTCCACGGGCGTGGGACGCAAGGTCGCCGAGATCGTCGGCACGACGCTCGGACGCCGCTACCAGCTGGAGTGCTCGGGCAACAACGGCTGCATCGTCGACGAGACCGCCGATCTCGAACTCGCCGCGAAGGCGCTGACGTTCGGCGTGGTCGGCACGACCGGTCAGCGCTGCACCAGCACCCGCCGGGTCATCGCCCACCGGAGCATCGTGGACGAGCTCGTCGAGCTGATGAAGAAGTCCTTCGACCAGATCACCATCGGTGACCCGAGGGACCCGGACACCGTCGTCGGGCCGCTGATCGACGCGCAGGCGGTGGAGGACTACCGCGCCGTCCTCGCCCGCGCCGAACTCGACGGGGCCACCGTGGTGTACGGGGGCAGGGTGACCGACCGGCCGGGGCTGTACGTGGAGCCGGCCATCGTCACAGGTGTGGAGCCGCACTTCGAGATCGCGCAGTCGGAGACCTTCGTCCCGATCGTCTCGGTGCTGGTCTACGACGACCTCGACTCGGCCATCGAGATCCACAACGGGGTGGCCCAGGGGCTCGCCTCGGGCATGCACAGCACAGACCTGAACCACATCGAGACCTTCCTGTCCGCCCGGGGCAGCGACTGCGGCATCGTCCGCGTGAACATGGGCACCACGGGTGCCGACGTCGGCGCCGCGTTCGGCGGCGAGAAGGAGACCGGCGGCGGACGTACCGCCGGTTCCACCGCCTGGCAGGGCTTCATGCGCCGCCAGAGCGTGTGCGTGAACTGGGGCGGAACGTCCGCCTGGGACAGCCGAATCGACCTGTGAGGAACCCCGCGAACATGAAGAAGGAACGTTTCTTCTCCGACGCCGTGCGCGAGCCGGCGGCAAAGACTTGGTCGAACTGCCTCCGCGTCGACGACCTGATCTGGGTCTCCGGGATGACCGCGCGCGGCAAGGACGGCGAGACCCTCCTCGGCGACAACGCCTACGAGCAGTCCAAGGTCGTCTTCCAGAAGATCAAGGACCTCGTGGAGGCGGCCGGCGGAGTCATGGACGACGTCGTCAAGATGACCATCTTCGTCACGCACATGAGCGACAACGCCCAGGTGTGGAAGGCCCGCGAGGAGTTCTTCGGCGGCGACTTCCCGGCCTGCTCACTGGTCCAGGTCGCGGCCCTGGCCAAACCGGAAATCCTCGTCGAGATCGAGGCCACAGCGATCGCGGGCTGCAGCACGGACTGACCGACCACGGCGACACCGGGCGCGTTCCCTCGCGGAACGCGCCGAGGGCGCTGTCTCTTCTCCGATGGGTAGGAAACTGTGTCGTCACCAACAACGAACCCCCCGAGACCCACCGATTCGACGCTGTCCGCCGCGGCGGAGGACCACGCCCTGGTCAGCGTCCCAGCAGCGGAGCGCAGGAGCGGTCATCAGCTCGCTCTCAGCCCCATCAGCGTCGCCACCGCGCTCGTCGTCTTCGCCATCGCCGGCTTCACGGTCGTCCTCGCCGGCTTCACCGTGGGCCTGATCGTCGGTGTCCTGGTCGCGGCCTTCGGGGTCTTCCTCGGCAAGGCGCTCGGACGGATGGCCTTCGAGACCGGCATGTCCTCCACGATCACCTCCCGGTTCTTCGGATTCGGGCTGAGGGGGTCGTCGATCGGCTCGGCGATCTTCGCGTTCATGATCCTCGGCTTCCTGGCCATGGAGTCCGCCCTCCTCTACCAGGGCACCCTGCTGATGTTCGACCTGCCCGACTCCTGGGCGATGCGCATCCTGCTCTACGGCCTGATGACCCTGCTGTGGATCGCGCTCGCCATCTTCGGGCTCAAGCTCGCGCTGCGCGCCTCCGGCGTGCTGACGGCGGTCACGCTCCTCGTCACGATCTACATGATCGTTCACATCTACGTGATCGAGGGCGCCGACCCGATGGACGTCTTCCGCTACGCCGGGGTCGTTCCCGGGGGCCTGTGGCCGAAGTTCGAGGCGGCGATATCGGTCATGGGCGCGACGGCCGGCACCATCGCCCTCGTCACGACGGACTTCGCCCGCTACTGCCGGACCCGGCGTGACGTCACGGTCCTGGCCGCGGCCGGTCCGATCACCCAGAACGTCCTGATGACCGTCCTGGGATCGCTCGTCGTCATCGGTGGTATGCCCGACGTCGTCACGTACCTCATGGACCACGACAAGAACATGACTCCGGAGGCGGCGGGCGCGGCCGGCAGCGCCTTCGTCATGCAGAACACCGGCGCCTTCTTCGTGATCTTCGCCGCCTGGATGGGCTTCGTCACCATCTACGCGGCGCAGGCGAAGGCCCAGGCCATCAACGCCTACTCCGGCTCGCTCTCGCTGGTCAACCTGGTCGACGCCCTCACCGGCAGGAAGCCCGGCAGGGCGGCGATGGTGGTCGTCGGAAACCTCATCGCCCTCGTGATGATCGGCGCCGGGATCCTGGAGAAGTTCTCCACCTACCTCGCCCACCTGGGCGCGATGACTCTCGGCATGTGCGGCGTGATGATCGCCGACTACTACCTGGTGCGCCGGGCTCGGTACGACAGCGGCACCCACCGGGTGGAGAAGTGGAACTGGGCCGGGGTCATCACGCTGATCCTGTCCGCCGCCGTCGGCATGGTCCTGATGGCCACCGATGTCTTCGCCCTCGGCTTCCTGGTGTCGTTCGTCGCGGCACTCCTGCTCTACCCGCTGCTGCGGACCTGGCTGCCCGAGGGCACGGGCACCTCCTTCGCCGCGAGCGAGGAAGCCGTCGAGGAAGCCCTCTGACCCGGCCGGGCGGCCGTGTTCGATCCCCCGCGACCGGCCGCCCGTCCGGCCCCACCGTCCGTTCCGCCCACCAGCACCCACCACCACCTTCCGCCCGGCCCCGTCCGCAGGGCCCACGACCCATCCCGGAGGTTCGCCGATGACCGACATCATGTGGGACGCCGAGATCTACGAGAAGGCCGCCGACGCCGCACCCCCGGTGTCGGACGCCGCACTCCCTCCGTTCCCCGATCCCCGCCAACTCCGCAACACCCTGGGCAACTTCGCCACCGGCGTGGTCGTCCTCACCTACCGGTCGGGCGACGAGCACTACGGCGTCACCGTGAACTCCTTCACCTCGGTCTCCCTGGACCCGCCGCTGGTGCTGGTGTCCATGCAACGCACCTCGCGCGCCCTGACGCACCTGCTGGAACGCCCCTTCGCGGTCAACGTCCTCGGGGACAACCAGCTCGACACCGCGCTCCACTTCGCGGGCAAGCCCCAGGACCGGCCGGTCGACTGGATCACGAACGGCGCGGCGCCGCGCATCGGTGGCTCGCCCGCCTACTTCCAGTGCACGCCCTGGGCGGGCTACGACGGCGGGGACCACGTCCTGGTGCTCGGCCGCGTCACGGCGTACGGCCAGCAGGACGACGCCCGACCGCTGCTCTTCTACCGCGGCCAGTGGAGCGCACTGGCCCAGGAGTGCGAGGACGGCACCGCGAACGGCGCCCGGTCCGAAAGGAGCCGACCGTGAGCCGACCCACCACCCACGAACCCGCCGAATTCGCTGCCCTACTGGCGGAGTTGGACGCCATCCGCCCGCTCCTGCTGGGCGAGGCCCCCGACAGCGAGCGGCTGCGCCGCCCGACGCCCGCGGTCCAGGACGCGCTGCGCGACAGCGGAATCCTCGGGCTGACCGTGCCCGCCGAACTCGGCGGCCTGGACGCCTCCCCGCTCCAGATCCTGGAGGTGATGGAGAAGCTGTCCCACACGGACGCGTCGCTGGGCTGGCTGGTCCGGGCTCTGACGAGCGAGACCGCCACCGCGGCCGCCCACCTCGGCGACGAGGCGGTCGCCGAACTCTTCGCCGACGGGACGCAGCCACTGGTGGCGGGGCAGTCCGCGTCGTTCACCGGCCGGGCCGTGCGCGTCGCGGGCGGCTACCGGGTCGGCGGCGTCTGGCAGTTCGCCCCCGGCGTGTCCATGGCCACGCACCTCAACCTCTCCGCCACGGTCGAGGGCACCGGGGAACGGGTGGTCTGCCTGGTCCCCCGCACCGCCGTACGGATCAGCGACAACTGGGACATGCTCGGGCTGCGCGCGACCGCGAGCCTGGACTACCGGGCCGAGGACGTCCTGGTCGAGGACGCGTACGTGTACGGCATCGGACCGGGCAGCGCCCGGCGCGGCCGTCCCGCGAACCGGCTGAGCCCCGCCCTCTCCGCCGGCCTGCACCAGGCCGCCTGGTCGCAGGGGGTCGCCCGGCGCATGCTCGACGAACTGCGCGAGCTGACCCTCCGCAAGGACCCCGCGCAGGAGTCACCGGTCACCAGCGACGAGTTCTTCGGCGAGTTCGCCCGCCACTTCTCGCACGTCCGCGGCACGATGGCGCTGCTCCGCGAGACCTGGCGCGACAACGAGTCGACGCTCGCCACCGGGGCGCGGCTCAGCGACGAACAGGAGACGATGTCGCGCCTGGCGTGCAGCCTCGCCGGCCGGACCGCGGTGGAGATCAGCCAACTCGTGCACCGATTTGCCGGAGCGCGGGTCATGCGGGACGGCGTACTGCAACGCTTCTTCCGCGACAGCCACGCCGGCAGCCAGCACCGGGGCTCCTCGCACATCGTGACGCAGAAGTGCGGCCGCATGCTGTCGGGCACCCTGCCCGCCGGTGCGCACTGGGGATTCTTCGACCTGGTCGTCCCCGAGCGCTCCGCCGTCGACGCCTGAACACGCCCCGCGCAAAGAGGAAGAGCAAGGACATGAAACTGGCAACCGTGCGCACCGCCGACGGGACGATCGCGGCCCGCCTGGACGGCGACGCGTTCACCGAGATCCCCGGCCACGCCGATATCAGCGCCCTGCTGCGGAACGAGAACTGGCGGCAGCTCGCGGCCGAGGCCGACGGGCGCCGCATCCCGGCCGCGGGCACGGAACTCGACACGGTCGTGCCGAACCCGTCGAAGGTGCTGTGCACCGGCCTCAACTACACGAGCCACATCGAGGAGATGGGCCGGGGCCTGCCCTCCCACCCCACCCTCTTCGCGAAGTTCGCCGACACCCTGACCGGCCCCGCCGACCCGGTGGCCGCCGTGCCGGAGGACCCGGAGATGGACTGGGAGGGCGAACTCGCCGTCGTCGTCGGCCGCACCGCGTACCGGGTGGACGAGGACGAGGCGGCCGACTGCATCGCCGGGTACACGGTGGCCAACGACATCTCGATGCGCGGCTGGCAGTACCGCACCACGGAATGGCTCCAGGGCAAGATCTGGGCCCGCTCCACCCCGGTGGGGCCGGTCCTCACCACGGCCGACGCCTTCGACCTCGGCACCGCGACGCTGTCCACCACGGTCAACGGCACGACCGTCCAGGAACACGCGATCGCCGACCTCCTCTTCGCACCCGCCCGGCTGATCGCGTACATCTCCACCATGCTGCCGCTCCGGCCCGGCGACCTGATCCTCACCGGCACCCCCGGCGGCGTGGGCCGGGCCCGCACCCCGCGGTGGTACCTGAGGACCGGCGACGTTGTCGAGGTGACCGTCGACGGCATCGGTTCGGTGACCACCCCGATCACCTGACGGCCTGCCGTGCAGACCTGCCGGGGCCCCACCGTCCGCGGTCCGGGCGGCGGGGCCCCGCGCCCCGCCGCCGACTGCCCACTGCCCCCGCGCACCCCTCACCGCCCACTGCCCGCCGTGCCCGACAGCGCCTCGCTCCTGTCGGTTCATGAACGAACACCGAAATTGAGAGCGCTCTCACCCACACGTCTTGACGACCCCCGTCGGCCACCGGGACAGTGGTGAACACCCGCGGATGCCCCGTCGGCGCCTCCCGCCCCCACCCCCCACTCGCGCACGCCCGGGACCATCCGCGCCCCCCACACCTCGGGAGTCCTCTCGTGCATTCACGCCGAACGTTCCTGACTCGCGGCCTGGCCGCCTCCGCGACCGCCCTCTCCTTCCCCGTCTGGGGCGGCGCCCTGGCCCCCGGCGCCTCCGCCGCCCCCGCGACCTGCGAACTCGCCCTGGAGAACCGGTCGTTGCCGGGCAGGGTCAACGCCTACGTCACCGGCCACGAGCAGGGCACGGACCGCTGGGTGCTGCTGCGGGCCGACGGCAGCGTCCACCACCCCGACTCCCCCGCCGCGCCGCAGACGCCGTTGCCGGTGGACTGCGCCATCCCGCTGAACGCGGCGGGTGGCGCCCCGGTCGTACTGACGCTTCCTCAGATGTATGGTGCCCGCGTCTATTTCGTGCGCGACGACACCCTCACCTTCTACGTCAACCCCGGCCCCGCCCTCGTCGAGCCCGCGTTCGCGACATCCACCGACCCCAACTACGGGCGGACCTGGTCGTTCTGCGAGTTCACCTTCAATCCTCAGCAGCTGTACGCGAACATCAGCTACGTCGATCTGGTCACCGCCCTGCCCATCGGTCTGACGCTGGAGGGCGACGCCACACACACCGTCGACCCGCTCCCGGACGGGGCGGTGCAGCGGATCGCCGACGGGCTCACCGCCCAGGCCGGCACCGACGGGCAGCCCTGGGACAAGCTGGTGGTCCGGGGCGCCGACGGCGGCGTACTGCGGGTGATCTCGCCGCAGAACCTGATGGCCCCGTTCTTCGACCGACCGGACGAGATGCCGTTCCGGGACGTGTTCACGGCGTACATCGACGAGGTCTGGGAGAAGTACCGCTCCACCGATCTGCGGATCGACCTCCAGGGCGGGCGGGGCGTGCGCGCTGGGCGCGTGAGCGGCGACGTCCTGACGTTCGACGGCGGGCACGCCTTCACCAAGCCGGTGTCCAAGGACGTGTTCACCTGCAACCACGGCCCGTTCGCCAACAATCCGGGCGACCCGGACGACAAGAAGGCGTTGCTGGCCCGGCTCGCGGCCGGGTTCAACCGCTCCCTCATGCTCACCCACCCCGACCAGCCGAACGGCACCTCGGCGGCGGACTACTACCGGGGTGCGGTGACGAACCACTGGTCGCGGGTGGTCCATGCCAACACCCCGATCGGATACGCCTTTCCCTACGACGACGTGCGCCCGGACGGCGAGCCGGACGTCTCGGGTGCCGCCAACGACGGCAATCCGCGCCGGTTCACGGTGCACGTGGGCGCCTGAGGGGTCGTACGACCGGCCGTGAGGCGAGGGCACGCCCTCGCGGCCGGTCGCGCTGCCGCGATGAGTTCCCGTGAGTCGGGCAGTCTTACCCCTGTTGTCGACAACAGCAACAGGAGAAACACGTGGCTCAACTGCTGAAGGTCCAGAACTTCAATGTCTCGCGCGACGGGATCGCGGCCGGTGAGGACCAGACTTTCGAGCGCCCGTTCGGTCATGTCGATCCCGCGCGGCTGTTCGCCTGGGGCGGCGCCACGGCGAGCTGGCCCACGCGCACCGATCCCGGGGGCAGTCGCGGGCTCGACGACTACTTCACCCGGGATTTCGCCCACAACATCGGCGCCGAGATCATGGGCCGCAACAAGTTCGGACCCCAGCGCGGCCCCTGGGCCGACCACCAGTGGCAGGGCTGGTGGGGCGACCGACCCCCGTTCCACACGCCGGTGTTCGTCATGACTCATCACGTGCGTCCTTCGTTCACCCTTTCCGACACCACGTTCCACTTCGTCGACGGTGACCCGGTCGACGTCCTCGAACAGGCGAGGGAGGCCGCACAGGGCAAGGACGTCCGGCTCGGGGGCGGGGTCACCACCATCCGGCAGTTCCTCGACGCCGACCTCGTCGACACCCTGCACGTCGCGGTCTCACCGGTGGACCTCGGGTCCGGGCTGCGGCTGTGGGACTCCCCCGACGAGTTGCTCGACCGGTTCCACCTGGACGTCGTGCCCAGCCCGAGCGGCGTGACGCATCACCTCTTCTGGCGGAAGTGACGCGGGGCCCCACGCGGCCCACGCCGGACGGGGCGGAGGCCCCGGCCGGTCCGGACCACGGGCCCGAGGGGGCGGGACGCCCCGTCAGGCGCTGTACCGCTCGACCAGCGTCCTCATGGTCCCGAAGGCCGGTTTGGGCGTGTAGTCGTCGGTGGTGAGACCGAATCGGTGGAACAGGCCCGGGTCGCCGCTGTCGGCGTCGCGCAACGCGAAGTGCGTGTAGCAGCTCAGCCGGAGTTCGCGCGCGTGCGCCGCGAGGACGTGGACCAGCGTCTCGACGACCTCGGCCTGCCGGGGCGCGGGCCGGCCCGGGCCGGTGGGCCAGCCGTGCTCGGTGATGTGCAGCGGCAGGTGTCCCAGGCCCGCCGGTTCGAGGACCGCGTCGCGGTGGTGGCGCAGCAGCCCCTCGACGGCCCCGGCGAGGTCGGCGGCGGGCACGGGGCGGAAGACGTCGGGGAAGAAGTCCAGTCCGACGTAGTCGAGTTCGGCGACGAACGCGTCGCCCCCGCGAGCGGTGAGGCCGGCGACGAAGGAGGCACCGGGGCCGAAGAGCGGCGTGGTGTTGAAGCCGACGCGCAGCCGGGTGTGGCCGAGTTCGCGCGCCCGCGCCTTGGCGGCGGCCACCCCCTGCACGATCGCCTCGCACACGCGTGGGTAGTAGCCGTCCAGGGTGGGGTTCGTCGTGATGTTCGGCTCCTCCGTCACCTGGAGGGTGCCGGTGACCGGCCCGTACCGGTCGACCAGTTCGCGCAGGAACCGGCAGTAGCCGTCGACGTCCCCGGCGGACGACTGGTATTGGGCCACCAGATCGAGTCGACGGCCCCGCACGGCGTACTGCTCGGCGTCGGCGGGCGTCTCGGTCGGGTGCGGCACGCCCGGCCGGGTGGTGTCCTTGAAACCCGTGTAGGCGCGCACCAGGAACGGTCGTCCGGCCCGGCCCTGGAGCACGTCCAGCGCGTGCGACACGCGGGCGGGGTCGTCGGGCGGTCCGGCGGCCAGTCCCCCGGTGTCGTCGCCCGCGACCGACCCCGGGTAGATCCCGAAGAGCAGCCCCCCGGGCGCGGTCGGCCGTATCGGTTCCGATTCCGATTCCGGTGTCATGCGTCCTCCCCCTTCCGGCCGGCGCCTTCCCGGTCGGTTCCGGGGCGTGGCGCGGCGGGCCCTGGCCAGGTCAGCCGCCCGGTCCGGATGTCGTCGACGACCTCCTCGATCCACGCCGTTTCGGCGCGTGCCAGGGCCGATGCGTACTCCGCCTCGATGACGTGCAGCCGGGGCACGCCCGCGGCCAGGACATCCGCGAGACGTCGCTCGTCCGCCGCCGTACGCCGCCGAAGACGTTCGGCCCGCTCCGTCAGCGCCTCGACCGCACCGCCGGGGCCGAGGGCCCCCAGGTAGCTGACGGCGCCCAGGAACTGCGAGAACTCCCGCTCGGGGGTGCGGATCTGCACGTCCAGCCGTCGCACGAGTTCGTCGCGGCCCGCTTCGGTGAGCGCGTAGACGGTTCGCTCCGGGCGGTTTCCCGAACGCTGTTGGCCCTGCGCGGCCACCCAGCCCGCCTCGGCAAGGGCGCCGACGGTGTTGTAGAGCGTGCCGCGAGTGATCGCGGCAGCGTGGTTGTCGCTGCGTTTTCGCAGTTCGGAGAGCATCTGGTAGGGGTGCGCACTCTGCTCCAGCAGCAGGCCCAGCACCGCGAGCACGATCGGATTGTCGAGGGCACGACGAGGCATGGTCGAACTCTAACAGTCCAAATAGACCATTCGGCTGGGACGGACGGGCCTCGACGTGTGGGGCACGCGTCGGTGCAGGGTGGACGGATGCGGCAGGACGGCCCCGCCGCCGCTACCGCTCCGCGCGGCCGAGCCGCACCGTCTCCCCGCCGAACGGCAGGTGCGTGATCCGGCGCTCCAGGAGCCAGACGCCGTCGGTCCGGCGGAACGTGTCCTCGTAGTGGCCCACGTTCGCGGGCAGTCGGGTGGGCACCATGCCGCCCGTGTGACCGTCGACCCGGTACGTGGCGAAGTAGGAGGTGGCGGTCGCGGCCGACGCGGAATGGACCGTGACGAGGACGTTCGAGATCATGCGCCGCGACAGCCGGTCCTCGGGCCGCGAGCCGAAGTAGTCGCGGAGCGCGTCCCGCCCCCGCACCCTGCGGTCGCCGCCGGGCCACTCCCACACCCCGTCGGGGGTGAAGAGTTCCGCGACGCCGCCCGGGTCCCCCAGGTCGAGGCGGCGGACGAACTCGACGATCAGGCGCTCGCAGGCCCGCTCGGCGAGAAGACATTCCATCGGGTCAAGGGCTTCGGTCGGCATCGTCCACTCCTACCAGTCCGCCACGCGGCGCCGCGACGGTTTTCCCGATCGCCGATTCGCGACGCGGGAGGCGGACGGGGCGGGGACAGGGCGGGGACGCGAATGGGGACGGGAGGCGGCGGGGCACGGGGCCCCGCCCGGGTGCCATGCGCCCCGGACCCGAGCCCCGCCCCCGCGGCCCCGCTACGCGGCGAGTCCGTTGATCCGGTACTGCATCACCCGGTAGTTCTGGTCGTCGTACCACTGGCTGACCGCGATGTGGAAGTCCGCGAACGTCGAGCCGGGGACGATGAATCCGCCGTACGGGCTCGCCACCGCGTTCCCGAACTCCAGCCCGGGGACGGTCGGCACGATCACCGTCTGCTCCGGGGTGGTGAACAGGTTGGAGGTCGGCAGCGCGAAGACCTGCGCACGGATGTCGAGCGGGGCCATGTTGAGCCAGGTCAGCGCGTACTTCCCGTCCATGGCCCGGAAACAGATCTCGCCCCAGCGGCGGGCACCGCTGACACTCGTCGGGTAATTCCCCCAGCCCCAGGCCCCGTTGGCGTACCCCCAGGGCTCGTACGCCGCCGGATCGCCCAACGCGTCCTGCCGGACCCGGTGGAGGAGCAGGTCGGACGTCACGTCGCGGTTGAAGACCGTCGACAGCACGTAGCAGAAGCCGTCGTCCGCCACCGCGTAGGTCTTCTGCTGGAACTGCCCGTTGTACTGATCGCCCGGCCACTGGCAGAGGTACTGCCAGGTCTCGCCGTTGTCGTCGGAGCGCCAGAAGTCGGAGTGGTGGGTGCGGTAGATCACCCCGCGCATGAGGTGCATGTACATCGTGCCGCCGATGGTGAACACGTCGGAGGGGATGGCCGTGGTGCCGCCGTCGTGACCCTCCGGCACGAGGCCCACCGCATGGCCGCCGCCCACACTCCCGTCGATGACGAGCGAGTCGAGCGCGGAGTTGCCGGAACGCAGGCCCACCGGGGCCCGCCAGTCGGGGCCGCCCACCCCGGCGCCGTCGAAGGTGTCGCCGCCGACGAACAGCATCGAACCGTCGGGGCACCGGGCGGGGATGCCCAGGTCGGTCCAGGGCGCGGCGAACCTGCCGGTCTCGGCAGGCCCGGTGAGGTTGCGGACCTTGCTGCCGGTGATCAGCGCCGCACGGGACCGGGCCGCGCGGGGCCGGGTCGCACCGGGCTGGGCCGCGCGGGCGGTCGTGGCGCCCGCGGCGAGTCCGGCAGCGCCGAGGGCGACACCGGCGGCCGAGCGCAGCAGCGCCCGGCGGGAGAGGGACGGGGCGGGGACGAAGCGGCTGGATCCGTGCATCGAAGCTCCTGTGGGGAAGGGCTTGTTGCGGACACGGCGGGGCGGCGGAGCACGAGGCCGTGCCGCCCGTTCGCCAACCGGAGAATAGGGCCCGCCACCCGGCCACGACAGGCGGTTCCCGCACATCGAACACATGTGCCCCATTTGACCCCTGCCGGACCGAACACGCGTGCCCCCGTTCCGGCCGTCGGGCGGGAACGGGGGCACGCGCGGGGAGATGCGGCGGAACGCCTTCCGCGGTCAGCAACCGCCGCAGTTGTAGTAGGTCACGTCCCAGTGGTTGCCCTCGTCGGCGTAGATGTTGCCGGAGCCCGCCTTGTACTGCGGGGCACCGTCGCCGCGCAGGCCGATGTAGGTGAAGGTGCCGTGGATGTAGTTCGTCAGGCAGGTCGACTTGCCGAAGTCGAGCTTGTAGCCGTTCCAGTGCGAGTAGGTGCCGCCGGCGTGCCCGGTCTCGGTGCCGCCGGTGATGTTCAGCGCGCAGCCGGTGGCGCTCTTGAGGGTCTGGGCGCCCTGGGCGGTGGCCAGGTTGAGCTGGTCGAACGAGGTGCAGGTGGCGACGTTGCGGTCGGAGCAGCCGCCGGAGGACGACCAGGTGACCCCGGAGGAGCTGAACCGGGCGGTGGCCTGGGAGTGGGTGAGCTTCGTGTCGGCGTGGGCCTGGGTGGCGCCTCCGCCGAGGACGCCGATGCCCGGGGCGAAGAGGACGCCTAGGACGAGGGCGAGGGCGGTCAGGACGGGGCGCAGTGTCATACGGGACACCATGGGGGGACTCCTCCTGGTCATGACAAACAAGGGCAGGGAGATACTGCCCGAGTTCTACGCGCGTCGCCAGGGCCCTGCCGGGGATCGGACCCACCGCGTGCGGGACGGGGTCGCCCCGGTGACACGACGGAGACGTCGACCCCACGGCGAGGCGAACACGGCCCGATGTTGAACATTGAACTAGATTGCGCTACGGTCGTTCTCGTTGAAGGTTAAACAACCCGATGCCGACACCCCCGACCGTCGTCCGGTCGCGTCCCCCGAGGAGGAGCCATGGCTCTGTTCACCCGCAAGAACAACAACGCCCCCGCCGCCACCGTCACCGCTCCCCCGGTGGACCCGGCCCTGGCCGCCCTGACCGGCGACTACACGATCGACCCGGCCCACAGCAGCATCGGCTTCACCGTGCGGCACGCCATGGTCACCAATGTCCGCGGCACCTTCGGCGAGCACGAGGGCACCCTGAGGCTGGACGGCAGCGACCCGTCGAAGTCCACCGCGTCGATCGACGTCAGGATCGCCAGCGTCGACACCGGCATCGCCGACCGCGACGGCCACCTGGTCAGCGGCGACTTCTTCGACGCCGAGAAGTTCCCGCTGATGACGTTCCGCTCCACCCACGCCGAACAGCTCGGCGGCGACGCCTACCGCATCACCGGTGACCTCACGATCAAGGACGTGACGCGCCCGCTCTCCATCGACCTGGAGTTCAACGGCTCCGCCACCGACGTCTACGGCAACGAGCGCGTCGGCTTCGAGGGCAGTGCGAACATCCTGCGCTCCGACTGGGGCCTCACCTGGAACGCGGCCCTGGAGACCGGTGGCGTGATGGTCGGCGACAAGGTCAAGCTCACCTTCGACATCTCCGCGATCAAGAACGCTCCCGGAGCCTGACGAACCCCCTGTCCCTCGCCCTCCGGTCCCTACCACCGGGGTACGAGCCCGGCCGCGCCCGCCTTCCGCCCACCTTCCTCTCCGGGGCGGAGGGCGGGCGCGGCCGGATGTGCGGGCATCAGACCCGCCCGCCCCCCAGGGCTAGGAGCCCCTCTCCCCGTCACCGTTCCCGGCCGGCTGCTCCGACTCCCCGACCGCCTGCTCCGACCAGATCACCTTGCCCGACTCGGTGTACCGGGTGCCCCAGCGCTCGGCGATCTGGGCGACCAGGAACAGGCCCCGGCCGCCCTCGTCGGTCGAGGCGGCGTAGCGCAGGTGCGGCGAGGTGTTGCTGGTGTCGGACACCTCGCAGATCAGGCTGCGGTCGAGGAGCAGACGGACCTCGATCGGCCCGGCGCCGTAGCGCACCGCGTTGGTGACGAGTTCGCTGAGGATCAGCTCGGTGGTGAACGCCTCCTCGTCCAGCCCGCGTTCGGCCAGCCACTCGGCGACGTTCCTGCGAACCCCGGCCACCGCCGCCGGGTCGGTGGCCACGTTCCACTGCGCGACCTGGTCGGGATCGAGGGTGCGGGTGCGGGCCACCAGCAGCGCGACGTCGTCGGTCGGCGCGTCGGGCAGCATCGCGGCGAGCACGTCGTCGCAGGTCTCCTCGGGTGTGCGGTCCCGGCCGGCAAGGGTGTCGCGCAGCAGCTCCAGCCCGGCGTCGATGTCCCGGTCCCGGCGCTCGACGAGGCCGTCCGTGAACAGGACCAGGCGGCTTCCCTCGGGAACGTGGAACTCCGCCGCCTCGAAGGGCATGCCGCCGATACCGAGCGGCAGCCCGGCCGGCGCCTCGGGGAAGTCGACGCCTCCGTCGGGGAGGACCAGGGCCGGGCCGGGGTGTCCGGCGCGGGCCACCGAGCAGTTCCCGGAGACCGCGTCGTAGATCGCGTACAGGCAAGTGGCCCCGGTGACCTCGCCGCCCCCCTCGTCGTCGGCCTCGGCCTGGTCCATCCGGCGGACCACCTCGTCGAGGTGCCCGAGGAGTTCGTCCGGCGCGAGGTCCAGCGCGGCGAAGTTGTGGATGCTGGTGCGCAGCCGCCCCATGGTGGCGGCGGCGTGCAGACCGTGCCCGACCACGTCGCCGACGACCAGCGCCACCCTTGCCCCGGGCAGCGGAATCACGTCGTACCAGTCGCCGCCCACCTCGGCCCGCGCCGGGAGATAGCGCTGGGCGATGTCGAGCGCGCTCTGTTCGGGCAGGTCCCGGGGAAGCAGGCTGCGTTGCAGCGTCACCGCCAGCTCGTGCTCGCGGGTGTACCGGCGGGCGTTGTCCACGCTGACCGCCGCCCGGGACACCAGTTCCTCGGCGAAGGACTGGTCGTCGTCGTCGAAGCGCGCGGAACCGCGCCCGCGCCAGAAGTTCGCCAGACCGAGGACGACACCCCGCGCGTGCAGCGGCACGGAGAGCACCGAGTGGAATCCGAAGCTCTGTATGGCCCCCGCCCGCGACGGGTCCCAGTTCCGCCACCCCAGTTGGGCGATTATCTCGGGGCCCAGCCCGGTCTCCTCCATGTCCACCCGCATGGCCGTCGTCCTGGTGGGCACGAAGCCGACCTGCCGGCCGACCGGGTAGAGGGGCTGGCCCGGGTCGGTGGCGGCGATGGCGGTACGGCGCATGTCCAACGGGCTCCCGTCGGCCGTGTCCGGTTCCTCGCCCGGCGGTGCGGACGTGGCGAGATCGACGGTGGTGACGTCGGAGAATCCGGGGGTCGCGACATCGGCGAGTTCCTGCGCCGTCCGGGTCACGTCGAGTGTGGTGCCGATCCGGGCGGTGGCCTCGTAGAGCAGCAGCAGCCGCTCGTTGACCAGTTGGGCGCGGCCCGCGACGGCGCTGAGCTCGGTGGTGTCGCGCAGGGTCACCACCGTGCCGGGCGGGCCGCCGCCCACGTCCGTGTGCCGAAGGTTCACCGCCAGCAGCCGGTTGCCGCTGCGCAGCACCTGGTCCGTGACGCTGTCGCCGGAGGTGAGGAGGGCCACCGCGTCCTGGTCCAGCCCGAGGTCCGTCACCGCGCCGCCCTCCGCGTTCGGGGGCAGGTCGAGCAGCCTGCGGGCCTCGTCGTTGACCAGCGTCAGCCGCTGGTCGGCCCCGACGATGAGCACGCCCTCGCGGACGGCGTGCAGCACCGCGTCGTGGTGTTCGTACATCCGGGTCATCTCGGCGGGTTCGAGCCCGTGCGTCTGACGCCGCAGCCGTCTGCTCACGAGGGCCGCGCCCACCGTGGTGAGGGCGGCGGCCACCACCGCCACGAGCGCGCTGAGCGGGATGTACCGGTCGGCGACAGTACTCACCGTCCTGTCGGTGAGCACCACCGAGACCAGGCCCGCGACGGAACCGTCGGGCCGGATGACCGGCACCACCGAGTCGACCGCGTGACCGCCGGGCCAGTGCACCGTCTGGGTGATGCTCCGGCCGGTCAGCGCCTTCTTGTACGGGACGACGACGCGCTTCCCGATCTCCGCGGGGTTGGGGTGGGTGTAGCGGACACCCTGGGGACTGGCCACGATGACGTAGTCGACGTGCGTCTCCTTGCGGACCTCCTCCGCGCGCGGCTGGAGGATCGCCGTGGGGTTCCTGCTGTCCAATGCCGCCACGAGGCCGGGCGCCTGGGCGAACGTCTGGGCCACGCTCAGGGTGCGCAGCCGTGCCTCCTCCGTACTGGCCCGGCGGCCCTGCACCACCAGGGCGATCGCACCGCCCACGACGAGCAGCAGGACGAGTCCGAGCACGAGGCAGAAGACCTGGCCGGCCATGGTGCGCACGTTGAACACCGAGCGCAGCTCGTGGCCCGGGGAGCGGTCCGTCGTGTCCCGGCCGGGTGACACGGGAGCGGCGGGGCCCGGGTGCTTTCCCTGATGCCGATCCGGCCGCCGGACGGAGCGTCGCAGCCTCGCCCGGAATCGACCGATACCAGACATATATCCAGGTCTAGCATGAATTGGGCCCGCCCGAGAGATCGCCGATCGCCGCCCGCTCAGAACCCGCCGCCGTCGAAGCCGCCGCCCCCTCCGAAGTCGCCGCCGCCGAAACCGCCGCCGTCGGAGCCGGACGAGTCGAAGCCGGACGGGTCGAAGTCGGAGCCGGAGAAGTCCCCGCCGCCGAAACCGCCGGAGCCGAAGTCGCCGCCCCCGTACTCCGCCGCGTAGGCCGGGCTCGACAGCATGGAGCCGAGCATCGTGCCGACCAGCAGGCCGGGGAGCAGCCCGCCGCCGAAGTAGCCGCCCGCCCAGGGGCCGTAGGCCGGGCCGGCTTCCCAATACGGGCGGCGGCCGTCGCCCGTGTCGACGGTGCGGGCGAGCGGCTCCTCGCCCTCGCGCAGCCGGAGTTCGTCGGCCGCGCAGACCGGGACCTCGCGGGCCGAGCCGCCGGACGGCGACCACCGGACGTCGGCCACCGAGGGACCGTGGCGCGGGTCGAAGAAGCACGGCGGGCGGCGGGCGGGCAGTTCGCCACCGGTGCGGCGGGCCTCCAGCATGGCGAGCGAGAAGCGCCCGTCCTCCAGGGCCCGGGTCACCTCGCGCACGTCGGAGGGGCGGCGCGCACCGGCCATGCGGGTCTTCGCGGTCTCGTAGGAGTCGAGGGCGCGTTCGTAGTCGGCGCGCATGGCGTCGTCGGCGCCCGCCTCGGCGGGATGGAAGTCGAGCCGGTCCAGGGTCTCGCCGTATGCGGTGATGTCCTCGTCCACGACCACCCGGAGCTTGTCGAGAGCGGCCCGTTCCTCCTCCGCCCGGCGCCTGCGGTTGCGGCGGGAGACCACGTAGGCGGTACCACCGCCCAGGACCAGCAGCGCACCGAGGGCGATCGGTCCGGCGGCCGGCGGGGGCCCGTTGCCTCCGGCGGAGCCGCCCCAGGAGGCGGGGGCGCTGCCGCGGGCCTGTTCGAGAGCCCGGTCGACGAAGGCGTTCAGCTGGGTGGCGGTGTCGGTGCCCGCCCCGGGCGCCTTCACCGCGGCGACCAGGTTCTGGACCGCCCGGGTGGGCATGACCTGCGGGTCGGCGCCCGCCGCGAAACCGTCGCCGAGGCGGACCGCGTAGACGCCGGTGATGCCCGTGTCCGTGCGCAGGGTGGCCAGCAGGTTCTGCTCGGGGAACGCCGCGGTCCGTGGCAGCACGGCCACGAACACCGGCTTGTCGGCGTCCTTGATCTTCTTTGTGAGCGCCGCCGTCTGTACCGCTGTGAGCCGGTCGGCGGCGGCCGGGTCGACGTACACCGGATTCCTGCGCAGCGCCTGCGCCACCTCGTCGATCGTCGAAGCACGCGGGACGGCGACGCCGACGGAAGCGGTGGACACCGGGGGTTCGACGGGCGCCGCCTCGGTCGCCGCGACGGGCAGGGCCGCCGACAGCGCCAGCAGCAGGCCGGCCGACCAGTTCAGGAACAGCCTGTTCCGCATACTTCGACGCTAACCCGCACGGGCGGGCGGTGCCCCCGCACCCCGTGTCTCCCGCGGTCTCCCGCGCCGACCGCCGCGGACGACCGACCGTCCCGGACCGGCCGGGAGCCCGTTCGGGGCAGCCGGATACCGGTCGGGACGGCCGGCGCGCGCACCGCGGCACCCGCGCACCCGGCCGGGCGCTACTCCGTGGGCTCGGCCCCGGCACGCAGCAGCCCGTAGGTGAACGCGTCGTCCAGCGCCTGCCAGGACGCCGCGATGACGTTGTCCGCCACACCGACGGTGGCCCACTCGCCGTTGCCGTCGCGCGTGGTGATCAGGACGCGGGTGGTGGACTCGGTGCCGGTGCGGCCCTCCAGGATGCGGACCTTGTAGTCGACGAGTTCGAACTTGGCGAGCTGCGGGTGGATCCGCTCCAGCGCCACGCGCAGCGCCCGGTCGAGGGCGTTGACCGGTCCGTTGCCCTCGGCGGTGGCGACGATCCGCTCACCGTTGGCCCAGAGCTTCACGGTCGCTTCGTTGGCGTGCGTGCCGTCGGGGCGGTTCTCGACGATGGCGCGCCAGGACTCGGTGCGGAAGTAGCGGCGCGGGCGGCCCTCGGCCTCGGCGCGCAGCAGCAGTTCGAAGGAGGCGTCGGCGGCCTCGTAGGTGTAGCCCTTGAGCTCGCGCTCCTTGACCCGTTCGACGACCCGGCCGACGAGCGCGCGGTCGCCGCCGAGGTCGATGCCGAGTTCCTTGCTCTTGAGCTCGATGGAGGCGCGGCCCGCCATGTCGGAGACCAGCATCCGCATGGTGTTGCCGACCAGCGCGGGGTCGATGTGCTGGTAGAGGTCGGGGTCGACCTTGATCGCGGAGGCGTGCAGTCCGGCCTTGTGGGCGAAGGCGGAGACGCCCACGTAGGGCTGGTGGGTGGAGGGCGTCAGATTGACGACCTCGGCGATCGCGTGCGAGACACGGGTCATGTCGGCCAGGGCGCCCTCGGGCAGGACGGTCCTGCCGTACTTGAGTTCCAGCGCGGCGACGACGGGGAAGAGGTTGGCGTTGCCGACCCGTTCGCCGTAGCCGTTGGCGGTGCACTGGACGTGGGTGGCGCCCGCGTCGACGGCGGCGAGGGTGTTGGCGACGGCGCAGCCGGTGTCGTCCTGGGCGTGGATACCGAGCCGGGCACCGGTGTCGGCGAGCACGGTGGAGACGACGGCCTGGATCTGCGCGGGGAGCATGCCGCCGTTGGTGTCGCAGAGGATGACCACGTCGGCGCCCGCCTCGGACGCGGCGCGGACCACGGACTTGGCGTACGCGGGGTTGGCGCGGTAGCCGTCGAAGAAGTGCTCGCAGTCCACGAAGACCCGGCGGCCCTGCTCGCGCAGGTGGGAGACGGTGTCGCGGACCATCTCCAGGTTCTCGTCGAGGGTGGTGCGCAGGGCGAGTTCCACATGGCGGTCGTGGGACTTGGCGACCAGAGTGATCACCGGGGCCCCGGAGTCGAGCAATGCCTTGACCTGGGGATCCTCGGCGGCCTTCCCCCCGGGTCTGCGGGTCGCGCCGAAGGCGACCAGCTGGGCGTTCTTGAACTCGATCTCCTGCCGGGCGCGGGCGAAGAACTCGGTGTCGCGGGGGTTCGCCCCGGGCCAGCCGCCCTCGATGAAACCCACGCCGAAGTTGTCGAGATGCCGGGCGATGGTCAGCTTGTCCGCGACCGTCAGGTTGATGCCTTCACGCTGGGCGCCGTCGCGCAGCGTGGTGTCGAAGACGTGGAAACTGTCGTCGGTGGCGTTGGCCTTGGTGGTCATGCTGGTCTGACTCCTGTCGGATGAGTGGATCCGTACGATATGGCTCCACTTGCCCCCATCATCCCGCGCGCCTCGCCCCGGCCGGGGTCAGGGCCGGAAAACGAAAAAACCCCTCGCGGGTGCGAGAGGTCTGCGCGCGGGTCTGGGGCACGGTGGCCGCGCCGCACGTGGTGATGCGGGACGGTCACTGCGGACCGGCGCGCCTGTTGCCAATAATCATGACGAACGAGGGCACGGAAGCAGTGTCGCACAAGGTCGCTTCCGTGCCGTGTCGCGTCTCAGGATGCGGGCGTGACGCTCGTGGCGCCGGCCGGCTCCGCTCGGCCCCGGCCGCCCCGGTCGGCGCCGATCCGCCCCAGGTCGATGTCGCGGGTTTCCCGCATCGTGAGATAGACGATGAGGGAGACGGCGGCGCAGCCCGCCACGTACCAGTAGAAGCCCGATTCGGCGCCCGCCTTCTTGAACCACAGCGCCACGTACTCGGCGGTGCCGCCGAAGAGTGCGTTGGCCAGCGCGTACGGGAGCGCCACGCCGAGGGCGCGGATGCCGGTCGGAAAGAGTTCGGCCTTCACGCAGGCGTTGATGGAGGTGTAGCCGGTGACGACGACCAGGGCGAGCAGCGCGAGGCCGAGGGCGGGCCAGAAGGTGCCGGCGTGCTTGAGCAGCGTCATGATCGGCACGGTCAGGAAGGTGGAGCCGACGGCGAAGGTGATCAGCAGTGGGCGGCGGCCGACACGGTCCGAGAGCAGGCCGGCCAGGGGCTGGAGGCACATGAAGACGAAGAGCGCGCAGAAGCTGACGAGCGAGGCGGTGGACTTCGCCATGCCGGCGCTGGTGGAGAGGAACTTGGTCAGGTAGGTCGTGTACGTGTAGTACGCGACGGTTCCGCCCATGGTCAGGGCCATCACCAGGACGGCCTCGCGCTTGTGCTGCCACAGGGCCCCCAGGGTGCCGCGGTCGGCCTGTTCGGCGGCGCCGGACTCGGCGTAGACCTCGGTCTCCAGCATCGAGCGGCGCAGGTAGAAGACGATGGCGGCGCCGAGCGCGCCGATGATGAACGGGATGCGCCAGCCCCAGCTGTGCAGGGCGGCCTCGGACATGTTCCGCTGGAGGACGATCTGGAGGCCGAGGCCCACGAGTTGTCCGGCGGTCATGGACACGTACTGGAAGCTGGAGGCGAAGCCGCGCCGGTTCGGTGCGGACGCCTCGGTGAGGTAGGTGGCGCTGGCGGCGTACTCGCCGCCGACCGACAGGCCCTGGAGGAGCCGGGCCAGCAGGAGGACGGCCACGCCGCCGTATCCGGCGACGTCGTACGTCGGCGCGGCGGCGATGAGGATCGCGGAGGCCGACATGAGGGTGACGGTGAGGGTGAGCGCGGTCTTGCGGCCCCTGCGGTCACCGATCCGGCCGAGCATCCAGCCGCCGACCGGCCGCATGAAGAAGCCGACGGCGAAGATGCCCATGGTGTTCATGAGGTTGGCGGTCTCGTTGCCCTCGGGGAAGAACGAATCCGCGAAGTAGACCGCGAAGGTCGCGTACACGAACCAGTCGAACCACTCGACCATGTTGCCGGCGGAGCCGACCCAGATCTTCTTCCACTGCTCTCGTCCCATGGACCGTCACCGTGCCCGAACGCCCGGGCGCGCAACAAGAGCGCAACGGACAACGATCACGCGTACTTACGTGCGTTACGTTCACGACGGGGTCGTCCACGCACGACGGGGTCGTCCACGCGGGACCGTCCGGGCGGGGCCGTCCGGGCGGGGCCGTTCACGACAGGATCGTCCGGGCAGGATCGTTCACGGCCGTGCGGGCGGCTCCGCGGCGAGGAGTGATTCCTCGACGAACTCACCTGCCAGGACGAGGGCCCGGTCGCGTCCGGTGCCGGGGAGACCGACCGCGACGTGGACGCTGAAACCGTCCAGCAGGGCGCGCAGCCGGGTGGCGAAGCGCTCGGCGTCGACGGCGCGGAACTCCCCGTTCGAGACTCCCTCGGCGAGCAGCGCCACCAGGTCGCGGTGCCAGGCGCCCTCGATCGCGGCCTGCCGGGCGCGGGCGTCGGCGTCGGCGTTCTGCGAGCGGTTCCAGACCTCCAGCCAGAGCGTCCAGTGCGGGTCGCGGTGGCCGTCGGGGAGGTACAGCCCGATGTACGCGTCGAGCCGGGCCCGGGCGGTCTCCCGCCCGGACAGCAGCATGCGGCGCCGGTCGCCGAGCCTGCCCTCGCTCCACTCCAGGGTCTGGAGCAGCAGCTCGTCCTTGGTGCGGAAGTAGTAGAGGAGGTGTCCGCTGCTCATGCCGACCTCACGGCCCAGACCGGCCATGGTGAGGCCGTCGAGGCCCTGTTCGGCAATGGTGGCCATGGCGGCGGCCAGCACCTCTTCGCGGGGCGGGGCGGTGTTGCGACGGCGTGGAGCGGGGGGCACGGTTCAGACCTTCGGCTGCTGCTGGGTGATGCAGTGGATTCCTCCACCGCCGGCGAAGATCGTACGCGCGTCGACGAGGGTCACGGTCCGGTCGGGGAACAACTCGCCGAAGATCGCTGCCGCTTCCCGGTCGCGCGGGTCGTCGAAGGCGCAGAGCACCACGCCGCCGTTGCAGAGGTAGTGGTTGATGTAGGAGTAGTCGACCCACTCCCCGTCGGCCTTCAGCACGGTGGGGGCGGGAACCTCCACCACGTTCAGGGAACGGCCCCGGGCATCGGTGGCGGCGCGCAGGATGCGGACGATCTCGCGGGTGATCTCGTGGTCGGGGTGGGCCGGGTCCGGCTGGACGTGGGCGACGACGGTGCCGGGGCGGGCGAAGGCGGCGACGATGTCGACGTGGCCGAGGGTGCCGTAGTCGCCGTAGTCGCCGGCCAGGCCGCGCGGCAGCCAGATCGCCTTCTCGGTGCCGAGTCGGGCGTGGACCTCGGCCTCGACCTGCTCGCGGGTCCAGTCGGGGTTGCGCTCCCTGCCGAGCTGGACGGTCTCGGTGAGCAGGACGGTGCCCTCGCCGTCGACGTGGATGGCGCCGCCCTCGTTGACCAGGGCGGAACCGTGCACGCGGACGTCGGCGAGTTCGGCGACGGAGCGGGCGATGTGCTGGTCGTGCTCCCAGCGGGCCCAGCCCTGGGCACCCCAGCCGTTGAACGTCCAGTCCACGGCGGCCAGTCGGCTGCCGTCGGTGACGAAGGTGGGGCCGATGTCACGCATCCAGGCGTCGTCGAGCGGGCGGACCACTACGTCGACGTCCGGGCCGAGGAGGGCGCGGGCGCCGTCCTGCTGGCCGGGGCCGACGACCATCGTGACCGGTTCGAAGCGGCGGACGGCACGGGCGACCGTGGCCCAGGCGCCACGCGCCTCGTCCAGTTCGGCGTCGGTGGCGAAGGTCGGGTTGGGCCCCGGCCAGGCCATCCAGGTGCGCTCGTGCGGGGCCCACTCGGGCGGCATGCGGAAGGTCATGAGGTGTCCTTGCAGGAAGACGGGGGTGGGGGCCGGAGGGCCGGAGGGCCGGGCGGAGGAGAGAGCCGCCGGGTGTCAGAGGAAGTAGAGGCGGTTGAGGGAGACGGAGTCGGCGGGTGCCGAGCGCAGCGGGTCGCCGTCCAGGGTGACCAGGCCGCTGCGGGCGTCCACCGCGACTTCGCCGGTGCGGGAGTTGTGGACGAGGTCGCCGGGGCCGATGCCACGGGTGCCGCGCACCCCGACCCGGCGGCGCCGGGTGGGCATCCGGTCGGCGTCGAGCTGGGTGGCGGCCTGCGAGACGAAGGCCACGGACAGATCGGCCGCGGTGGCGCCGTGGGCCCCGAACTGCGGCCCGAGGACGAGGGGTTCGCAGGTGTCGGTGGCTGCGTTGGGGTCGCCGGTGACGCCGTACGCCGGGAATCCGGCCTTCAGCACCAGCTGCGGCTTCGCGCCGAAGAACTCCGGTCGCCACAGCACGATGTCGGCGAGCTTGCCGGTCTCGATGGAGCCGATCTCGTGCGCGAGTCCGTGGGCGATGGCGGGGTTGACGGTGAGCTTGGCGATGTAGCGCAGCACCCGGGCGTTGTCGTCCGTCGGCCCGTCACCGTCCATCGGGCCCAGCTCGGCCTTCATCTTCCCGGCCATCGCGAAGGTGCGGCGCACGGTCTCGCCGGCCCGGCCCATGCCCTGCGCGTCGGAGGAGGTGATGCCGATCGCCCCGAGGTCGTGCAGCACGTCCTCGGCGCCCATGGTCCCGGCACGGATGCGGTCGCGGGCCATGGCGGCGTCGCCGGGCAGGTCCGTCTTCAGGTCGTGGACGGAGACGATCATGCCGTAGTGCTCGGCGACGGCGTCCCGGCCGAAGGGCAGCGTCGGGTTGGTGGACGAGCCGATGACATTCGGCACGCCCGCCATCTTGAGGACGTTGGGCACGTGACCGCCGCCGCAGCCCTCGATGTGGAAGGCGTGGATGGTGCGGCCCTCCAGGACGCGCAGGGTGTCCTCGACCGACAGGCACTCGTTCAGCCCGTCGCTGTGCAGGGCGACCTGGACGTCGTGCTCCTCGGCCACCCGCAGCGCGGTGTCCAGGGCCCGGGTGTGGGCGCCCATGTCCTCGTGCACCTTGAAACCGCAGGCCCCGCCCTCGGCGAGCGCCTCGACCAGGGGCGCCGGGTCGGAGGACGAACCGCGCCCCAGGAAGCCGATGTTGACCGGCCAGGCGTCGAAGGCGTTGAAGGCGTGGCGCAGTGCCCAGGGCGAGTTGACGCCGACGCCCCAGACCGGGCCGAACTCCTGGCCGATGATCGTGGTGACGCCGGAGGCGAGCGACGCCTCCATGATCCGCGGCGAGAGCAGGTGGACGTGGGTGTCGACGGCGCCCGCCGTGGCGATCAGGCCCTCGCCGGAGACGATGGTGGTGCCGGTACCGACGACGACCTCGACACCGTCCAGGGTGTCCGGGTTGCCGGCCCGCCCGATCGCGGCGATCCGGCCCTCGCGGATGCCGATCGACACCTTGCGGATGCCCTGCACGGCGTCGATGACCAGCACGTTGCTGATCACCACGTCGCAGGTGTCGCGGACCGCCGCGGCCTTGAGGTGGAGCCCGTCGCGGGCGGTCTTGCCGAATCCGGCGAGGAACTCGTCGCCCGGCGCCTGCGCGTCGGACTCGACGCGCACGGTCAGCCCGGAGTCGCCGAGCCGGACCCGGTCCCCGGCGCGCGGGCCGTGCACGGAGGCGTACTCGTATCCGTCGATGCTCATCGTTCCGCTCCCAGGTATCCGCAGGCCGCCGCGCGCCGCAGGGCCTCCTCGCGCACGCCGGGCGCGTCGAGCGGGCCGTCGACGAGTCCGGCGAACCCGATGGCGATCCGGTCCCCGCCGATCGGCACCAACCCCACCTCGACGCTCTCCCCCGGCCCGAACCGGACGGAGGACCCGGCGGGGACGCACAGCCGCGTGCCGTAGGCGGCCGGCCGGTCGAAGTCGAGCCGCGGATTGGCCTCGAAGAAGTGGAAGTGCGAGGTCACGGAGACCGGGACCGTCGCGGTGTTGCGCACGGTCAGCCGCGTCGCGGGCTCCGGCTCCGGCGCGGCGGGGCCGGGCAGGACGGCACCGGGAGCGTCGTCGCCGAGCCCGTCGCCCAGCGGCCGGGAGACCACGGCGAGCCGGGACCCGTCGTCGAAGACGGCCTCCACGTGGACCTCGGTCACGACGTCCGCGACACCGGGCAGCACGTCGTCGGGGCCGAGCACGGACCGCCCGGCCTCGATGGCCTCGGCGAGCCGGAGCCCGTCACGGGCCGCCTCGCAGACCGTGTCCGCGATCAGCGCGGTCGCCTCGGGGACGTTGAGCCTCAGACCTCGGGCGCGGCGGGTCCGGGCCAGTTCCGCGGCGCTGAACAGCAGCAGCCGGTCGCGTTCCGTCGGGGTCAGTCGCACGTCGACACACCTCCTCTTTGGAGCAGCACTCTAACCATGAGAACACGGAAAACAGAAGGTCTCGAATAACGTCTTCGAGCACTACTCCAAGAACGCGACCGTCGTGCGGACACGACGAAGGCCGCGCCCGGCAGGAACCGGGCACGGCCTTCACGACAGTCGCCACACGACGGCCGTCACACGACAGTCGTCACGCGACAGATCGGCCTTCACGCGACGGAGTGGCCTTCACGCCGCGGTGGGTGCTGAGCGGTGTCCCGTAATCCCTGGTGGGCCGGCGCGCGGCGTCGGATGCGGTGCATCGCAAGGCGGAGGGACATCCGCATACCGGATGTATCCGGATGTATATGGACGTTCCGACAACGCGGCGAGGTGCCGTAGCTGTCGTCGCGCGCCCGCCCGGGGTTACGGGACAGCGCTCAGCCGAGAGGGTGCATCCACCCGTGGGCGTCCTCGACGACGCCGCGCTGGATGTCGAGCAGGCGCTCCCGCAGCTTGAGGGTGACCTCGCCCGGCTCGCCCTTGCTCTGCGTCCACTCGCCGCCCTCGCACTTGACCGTGCCGACCGGAGTGATGACGGCGGCGGTGCCGCAGGCGAAGACCTCGGTGAGGGTGCCGTTCTCGGTGTCGGCCCGCCACTGGTCGATGGAGACGCGCCCCTCCTCGGACTCGTAGCCCAGGTCACGGGCGACCGTGAGCAGCGAGTCGCGGGTCACCCCGGCCAGCAGCGAGCCGGTCAGGGCGGGGGTGACGATCTTGTTCCCGTACACGAAGTACAGGTTCATCCCGCCGAGCTCCTCGACCCACTTGTGCTCGACCGCGTCGAGGTAGGCGACCTGGTCGCAGCCCTTCGCGGTCGCCTCGGCCTGGGCGAGGAGGGAGGCGGCGTAGTTGCCGCCGGTCTTGGCGTCGCCCATGCCGCCGGGAACGGCCCGCACCCGGTTCTCGGACAGCCAGATGGAGACCGGCTTGACGCCGCCGGCGAAGTAGGCGCCGGCCGGCGAGGCGATGACCACGAAGAGGTACTCGTTGGCCGGCTTCACACCGAGACCGACCTCGGTCGCGATCATGAACGGGCGCAGGTAGAGGGACTCCTCGCCGCCGTGCGCCGGGACCCACGCCTTGTCCTGCCGGACCAGCGCGTCGCACGCCTCGATGAACGTCTCGACCGGCAGTTCCGGCATGGCCAGCCGGTGCGCCGACGCCTGGAACCGCCGGGCGTTCGCCTCGGGGCGGAAGGTGGCGACGCTGCCGTCGGGCCGGCGGTACGCCTTGAGCCCCTCGAAGATCTCCTGCGCGTAGTGCAGCACGGTGGTCGCGGGGTCGAGGGAGAGCGGACCGTAGGGGACGAGCTGACCGTCGTGCCAGCCGCGGCCCTCGGTCCACCGGATCGTCACCATGTGATCGGTGAAGTGCCGGCCGAAGCCGGGCCCGGCGAGGATCGCCTCGCGCTCCGCGTCGGACAGCGGGGTCGAGGTGGGCTTGAGCTCGATCGTGGGCGTCGTCATGAGTGCGTGTCCTTCACCTGTCGTGTGCGTTGGACCGCGCTCGCGCCCTCGCCGCCCGGCAGCAGCCGGGACGTCCGAGCATCCGTACGAGAGACGCAGTCCCGTCCGATTATCGCTCCGGGGCGGCTCTGCACGAAATGACGCGAAATGCGGTCCGGTGGTCGGTGTCCAGCGGTCGGCGCGAGGACACCCGGGACCGCACGGAGGAAGCCGCCGGGTGCTGTCGCGACCCGGCGGCTTCGATGGGGAGTCGTCGGGTCAGCTCGCCACGCGTACCGCGAGCGCGTCGCCGATCTGGTCGGTGGTACGGGGCGATCCCCCTCCCCCGGAGCCTTCCGGGCCCGAGAGGTGCCCCCCTCGCTCCGCGAGGTCGGCGGAGACGGCGTCCTCGATGCGCACGGCCTCGGCGTCGTGGCCGAGGTGGCGCAGCAGGAGGGCGACGGAGAGGATCGTGGCGGTCGGGTCGGCCTTGCCCTGGCCCGCGATGTCGGGCGCGGAGCCGTGGACCGGCTCGAACATCGACGGGAAGGCACCCGTCGGGTTGATGTTGCCGGACGCGGCGAGGCCGATACCACCGGTCACGGCGGCGGCCAGGTCGGTGAGGATGTCGCCGAAGAGGTTGTCGGTGACGATGACGTCGAAGCGCTCCGGCTGGGTGACGAAGAAGATCGTCGCGGCGTCGACGTGCAGGTAGTCGGTGGTGACCTCGGGGTACTCGGTCGCGACCCTGTCGAAGATGTTCTTCCACATGTGGCCGGCGTACACCAGGACGTTGTTCTTGTGGACCAGCGTCAGCTTCTTGCGCGGGCGGGCGTTCGCGCGCTCGAAGGCGTCGCGGACGACACGCTCGACGCCGTAGGCGGTGTTGACACTGACCTCGGTGGCGACCTCGTGCTCCGTTCCGGTGCGCAGCGAACCGCCGTTGCCGGTGTACGGACCCTCGGTGCCCTCGCGGACCACGACGAAGTCGATGTCCGGACGGCCGGCCAGCGGGGTCGCGGTGTTCGGGAACAGCTTCGACGGGCGCAGGTTGACGAAGTGGTCGAAGGCGAACCGGAGCTTCAGCAGGAGCCCGCGCTCCAGGACGCCGGACGGCACGGAGGGGTCGCCGATCGCGCCGAGCAGGATGGCGTCGTGGCGCTTGAGTTCGTCGAGCTCGGCGTCCGGGAGGGTTTCGCCGGTGCGGTGCCAGCGCCGGGCGCCGAGGTCGTACTCCTTGGTCTCCAGCTTCACATCCTGCGGGAGTACGGCCCTGAGGACCTTGAGGCCCTGGGCCACGACCTCCTGGCCGATGCCGTCACCGGGGATCACTGCGAGATTGATGCTGCGAGACATGGAGGCACCCTACTGCGCGTCCCACCCCATGACATGTCATGTCCGCCATGCGGACAAGCGGGGGCTGTGCGCACCCCGCCCGCACGGACGGGACGGCACTCGGGGTCAGTGCCCCGTGGCGCCGCCGTTGTCCCTGCGGTCGAGGGCACGCTGGAGGGCGGCGGCGGCATTGCGGCGCTCCGACTCGGTCGGGCGGTGGGTGTGACGGACTCGGCGGGCGGTCGTCTCGGCCATGATGGATCGACTCCTTGAGATCGCGAGGATTTCGAGATCGGCAACGCGTGAAACGTGATGTCGAGATCGGGATTTCGAGGCGCCGGAAGGGGCGGGGAGCGGGCACCGCAGGGATGGCCTGCACGGGGTGCGCACTCACAACCGCCGATCGCTGGATCGAGCGAGTCGTTCGGCTCCTACAAAGTTAGGGCAGCCGGGCCGCCCTGTCTCCACAATTACTCGGACTTCCTACTATCTGAGACGGAGAACACGCCGCCCGCGCAGAACGCGTCAGCTCCATCGGCCCCGGACCGGTCCGCTCCGTCGGCCCGGAGCCTGCATGCCCCATCAGCCCGGCCCCGTCTCCCCGGACCGTCGGGCGTCGTCTCAGAGCACGTCGCCGTCCCGCCAGTCGAAGACCAGGGTCCCGGACCCGGCGGGCAACGGGCGGCCGGTCACGGGGCGGACGAAGGTACTGCCCTCCTCGTCCGGCAGCCGCTGGACGCCGTGCGTCGCCTGTGCGGCGATCCGCCCCGGCCACACCTGCCAGCCGCGCCCGGCGTACAGCGCCGCGCCGGCCTCCGAGGCGGACAGCGCCCCGAAGGCGTACGCCCCGTCCACGACCTGCTCCAGCGCGGTCATCACCCGTCCGCCGAGGCCCTGACGCCGCCGGTCGGCGCGCACCGCCACCGCCTCCACGTAGCCGATCCGGTACGAGCGGTCCGCGAGGACCACCCGGCGCTGGACCACGCTTCCGTGCGCCAGGAGTCCGCTGCCGTCCCGCACGTACGCGTGGATGCCGCCGAGACCGTGGTCCCAGTCCTCGTCGCTGAAATCGCCCTCGAAGGCGGTGTCCAGGAAGGCCCGGATGCCGTCGAGGTCGGCCGGGGTCAGTCGGTGGGTGTGGGCGGTGTGCACGGGCGGGGCGGTCCACTGGGTCATGCGATCAGCCTGCCACGCCGCCCCGACGGCCGATCGGGTACCGGCCGGATTCCGGGCACGCACGAGAAGGACTGCGGGCACTCGCAGCAAGGGCCACGGGCGGATACGAGAAGGACTGCGGGCACTCGCGGGAAGGGCCACGGACGGACACCGACCGGTCGCGCGCGCCCGTTCTGTCCGACGGCCCTCTGGTCCGGACCTGCCGTCACCGACAGACTGCCGACATGTCTGACACCACAGCCGTATCACCGCACTGGACACCCACCCACGGCTCGCCCTACCGTCCGGTCCCCTACCGCCCCGTGCGGATCGCGGCCGACGAGTCCCTCTCCCGCTCCGCCGAACTGCGACGGCGGATGGACGAACGCCGGACCGTGCGCCGGTTCTCCGCCGACCCCGTGCCCGAACAGGTGGTGAAGGACGCCATCGCCTGCGCCGCCACCGCCCCTTCCGGTGCGCACCAGCAACCGTGGACCTTCGTCCTGGTCAAGGACCCGGAGGTGCGGCGGCGTATCCGTGAGGCGGCCGAGCACGAGGAGCGGATCAGCTACGAGGGCCGGCTCGGTGAGGAGTGGCTGACGGCGCTGCGCCCGCTGGGCACGGACTCCGTGAAGTCCCACATGACCGACGCCCCGGCGCTCGTCGTGGTGTTCCAGCAGCGGTACTGGCTGGGCGAGGACGGGAGCCGGCGCAAGCACTACTACGTCGACGAGTCGGTCGGCATCGCGGTCGGGATGCTGCTCTCGGCCCTGCACCTGTCGGGTCTGGCGGCGCTGGTCCACACGCCGAGCCCGATGCGGTTCCTGCGCGAGGTGCTGGACCGGCCGGAGAACGAGAAGGCGTTCGCGGTGATCCCGATCGGGTACCCGGCCGACGACTGCGAGGTGCCGGACCTGGTGCGCAAGTCGCTCGATCAGGTGCTCGTGGAGGTCTGAGGCCGGACAGGGCCCCGGTCCGGCCGGGGCGCAATGGAAACCGCCTCCCGGCCGGCAGGGGAACCGGTCGGGAGGCGGAGTTCACGGGCGGGGCGCCCGGGGTGACGGCGCCCCGGAGAGCGTCAGCCCTGGTGGGGGTAGGTGTACTCGGTCGGCGGGACCAGCGTCTCCTTGATGGCCCGGGTCAGCGTCCAGCGCTGGAGATTCTGCGGGGCACCCGCCTTGTCGTTGGTGCCGGAGGCACGGCCGCCGCCGAAGGGCTGCTGGCCGACGACCGCACCGGTCGACTTGTCGTTGATGTAGAAGTTGCCCGCGGCGTACCGCAGCTTCTCCATGGTGTGCGCGGCCGCGGCGCGGTCGTTGGCGATGACGGAACCGGTCAGCGCGTAGTCGGAGACCGACTCCATCTGCTCCAGCATCGCGTCGTAGGCGTCGTCCTCGTAGACGTGCACGGCGAGGATCGGGCCGAAGTACTCGGTCGTGAAGACCTCGTTGGTCGGGTCGGTGCACTCGATGACGGTCGGGCGGACGAAGTAGCCCACCGAGTCGTCGTAGCTGCCGCCCGCGATGATCGTGCAGGTCGGGTCGGCCTTCGCGCGGTCGATCGCCGCCTTGTTCTTGGCGAACGAGCGGTCGTCGATGACGGCACCGATGAAGTTCGACAGGTCGGTGACGTCGCCCATGGTGATGGCGTCGACCTCGGCGGCGAACTTCTCCTTGAAACCGGAGTTCCAGATGGAGGCCGGAATGTAGGCGCGCGAGGACGCCGAGCACTTCTGGCCCTGGAACTCGAAGGAGCCCCGGGTCAGCGCGGTCTTCAGCACGGCGTGGTCGGCCGACGGGTGGGCGACCACGAAGTCCTTGCCGCCGGTCTCGCCGACGAGGCGCGGGTAGGTGCGGTAGTTGGCGATGTTGGTGCCGACCGTCTTCCACAGGTGCTGGAAGGTGGGGGTCGAGCCGGTGAAGTGGATACCGGCCAGGTCGCGGTGGTTCAGGGCCACCTCCGAGACGGCGAGGCCGTCACCGGTCACCAGGTTGATGACGCCCTTGGGCAGGCCCGCCTCCTCCAGGAGCTGCATCAGCAGCACGGCGGCGTGGGTCTGCGTCGGGGACGGCTTCCACACCACGACGTTGCCCATGAGGGCGGGGGCGGTGGGCAGGTTGCCCGCGATGGCCGTGAAGTTGAACGGCGTGATCGCGTAGACGAAGCCCTCCAGCGGGCGGTGGTCCATGCGGTTCCACACGCCCGGCGAGTTGGCCGGGGGCTGCTCGGCGAGGATCTGGCGCGCGTAGTGCACGTTGAAGCGCCAGAAGTCGACGAGCTCGCAGGGGGTGTCGATCTCGGCCTGCTGGGCGGTCTTGGACTGGCCGAGCATGGTGGAGGCGGCCAGCGTCTCGCGCCAGGGGCCCGCAAGCAGCTCGGCGGCGCGCAGGATGATCGCGGCGCGGTCGTCGAAGGACGTCGCGCGCCAGGCCGGGGCGGCGGCCAGGGCGGCGTCGATCGCGTCCTGCGCGTCCTTCTGCGTGGCGTTGCCGAAGGTCCCGATGACGGCCTTGTGGTTGTGCGGCTGCACGACGTCGAAGCGCTCGCCGCCGCCCATCCGCCTCTCGCCGCCGATGGTCATCGGGAGGTCGATCGGGTTCTCGCTGAGCTCCTTGAGCTTCGCCTCCAGGCGGGCGCGCTCCGGGGAGCCCGGTGCGTAGGTGTGGACCGGCTCGTTGACCGGCGCGGGGACCTGGGTCACAGCGTCCATGAGTGCCTTGTCTCCTTGGTGTCGGCGGGGATGGGGGACGGCCGGCGGCCGGTTCAGCCCTTGGTGAGGATGGAGCGGCCGAAGAACAGCAGGTTCGCCGGCTTCTCCGCGAGGCGGCGCATGAAGTATCCGTACCAGTCGGTTCCGTACGCGGTGTACACGCGCATCCGGTGGCCCTCGGCGGCGAGCCGGACGTGCTCGTCGCTGCGGATGCCGTAGAGCATCTGGAACTCGTACTCGTCCAGTTTGCGCCCTGCCTTGCGTCCCAGCTCCTGGGCGATGGCGATCAGCCGCGGGTCGTGCGACCCGATCATCGGGTAGCTCTCGCCCTCCATGAGGGTCCTCAGGATGCGGACGTACGCCTTGTCGATCTCGGCCTTGTCCTGGTGGGCGACGGAGGCGGGCTCCTTGTAGGCGCCCTTCACGATGCGGACGCGGCTGCCGGCGGCGGCGAGGCGGCGGGCGTCCTCCTCGGTGCGGAACAGGTACGCCTGGATGACGCATCCGGTCTGCGGGAAGTCCTTCCGCAGCTCCTCGTGGATGGCGAACATCGAGTCGAGGGTGGTGTGGTCCTCGGCGTCCAGGGTGACCGTGGTGCCGATCGCGGCGGCGGCCTCGACGACCGGGCGGACGTTGGCGAGCGCCAGCTCGTGGCCGCCGTCCAGCGACTGGCCGAACATGGAGAGCTTGACGGACATCTCCGCCGCGGTCCCCAGCTCCAGCTCCTTGAGCCGGTCGATCAGCTCCAGGTAGGCGTCGCGGGCGGCGGCGGCCTGCTCGGGCGTGGTGATGTCCTCGCCCACCACGTCGAGGGTGACTTCGAGGCCCTTGTCGGCGGCGTCCCGGATGACGGGGACGACCTGGTCGACGGTCTCGCCGGCGATGAACCGGTCGACGACCTGCTTCGTGCCGGGAGCGGCCGAGATGAAACGGCGCATCTTGTCGCTGCGGGACGCGGCGAGAATCACGGGACCCAGCACGGGGCACCTCCACGGAAAGTACGAACGAAAGCCGTACCGGCGGCGGGGGGAACGGCGCGGTACAGCACGGAGAACCACCGTGAAATCTAAGGATCACTCCGATGGTGGGCCATCGACAGCTGTCACGCATCCGTTGCCCGGGTCTCAGACATATGTCTGAAGGGGTGCGAGAATGGCCGGGTGAAGGGCGATTACCAGGAGCTGGTCGACGAGATCTCCGGGCTGCTCGGCGCCCCCGCGACCCTGGAGAACCGTGATTTCGGCCTTGTCGCCTTCGGGGCCCACGACAGCGACGACGACATGGCCATGGACCCGGTCCGCACGCGCTCGATCCTGACCCGGCGCTCGACACCCGCGGTCCGCGCCTGGTTCGAGGCCTTCGGCATCACGCGCGCCACCGGCCCGGTCCGCATCCCGGCCGCCCCCGAGGCCGGGGTCTTCCGGGACCGGATCTGTCTGCCGGTACGCCATCGGGGTGTGGTCCTCGGGTACGTGTGGCTGCTCGACGCCGACCCCGGACCGACCGAGGAACGGCTGGTGGCGGCGATGGAGGTGGCGGCCCGGATCGGGGTGCTGCTCTCCGAGGAGGCGCGGGCGGGCACGGACCTGTCCCGGGAGTTCGGCGCGGCCCTGACCGCCGGGCGGGGCTGGCAGCGCGACATGGCGGTGACCGCGCTGCAGGACTCGCTGGGCACGGGCGCGGAGGGGCTGCACACGGTGGTGTGCGTGTCCCCGTGGCCGCAGGAGCCGCCGTCGGTGCGCACCGTGCCCTCGGCGGCGGCGCTCGCGTCGGTCGCGGCCCCGGGCCCGGCGGGCCCGCCCTCGCTGGCCGCGCTGATCCGGCTGCGCTCGGCCGAGGTGCCGGAACCGGCGCTCGGCGCGGCGGAACGGCTGCGGGCGATCGCGGGCCGGGGCGCCACCGCCGGGGTCGCGGCACCCCGCCGCGGTCTGGCGGACCTGGCGACGGCCTGGCACGAGGCGTCGGCCGCGGCCCGCGCGGCGGCGGCCGAGTCCCGCTTCGGCCCGGTCGCGCAGTGGTCGGCGATCGGCCCGTACCGGCTGCTGACCGCGCTGCCCGCCGAATCGGCCGCCGACCCCTCCGTCCGCGCCCTGCTGTCCCCCGGGCACGCGGATCTGGCCCGCACCGCCGAGGTGTTCCTCGACTGCGCCGGCCAGGCGTCGCGGACGGCCGCCGCGCTCGGCATCCACCGCCAGACGCTCTACTACCGGCTGTCCCGGGTCCACCAGCTCACCGGTCTCGACCTGAACGACGGCGAGGACCGGCTGCTGCTGCACATGGCGCTCAAGGGCGCCCGGCTCTGAGAGCTCTGCAGGGTCCGCGATTCCGTGCGCACTTCCGCGTGATCACGAGCATCGTTCGAGCATTCCCGCGTGATCACGGACGGCGGGACCACGGACAGGGGGTTCACGGACAGCGGGATCACGGACAGGGGAACGTTCAGCAGTTCTCGACCGTCGGCCGTCGGCGGTCTTCCGGTCCGAGCGGTCCGCGGGTTTCCGGACCGTCACCCGCATGCGCCGAGCGCCTCGGCGGATGCCCCGGCTCGACATCCCCGTGGACCGTACCGGACGGTCGCGCCGGGCGGACCCGCACGCCACCGTCCCGGCCGACGTCACCGTCGCCCGTGCCGCCGTCGACGTCGGCACGGGCCGGGCCCGTTCACGTCACCCGGCCCTCACCATGCGTCCGGGGCGGCGACCGGCCGGGCGGCGACGAGGGCCGCCAGCACCAGCGGCGCGTCGCCGTCGCTGTGCCCGACGCTCACCCCGACCCACAGGTCCGCACCCTCCACCGGGCCCCAGACCGTCAGGTCGCCGTAGAGGTCCTGGTCGAAGAGAGCATCGAACAGGGGATCGACGGGGGAACCCTCCTGGCGGCGGAAGAGCGGCACGTGCAGCGGCACCGCGCGGTGCGGCCCCCACCGACGGTCCAGTATGTCGACGAGGGCGGCGCGATGGGCCTCGGCCGCGTCCTCGGCGTCGTTCCACTCGGCGGCGTACACCCCGGTCAGCGCATCGCCCTCCCAGAGCGGGACGACACGGAAGCCGTCGCCGCCGGTCCCCGTCCACTCCCCCGTCTCCGGGTCGCTTTCGGCCGCCGTGGGCCCGGCCACCGGCAACGGGCGTGCCAGCAGGGCGTCGATGTCGAGCAGCGCCCGGTCGGTGGTGAAGGTCTCCCCGGCGCGCCCGGTCACAGGACCGGCCGGTCCATCGGGCGGGGCAGCGGCTCCAGCGCCCCGGCGTCACGGAGCTGTTCGTAGGCCGCCACCACGTCCGCACTCGCGCCCGCCGCCGCGACGCGCAGCAGCACACCGCCGCCGGTAAGTTCCTCCCGGGCCGCCTTCAGGTCCTCCGGGAGGAGGGCGGCCCTCGCCGGGGAGAGGTAGCCGACCCGGCCCACCACGGGGTCGCCGACGGAGTACCCGGCGTCGTCCTCCAGCGCGTCGAGCACATCGTCGTCGCTCACGTCGCCGAAGTCCGGTTCCCACTCCCGGGCGAGGAGAGCGAGAAGTTCGGCCTCCGGGACGTCGGCGCCGTCCGGCGCGTGCAACGTCACCACGAACGACTGGAGCAGGAACTCCGGGCTGCCCCCGGCCAGTCCACTGGTCTCGGTGCGCCAACCGGCCTCCCCCGTGCGGTCCAGTCGCAGCGCGGTGCCCGTGAGGTCCGACCAGTCCTCGGCAGTCCGTGCCACGCGCAGGGCGCCGAGCAGCGCGCCCTCGTCCGCGGGCAGTTCGGTCTCCGGGCCGGTGCCATGGGCCTGGCGCCAGGTGCCCGCCCCGGCGCCGCCGGGCGACGCCGGGGCGGGAAGCAGTCCGGTGATCCCGTCCAGCGTCCGCTTCCAGCGTCCGGCGAGCGTTTCGACCGACTCCGGCCGGGGACCCCAGAAGGCCCGCACCACACGTCGCATGCACTTTCCTCCGTCGAGCTTCGTCTGCCGGGCAGGGCGGCACGGACCCGGCCGGGCCGCCCTGCGTGCAGGCTACTCGTCGAAGGCCCCCGGTTTCCTGGTGCTGTCGTTCGGCTTCGGCTTGGTGTGGACGACCTTGATCGGCAGGCCCTCGTCCCGGAACGCCTGGCGCGCGGCCTTCGCCACCTCGGGGTCGGAGAAGTGCCACTCCACCGCGCGGCCGCCGGACGCCTCGACCTGGGCGCGCGCCTCGGCGACGAACTTGTCCTTGCCGGACTTGGTGAGCTTGCCCGACTCGGACTGGGACAGGTAGCTCCGGTAACCGTTCTTGGCCTCCAGGAACGTCTGCCTACCGGAGTCCCAGCCGTCGTACTCCACGGCCGGCTTGCCCTCCTTGGGGTGCGGGACGACGTACTCCTGGCCCCGGTTGGTGCCGGTGACCTGCTCCTGGTACCGCAGCCAGGACTCGTTCTTCCAGTTGGGGGCCGGATTGCGGTCGCGGCTCGCCCAGTAGCCGTCACCGAGGTCCGCGTCGCCGAGCTTGCGGTCCTTGAGGTCCTCCGCCCAGGACGGCGAGTTGTAGTTGCGCGGGTCGGAGGTGTCGTTGCGGGTCGGCTCCGGGTACTTCTTCTTGTCCAGCTCGGCCTTGCGGGCGCGCTCCGGCTCCTCCAGGCGCTTCTGCTCCAGGTGGGCGGCCCGTTCCTGGGCTCGGGCCTCCGCGGCCTTGGCCTTGGCCGCCTCGTCGCAGCCGCCGTTCGCGAGGACGACCCTGCCGGTGGAACCGGAGGCCAGCACCCCGGTGCCGGAGCCCGCGACGCCCGTGATCCCGCCGCCGTAGCGCACCGCGGACGGCCCGGACGCGATGACGCAGCCGGTCCGGCGTGCCGCGTCCTCCGCCGCGTCGGCGGCGTCGTCCGCCTCCTTGGCCGCCCTGCGGACCCCGTCGAGGTCGCCGAGTTCGGCGGCCTTGCGGGCGCGGCGCGCCGCGCCGCCCGCGTCGTCGACGGCCTTCGCCACCTTCTCGGCGATCTTCCCCAGCTTGCCGAGCTTGCCGACCTTGCCGACGACCTTCGCCACGTCATAGCCGGGAATGAACAGGGAACCGACGTTCCAGATCACATCGGTGACGGCCCGGGTCTTCTCCCCGTTGTTCCAGCGTTCGCGGACCTCGTCGCCGACGAACACGTCGTCGCCGACCTTCACCACCGTGTTGACCGACGCCTTGCCCCAGTCCCAGACGGCACCGAGGTAGTCGCCCTTGTCCCACTTGTCGCCGGCGTCCTTGGAGTCCTTCATCCACTGGTCGCCGAGTTGTTTGCCGTAGTCCGCGATGCCGGACCACGTCTCGGGCTTGAACAGGTCGATGATCCCGGTGATGTCGCCCCAGACGCCGTCGACCGCCACCCCCTTGACGACCTGGGTGGTGCGGTCCCAGGCGCATCCGAAGAAGCCCCAGCCGCTGCAGTCCTCCTCCTCGGCCTTGTCACCGCCCTTGTCGTCGGCCTTGTCCTTCTCGTCGGGCGCCGGGGTGTCGTACTCGGCCTCGGGTTCGACACCGTCCTCGGGGTAGGTGTCCACGCCGCTGCCGGGGCGGCCGTCGTCGGGGCCACCGGTGCCGCCGGAGCCTGCCGTACCGCCGGAGGAGCTTCCCTCGGTGCTCCCGCCGTTCGCGGCATCACCGTTCGCCGTTCCGCCGTTCGCGGCACCGCCATTCGCCGTTCCGCCGTTCGCGGCACCGCCGGACGGACCGCCGTTGCCGCCGCCCGACGAGCCGGTGCCGCCGGTGACGGTCGCGCCGTCGTCCGCACCCGCGGTGCCCCCGCCGTCCGCGCCCCCGGTCCGGCCGGGACCCGCCTCGACCCGGCCCGAACCGTCCCCGGACGCCGGGCACGAGTAGCCGCTCAGCGAGCAGATCGCGGACTGGAGTTCGGCGGTGATCCGCCCGCCGAGGCCGCTCAGGGCCATGGCGGCGATCAGCGCGACGACGATCAGCACCAGGCCCAGGTACTCAAGAGCCGTCTGCCCCCGGTCGCGGCGCCAGGTGATCAGGTGCGGGAGCGAGAACCCGCGCCACCGCCTCCGCTCCCCCTCCGGCTTCGCCCCCCGTTCCACCGGCGGCAGCAGGAACCAGGACCGGCTCTGCCGCCGGGTGAGGCAGAAGAGGATCAGGACCGGCAGGACCAGCTGGGTGAAACCGCGCGCCGACCCGTCCCCGATGTTGGCCACGCCACCGAGGACCAGCCACACCTGGACGGCGACAAGTCCCCACCAGACCCGTTTGCGGCCTGTCCGCACGTGCCGCGCCAGCAGCAGCCCGAGCACACCCGGCGCGGCGGCGTAGAGCAGGATGCCGAGGACCTGGGCCCCCATCGCGTCCACGGCGAGCGCCGAGCCGAACAGGCCGAGCCCGCCCAGAGCCGTCGCGCCGAACAGGACGAACAGCAGCACCCGCACCGTGTTGAGCGTCCGCGGAAGCTCCCGCAGCCCAGGTCCCGCCGGAACCGGCCCCCCGGGCACCGACATGCCACCGATAACAGACATACGCGTCCCCGACCCCCGATGTCAGCAAGTGACATGACAGTCGCTCACCCTAGGGCCGGGAATGCCCCGCGTCATGGGCCTCAGGACCCAACGCAGGACCCATGCACCGTCTATGACACGTCGTCACATCGCGGACCGATGACCGGCGGGCCACCGACCGCCGCCCGTCGTTCACCGTTCACCACTCACCGCTCGCCGCCGGGAAGCCCGTACACAGACACGCAGACACACACGTACACCCGTACGGCAGGCATACGCGTACGCCCATACGCCCGTACGCAGGCACGCAGGCACGCAGGCACGCACGTACGCAAGCATGCGGGCGAGGCAGTTATGACACGCGCCCCTCCAGCACCGCCTTCAGGCCGTCCGTCAGGTCCTGCGCGGACGGTGCCGACTCGCTGTCCATCAGCCACTGCACCATCACGCCCGCGAGCAGTGCCTGGCAGAACAGCCCGGCCACCCGGGCCTTTTCGGGGTCCTTCTCCGGATCGATGCCGAGCATGTTCTCGGCGAGCCCGTCCCGTCCGTCGCGCTGCGGGCCGATCAGCGCCCTCCTCAGCTCCGGGTCCTGGTCGATCCGGGAGACGACCTCCATCTGGAGCTGCCAGACCGAACGGGTCCGCTCATAGCTGTCGATCACCCGTTCCCAGGTCTCGCGGAACTGGTCGAGCGGCGGACGGGACGCGCCGCCATCGCCCGCCTCCTCGTCCCGCCGCTCGGTGAGCACATCGCCCCACTCCTCGGTCAGCTTGAGGAAGGCGAGATTGAGCAGGGCCTCCTTCGAGCCGTAGTGGTAGCCGATGGAGGCGAGATTCGTACCGGAGGCGGCCACGATGTCACGCGCCGTCGTCCGTGCGTACCCCTTCTCCAACAAGCAGCGCTTGGCGCCTTCGAGCAGATCCTCACGGTGTCCCATGAAAGCAGCGTACCCGGCACGCAGACGCTTGTGTAAGACACATGTCTACATGCCGGGTACGCGCAGCCGCAGGGCGCGGGACCGTCGGCGGACGGCCGTCGGGTTCCGCCGTTCAGTCGGTCAGGTTCACCGTGCGGGCCGAGGTGGCACCGATCTCCGTGGAGATCTCGGCGAGCACCGACGCCGGGACGTCGTCGTCGACGGTGAGGACGACCAGCGCCTCGCCGCCCGCGCCCGTCCGCGAGACCTGCATGCCCGCGATGTTCAGACCGGCCTCACCGAGGATCCGGCCGACCGTGCCGACGACGCCGGGGCGGTCCTCGTAGCGCAGCACCACCATGTGGTCGGCGAGCGCCAGGTCCACGTCGTACTCGCCGACGGCAACGATCTTCTGGAGGTGCTTGGGTCCGGCCAGGGTGCCGGAGACCGCGACCTCCTCGCCGCCCGAGAGCGTGCCGCGGACGGTCACCAGGTTGCGGTGGTCGGGCGACTCGGAGCTGGTGGTCAGGCGGACCTCGACGCCACGCTCCTGGGCGAAGAGCGGAGCGTTCACGTACGACACGGTCTCGTCGACGACGTCCTCGAACACACCCTTGAGCGCGGAGAGTTCGAGCACCTTGACGTCGTGCTGGGTGATCTCGCCGTACACCTCGACGTCGAGCCGGACCGCGACCTCGCCGGCGAGCGCGGTGAAGATCCGGCCGAGCTTCTCGGCGAGCGGCAGGCCCGGACGCACGTCCTGGGCGATCACACCGCCCTGGACGTTGACCGCGTCCGGGACGAGCTCGCCGGCGAGGGCGAGGCGCACCGACTTGGCGACCGCGATGCCCGCCTTCTCCTGGGCCTCGTCGGTGGAGGCACCCAGGTGCGGGGTGCAGACGACCTGGTCGAACTCGAACAACGGGGAGTCCGTGCAGGGCTCCTTCGCGTACACGTCGAGACCGGCACCGGCGACCCGACCCTCCTTGAGGGCGGAGGCCAGCGCCGCCTCGTCGACGATGCCGCCGCGCGCGGCGTTGACGATGCGCACGGTGGGCTTCACCTTGTGCAGCGCCTCGTCGCCGATCAGGCCGATCGTCTCGGGAGTCTTGGGCAGGTGCACGGTGATGAAGTCGGCGACCTCCAGCAGCTCGTCCAGCGAGAGGAGCTTGACACCCATCTGGGCGGCGCGCGCGGGCTGCACATAGGGGTCGTACGCGACGATCTTCATGCCGAAGGCCGACATGCGCTGGGCCACCAGGACGCCGATGCGGCCGAGGCCGACGACGCCGAGGATCTTCTCGCTCAGCTCGACACCGGTGTACTTGGAGCGCTTCCACTCGCCATTCTTGAGCGCGGCATTCGCCTGCGGGATGTTGCGCGCGGTGGCGACCAGCAGACCGCAGGCGAGCTCGGCGGCGGTGACGATGTTGGAGGTCGGTGCGTTGACGACCATCACACCGGCCTTGGTGGCGGCGGAGACGTCGACGTTGTCCAGACCGACGCCCGCGCGGGCGACGACCTTGAGGTTCTTCGCGGCGGCGATGGCCTCGGCGTCGACCTTGGTCGCGGAGCGTACCAGAATGGCGTCCACGTCGGCGATCGCGGGGAGGAGTTCGGCGCGGTCCGCGCCGTTGCAGTGCCGGATGTCGAAATCCGGTCCCAGGGCGTCAACCGTGGCGGGCGACAGCTCTTCAGCGATGAGTACGACGGGTTTCGAGCTCACGTGAGTCCTCACAGGTCCAGTGCGGACGGCCGTCCCGACGGCCGCAGGCGGTGGAGGGGCTTGCCGCGTGGAAGACGCACGACACTGTGGGCCTGACGCGTGTATGTGTAGAGAAGTGTAGTCATGCGCCAGGACTCATACTGCGCCCCGTTGGAAGGATCACCCACTCGGAGTGGACGACTTGTACACACGTACGACGCCACGTCTTCGGGCGGAAACGCGACGGGGGCGGACCGGTGCCGGTCCGCCCCCGGGGCGTGCTACGCGTCCTCGTCGTTGACCCAGCTCATGAGCTTGCGCAGCTCACGACCCGTGGTCTCCAGCAGGTGGTCGCTGTCGGCCTTCTTGTACTCGTTGTACTTGGGCAGACCGTTGTGGTATTCGTCCATCCAGTTCTTGGCGAAGGAGCCGTCCTGGATCTCCGCGAGGACCTTCTTCATCTCGGCCTTGGTGGCGTCCGTGATGATCCGCGGGCCGGTGATGTAGTCGCCCCACTCGGCGGTCTCGGAGATCGACCAGCGCATCTTCTCCAGGCCGCCCTCGTACATCAGGTCCACGATGAGCTTCAGCTCGTGCAGGCACTCGAAGTACGCGATCTCCGGCTGGTACCCGGCCTCGGTCAGCGTCTCGAAACCGGCCTTGACCAGGGCGGCGGTACCACCGCACAGAACGGCCTGCTCACCGAACAGGTCGGTCTCGGTCTCCTCGGTGAAGGTCGTCTTGATGACGCCGGCGCGGGTGCCGCCGATCCCCTTCGCGTACGACAGGGCGAGCGCCAGGCCGTTGCCCGAGGCGTCCTGCTCGACGGCCACGATGCACGGGACGCCGCGGCCCTCCTCGTACTGACGGCGGACCAGGTGGCCCGGGCCCTTCGGGGCGACCATGCAGACGTCGACACCGGCCGGCGGCTTGATGAAGCCGTAGCGGATGTTCAGGCCGTGGCCGAAGAACAGCGCGTCGCCGTCCTTGAGGTTGTCCTTGATGGACTCCTCGTAGACCTTCGCCTGGATCGGGTCCGGCACCAGGATCATGATGACGTCGGCCTCGGCGGCGGCCTCGGACGGCGTCACCACGCGCAGGCCCTGCTCCTCGGCCTTGGTCCGGGACTTGGAGCCCTCGTGCAGACCGACACGGACGTCGACACCCGAGTCGCGCAGCGACAGCGCATGGGCGTGGCCCTGGCTGCCGTAGCCGATGACCGCGACCTTGCGGCCCTGGATGATGGACAGGTCGGCGTCGTCGTCGTAGAACAGCTCGGCCACTGGGTCTCTCCTTGGTGTGCAGGTGTTGCGTCCCACCGTACGGCGGGGTGCGGTGAATACGTTGCGGGATCTCGCCATACGGGCGGCGAGGCGGCGGGTTGTCTTCCTACGCCGTGCGGTCGAGGGCGCGCAGCGACCGGTCGGTGATCGAGCGCGCGCCGCGCCCTATGGCGATGGTGCCGGACTGGACCAGCTCCTTGATGCCGTACTGCTCCAGCATCCTGAGCATGGCCTCCAGCTTGTCGGCGCCGCCGGTGGCCTCGATCGTGACCGCCTCCGGGGAGACGTCCACGGTCTTGGCGCGGAACAGCTGGACGATCTCGGTGATCTGGGAGCGGGTCTCGTTGTCGGCGCGGACCTTCACCAGGACGAGCTCCCGCTGGATCGCAGCGGAGGGCTCCAGTTCGACGATCTTGAGGACGTTCACCAGCTTGTTGAGCTGCTTGGTCACCTGCTCAAGGGGCAGGCCCTCGACATTGACGACGATGGTGATGCGCGAGATGTCGGGGTGTTCGGTGGTTCCGACCGCGAGCGAGTCGATGTTGAAGCCGCGGCGGGAGAACAGGGCGGTGATCCTGGCGAGGACACCCGGCTTGTTCTCGACAAGGACGGAGAGCGTGTGCTTGGTGAACATGGCGTCGGTCTCTCTCTGTCTCTCAGTCGTCTTCGTTGTCGCCGAAGTCGGGGCGGACCCCGCGGGCCGCCATGACCTCGTCGTTGGAGGTGCCGGCGGCGACCATGGGCCAGACCATGGCGTCCTCGTGGACGATGAAGTCGATCACGACGGGGCGGTCGTTGACGGAGTTCGCCTCCTCGATCGCCTTGTCCAGGTCGGCCGGGTGCTCGCAGCGGATCGCGTGGCAGCCCATGGCCTCGGACAGCTTGACGAAGTCCGGGACGCGGGTGCCCTTCGCGGGGACGCCCTCGGTGTCGGCACCGGAGTGCAGCACCGTGTTGGAGTACCGCTGGTTGTAGAACAGGGTCTGCCACTGGCGGACCATCCCGAGCGCGCCGTTGTTGATGATCGCGACCTTGATCGGGATGTTGTTCAGCGCGCAGGTGGTGAGTTCCTGGTTGGTCATCTGGAAGCAGCCGTCGCCGTCGATGGCCCAGACCGTGCGGTCCGGCGCACCCGCCTTGGCGCCCATCGCGGCCGGGACCGCATAGCCCATCGTTCCGGCGCCGCCGGAGTTCAGCCAGGTACCGGGCTGCTCGTAGTCGATGAAGTGGGCCGCCCACATCTGGTGCTGGCCGACGCCCGCTGCGAAGATCGTGTCATCGGGGGCGAGCTCGCCGATGCGTCGGATGACCTGCTGCGGCGACAGGCTGCCGTCCTCGGGGAGGTCGTAGCCGAGCGGGTAGGTCTCGCGCCAGCGGTTGAGGTCCTTCCACCATGCCTCGTAGTCGCCGACGTGGCCCTCCGTGTGCTCGGCCTGCACGGCCTGGACCAGGTCCGCGAGGACCTCACGGGCGTCGCCCACGATCGGCACGTCGGCGGCGCGGTTCTTGCCGATCTCGGCCGGGTCGATGTCGGCGTGGACGACCTTGGCGTACGGGGCGAAGCTGTCCAGCTTGCCGGTGACGCGGTCGTCGAAGCGGGCTCCGAGGGCGACGATCAGGTCGGCCTTCTGCAGCGCGGTGACGGCGGTGACCGCACCGTGCATGCCCGGCATTCCCACGTGCAGCGGGTGGCTGTCGGGGAACGCGCCGAGCGCCATCAGGGTGGTGGTGACGGGCGCCCCGGTGAGTTCGGCGAGGACCTTCAGCTCGGCGGTGGCCCCCGCCTTGATGACGCCGCCGCCGACGTACAGCACCGGGCGCCTGGCCCGGGTGATCAGCTTGGCGGCCTCGCGGATCTGCTTGGCGTGCGGCTTGGTGACCGGGCGGTAGCCGGGCAGGTCCTGGGTGGGCGGCCAGGAGAACGTGGTCTGCGCCTGGAGGGCGTCCTTGGCGATGTCGACGAGGACCGGGCCCGGACGGCCGGTGGAGGCGATGTGGAATGCCTCGGCGATGGTGTGCGGGATGTCCTCCGCCCGGGTGACCAGAAAGTTGTGCTTGGTGACCGGCATCGTGATGCCGCAGATGTCCGCCTCCTGGAAGGCGTCCGTGCCGATCGACTTGGAGGCGACCTGGCCGGTGATCGCGACCAGCGGGACGGAGTCCATGTGGGCGTCCGCGATCGGCGTGACCAGGTTCGTCGCGCCGGGGCCCGAGGTGGCCATGCAGACGCCGACCTTGCCGGTGGCCTGCGCGTAGCCGGTGGCGGCGTGCCCCGCGCCCTGTTCGTGACGGACCAGCACATGCCGGACCCGGGTGGAGTCCATCATCGGGTCGTAGGCCGGGAGGATGGCGCCGCCGGGAATGCCGAATACCGTGTCGGCGCCCACTTCCTCGAGAGAGCGGATGAGGGACTGCGCGCCCGTGACGTGCTCAACGGTGGCGGCGGGCGATCCGCCGTTACGGGCCCGCGGCTGGGGGTGGTGGGCCCCGGTGGCCTGCTCGGTCATCGGCATTCTCTTCTCGAAGCTGAGGGTTTGTGCGGGGTGTTCTGGGACGGTTTGGGTGGTCCGGTGCAACAAAAAACCCCTCGTGCCGTGAGGCAAGCGAGGGGAGCGCGTCGGTGTGGTCCGCAGAGTGCCATCGAGGGACTCTGCTCAGCCGACGCGCTTTCCAAGTACGAGAATTCGGGTGCGCATGGCATTGACCCTCTCTCCGACGCACGCGACGTGTCAAGTGGGTGGGACAGGCGTCTCAGTATGTGAGCCGCCGAGACGGGGTCGGGAACCACCGGCCAGGACGGGCTGGGCGGCGGTCCCCGGCGTCGGGAACGTGCCCCGGGCCAGGGCGCGGCGCAGCCGGTACTCGTCGAGCGGCCCCGAGAAGGCCATGCCCTGGCCGTGCGTGCAGCCCATGGCGCGCAGGGCGACGACCTGTTCGGGTACGTCGACCCCGTCGGCGACGGACTGCATGCCGAGATCGCAGGCGATGCGCAGCAGCCCACTGGTGATCTTGTGCAGGCGGGCGGACTCCACGACGCCCTCGACCAGCCCGCGGTCGAGTTTGAGCACGTCGATGGGGAGCCTGCGCAGCGCGTTGATCGCCGCGTAGCCGCTGCCGAACCCGTCGAGCGCGATACGGACGCCGAGGCGCCGCAGCGCGACAAGGCGCTGTTCGAGCTCGTCGAAGGAGATCCGGGGGTCGCTTTCGGCCACCTCGATCATCAGGGCGCCGGAGGGCAGGCCGTGCCGGGTGAGCAGGGCCTCGATGGAGGCGGCCGGCGCCCCCTTGTCGAGGAGTCTGCGGGCGGGGAGGCGGACCGCCACGGAGACGGCGTGTCCCGCCCTGGCCCGGTCGGCGGCCTGCTCGATGGCCTCTTCGAGGAGCCAACGGCCGAGCTCGGCGGTGCGGTCGCTGTCCTCGGCGACGCGGAGGAATTCGGCCGGGGTGAAGAGGATGCCCTGGGCGGAGCGCCAGCGGGCCTGGGCGGCGACGGCGGCGACGCTGCCGCTGGCGAGGTGCACCACCGGCTGGTGGAGCAGGGCGAACTCGCCGTCGCGCAGGGCGGTGCGCAGTCGGGCGGCGAGTTCGGAGCGGCGGACGATCTCGGCCTGCATCTGCGGGGCGTACAGCTCGACGCGGTTCTTGCCGCCCGCCTTGGCCCGGTACATCGCGAGGTCGGCGTTGCGCATGAGGTCGCTGGGGGTGATGCCGGGCTCGGCGAAGGCGACCCCGATGGAGGCGGCGACCCTGACCTCGCCGGCGCCGACCCGGTAGGGCTGGGAGAGGGTGAGCCGCAGCCGGTCGGCGATCTCGTGGACCTGGCACTCGCGGCCGGACTGGTCGCGGGTGCCGTCGCCGAGGATGATCGCCGCGAATTCGTCACCTCCGAGCCGGGCGGCGGTGTCGCCGGCCCGGACGGACTCCTGGAGGCGGCGGGCGGCCTGGACGAGCAGTTCGTCGCCCGCCTGGTGGCCGTGACGGTCGTTGACCGCCTTGAAGCCGTCGAGGTCGATGAAGAGCACCGCCGTGCCGGCGTCCCCCGTGCGTCGGCCGCCGAGGGCCTGGCGCACCCGGGCGGTGAACAGGGCGCGGTTGGGCAGCTCGGTCAGCGGGTCGTGCTCGGCGTTGTGCTGCAACTGTGCCTGCAGCCGCACCCGTTCGGTCACGTCGCGGCTGTTGAGGATCAGCCCGCCCTGGTGGCGGTTGACCGTGGACTCGACATTCAGCCAGTCGCCCGTGCCGGATCTGAAGCGGCACTCGATCCGGGTGGTCGGTTCCTCGCCCGGCGGGGCGGCGAGGAAGCGGCGCAACTCGTGGACCACGCGCCCCAGGTCGTCCGGGTGGATGAGCGTGGCGAGTTCGGTGCCGACCAGGTCCTCGGCCTCGCGCCCGTACACCCCGGCGGCGGCCGGGCTGACATAGCGCAGGACGCCGTTGGGGGCAGCGATCATGATGACGTCGCTGGAGCCCTGCACCAGTGAGCGGAAGTGGTTCTCCTTCTGGGCGAGTTCCTGGGTGAGGGCGATGTTGTCGACGAGCATGATGCCCTGCCGGACGACCAGCGCGAGCGCCACCGTGCAGCCGGTGAAGACCACGACGCGGTCCACCCTGCGGCCCTCGACGACGTTGTAGAGGATGCCGAGGGTGCAGACCGCCGCGGCGAGGTACGGGGTCAGCGCGGCCAGCGACCCCCCGATGGGGCGATCGGCCCGCGACGGCACGTTCCGCAACGGGAGTACGTCGTCCGCGGCGCCCCGCGCACCCCAGGGGGCGTAGGCGAGGAGCAGTGAACCGGCGAACCAGCCGGCGTCCAGCAGCTGCCCGGAGTGGTAGTTCTGGCGCAGCAGCGGAGAGGTGAACAGGGCGTCGGACAGGACCGTGAGGGCGAGGGCGGCGACGGCGGTGTTCACGGCGGAGCGGTTGCCGTTGACTCGGCGGAAGTGCAGGGCCAGCACCATGGAGACCAGCACGATGTCGAGCAGCGGATAGGCCAGCGAGAGCGCCGCGCGGGCCACGCTGGGGCCCTCGGTGTCCGTGAGCTGCGCGGTGTGCGCGAGGGCGAGGCTCCAGGAAATGGTGAGGAGCGAGCCGCCGATCAGCCAGGAATCCAGTGCGAGACAGAGCCAGCCGGCCCGGCTGACGGGGCGTTTGGCGAGGACGAGCAGTCCGACGATGGCGGGTGGTGCGAAGCAGAGGAAGAGGGCGTCGGCGAGGGAGGGGCTGGGCACCCCGCCCCCTCGCACGACCTCGTACCAGCCCCAGACGGCGTTGCCTCCGGCCGCCATCAGCGAGGAGACCGAGAACAGCAGCCAGGCGGGCCGGCACCGATTGCCGTCGGACCGGGCATACAGGAAGCAGGAGACGGCCGCGACCAGCGCGGCGACGCTGAGGCCGAAGTCTCCCATGAGGAAGGCCATTTCCGGCGATCCCCAGCCGAGGGCCGCCCCTACCGCGTATCCGCCGCAGACGAGCCCGAGCAGAACCTGCGAGACCACCCCGAACGTGCCGCCGACGGCCGATCGCCGGGCGAGGAGCGCCCCGAGGGCATCGGTCGGCGCGCTCACCGGGACGCACCCGGAACCGCGGGACGCGCACCCACCGGGCACCCCGTCGGGGCCTGTCCGTGACGGGCCGGGCACCCGGCGACACCGGGCGGACGGATCCGTCGTGCGGGCGGGGCCGCCGGCGCGACGCCGCGGCGTTCCACCCGCCTCGCGCGCCGCCGTACCGGCGTGCGGCCGGCGCGGGGAGGTGCCGCCGGGCCGGGGCCGCCCTCGGCCGTCGCCCCGCGGACGGACCGCGGATGTCCGGTGGCGGAAACCGGTCGCCCCCGACCGTCCCGTGGTGTCGGATCGTTCGCCCCTCGGCCGTACATCGCCCGTCGCCCCCTCGCGTGTCGCCGTCCTCCCCGGCGCCGTCCCTTCCCCGGCGCAGCGCCCCTTTCGGGACGATACACCAGACCAGTCACTCAGGGACATAGCTCATATACGCTCCGTGACGATCAAGGTCGTTGTCGGGACGGAGTGCAATCGAACCGACCCGTAGCGTGGTCAGCCCGTGGTGCGCACGACGTTCCGCAGCGGCTCCCCGGCAGCGAAACGGCTCAGCTGTCCGGCCATCAGCCGCTTGGCCCGGGGCAGGAACGCCGAGGTGCTGCCGCCCACGTGCGGAGTGATGAGGACGTGGGGAGCATGCCAGAGCCGATGGCCCGCGGGCAGGGGTTCCGGGTCGGTGACGTCGAGGGCGGCACGCAGCCGGCCGGACTCCAGCTCGACCAGCAGGGCCTCGGTGTCCACGACGCCGCCCCGGGCCACGTTCACGAGCAGCGCCCCGTCCGCCATCGCGGCGAGGAACTCCGCGTCCACCAGCCCCCGTGTGGACGGGTTCAGCGGGGTGGACAGGACGACGACATCCGCCTCGGGAAGGAGCGCGGGCAGGTCGTCGAGCGCGTGCACGGGGCCGTGTGCGGCCGTCCGTGCGGAGCGGGCGACGCGTGTCACGCGCGCGCACTCGAAGGGTGCGAGCCGGTCCTCGATGGCGGCGCCGATCGATCCGTATCCCACGATCAGCACGGACTTGTCGGCGAGCGCGGGGTAGAAGCCGTCCCGCCACTCCTCCACGCCCTGACTGTGGACGAATCCGGGGATGCCGCGCAGCGAGGCGAGGATCAAAGTGAGGGCGAGTTCGGCGGTCGACGCCTCGTGGACCCCCTGGGCGTTGCACAGCCGCACCCCGGCGGGGAGCTGGCCGAGGGCCGGCTCGACGTGGTCGATTCCCGCGGTGAGCGTCTGCACGACCCGGATTTGCGTCATGGCGGCGAGCGGGCGGACCGACACCTCGCCGCCCCTCATGTACGGCACGACGTAGAACGTGCAGTCGGCCGGGTCCGCGGGGTAGTCCTGCCCGCCGTCCCAGAAGTGATAGGTGAGCCCCTCGGGAAGGCCCTCGATCTCGTCGGCCGGGAGCGGCAGCCACACGTCGGGATTCTGCTTCGCAATCATGGTCAGCAGGCTAACCATCCGGTGGGCGATGGGGGATGGCCCGGTGAGCGGTGTCTCGCCGCTCCGACCGCCGGGCGCGGGAGGCCGCGCGAGGCCGCGGGGCGCAGGGAACCCACTCCCGCTCGTCGGCGGGACCGCAACTGCCCGGCCCACGAAAGGGCGTGGGAGAAGGAGCGGCACGGAGCGGCCTCCGGTTCGGCGGCGGAGCCGCGGACGAGTGTGCCGGGAGGCTGCGCGAGGGGACGGAGTCGGCAGAGGTTACTTTGGGGTGCGTCGTGGTCCCGTGAGGGCGGGGCCCAGGTCGTGTCGTCACACTGCCGTCTGCCGCACGACGCCCGGCACGCATGCTCGCCGCGCCACCGGACTCGTCCGGGTACGTCCGCACGTGGACGATTCGCCGCCTCGCGACCGCGCGCCGGACGCCGCACGGCACGGCCCTCGACCGGACGACGGCGGTGTGACGGCACGACCTCAGGAAGGGTACGGGGAGTTGGAGCGCAGGAGTCTCGGTGCGGCGGCGCTCGCCGTGGGGGCGGTCGGACTCGGCTGCATGCCGATGAGCTGGGCATACAGCGCGTCGCAACGGCGTGGTGACCGTGCGTTGCGCACGGTGCACGCCGCGCTCGACGCGGGCGTCCAACTCCTCGACACCGCCGACATGTACGGCCCCTTCACCAACGAACTGCTGGTGGGCCGGGCGCTCAAGGGCCGCAGGTCCGATGCCTTCGTCTCCACCAAGTGCGGTCTGCTGGTGGGCGATCAGCACATCGTCGCCAATGGCCGTCCCGGCTATGTGCGGCGGGCCTGCGATGCCTCGTTGCGGCGGTTGCAGACCGATGTGATCGATCTGTACCAACTGCACCGGCCCGATCCCGAGGTGCCGATCGAGGAGACCTGGGGCGCGATGGCCGATCTGGTGACGGCCGGGAAGGTGCGGGCGCTGGGTCTGTGTGCGGTGGGTGCGCGGGCTTCGCGCCGTCCGGGGGCCCGGATGTACGACGAAACGATCCGTCAACTGGAGCGGGTGCAGCAGGTCTTCCCGGTCGGCGCGGTGCAGGCCGAGCTCTCGGTCTGGTCGCCGGAGGCACTGGAGTCGTTGCTTCCGTGGTGCACGACCCGGGGCGTGGGGCTGCTGGCGGCGATGCCGCTGGGAAGCGGCTATCTGACCGGCACGCTGACCCCCGGCCAGGGCTTCGAACGAGACGATCTGCGGGCCAGACACCCACGGTTCACGGCCGAGATGATGGCCGCGAACCAGCCGCTGGTGGTGGGCCTGCGTCGCGTCGCCGAGCGGCACGGGGCGACCCCGGCACAGGCGGCGCTGGCCTGGGTGCTGCGGCAGGGGCCGCACGTGGTGCCGGTTCCGGGGACCAAGCGGGAGTGCTGGGCGGTGGAGAACGCGGGCGCGGCGAGGCTGACACTGACCGAGCGGGATCTCGTGGAACTCGCCCGGCTGCCCCCGGCGCAGGGGTCCTGGGACTGACGGCGGGGCACCTGCCGCCGCCGGTGGGCGCGGTCGGGCGGACACGGCCGTGGTCGTGACGGGAGCGCGATAGCGGTGGCGATTGGGGCGTGCCCGGGGTCGTGGTCACGATTGGGGCGGGGTCGTGGCCGGGCGTACGCGGGCCGGGGGGCGTGGGTGTCGGCCGGGCGAGAAAATCGGCCGGTCCGGGCGTGCCCCGGCGGGTTCGCGGTGTAAGAACGGTATCCGGGCGGTTGTCGCAGGGGTTGAAGGGACCGGTGCTGTGCGCGGTGTTCTGTTCACAACGGTACGAGGCTCTGCCGGTCGTGGCCGGCGGCCGGGAGGTGTGCGCCGCGGAAGGGTTGCCGCGCTGGCCGTCGGCTCGCTGCTGCTGACCGCGGGCTGCGGTCCGGGGAACGGCTCCGGCGACACGGCGGGCGTCGGCGGCAGAACACCGTCCCGGCCCGCCCCCTCGTCCTCGGGCCCGCCGTCGGCCTCGCCGTCCCCGTCGGTCTCCTTGGCACCGGCGAAGGGTTCGGTGAAGGTGGTCACCACGCTCACCGGGGGTCTCGACTCGCCCTGGGGGCTTGCGGAACTGCCGGACGGTGACCTGCTGGTGTCGTCGCGCGACAAGGGCACGATCACCCGGGTCGACGGCAGGACCGGGAAGAAGACGCTGCTGGGCAGTGTGCCGGGGGTGGCGGCCGGCGGGGAGGGCGGACTGCTGGGCATCGCGGTGTCCCCCACCTACGGCACGGACCACCTGGTGTACGCGTACTTCACCACCGCGTCCGACAACCGCATCGCGCGCATGCAGTACGACGAGAACGGCACGACGCCCGGCCGACTGCTCGGTGCACCGGACACGATTCTCCGGGGCATCCCCAAGGGCTCGGTCCACAACGGCGGACGGATCGCCTTCGGCCCGGACCACATGTTGTACGCGGGCACCGGGGACACGGGGGACGGCGGGCTCGCGCAGGACAAGAAGTCACCGGCCGGCAAGATCCTGCGGATGACTCCGGACGGTCAGCCGCTGCACGGCAATCCGGAGGCCGATTCCGTGGTGTATTCGTACGGACACCGCAATGTGCAGGGGCTCGCCTGGGACGAGCGGAAGCAGCTGTGGGCGTCCGAGCTCGGACAGGACACCTGGGACGAGCTGAACCGGATCGTGCCGGGCGGAAACTACGGCTGGCCCGGGGCCGAGGGAAAGTCCGGGAAGAAGGGTTTCATCGATCCCGTGGCACAGTGGAAGACGTCCGAGGCGTCCCCGAGCGGGATCGCCTTCGCCGAGGGATCGATCTGGATGGCGGGCCTGCGAGGTGAGCGACTCTGGCGGATTCCGCTGTCAGGCAAGGAGGACGCGGAACCTCTGGCGGCCCCGCAGCCGTTCCTGGAGGGGAAGTACGGCCGTCTGCGCACCGTGCTCGCCGCGGGCGGCAACAGGCTCTGGCTCGTCACGAGCAATACGGACACGCGCGGCACCCCGAAGCCGGGAGACGACAGGATCCTGGTGCTGGAGGTGCGGTAGCGCAGACGGCGGTGAAAGGGCGTGCGGCTGGTGTTCAACTTCTTCGAGGAGATCTTCGCGCCGGGTCGCAGGCACGCCGCCGAGGAGCGGAAGCGACTGGAGCTGTCCCGAGTCGATCTCGGCGTCGGCGACCCGGGCCGCGGGCCGATAGACCTTGCCTCCGGCAAGGTGGTCGTCCGGGCACCCGGCGCGGACGGCGCCCCGCGGGCGGAGCACGAAACGGAACCGCAGGACGGGACCGACGAGCAGGCCGGTCCCGTACCCGGGAACGGCACCGACGCGATCCCGACCGCGGATCCGGAACCGGCACCCTGCACCCTCGCGGACGGCCCCGCCGGGGAGCCCCGGGCGGACGTCCCACGACCTCCGGGGACCGGGCGGGACGTCCGGCCGTAGCGACGGGACCGGACCGGACGCGCGGTCGGACCGACGGGACCGACGGGATTCAGCTCGTGCGTTCGATGTCGGTTCCGGTGATGGTGGCGGTGTGCCCCGGCCGCTCCTGCTCCGTCGGGAGAACGGCCCGTCGCGGGCTCAGTTGGCCCGGTCGAACTCGGCCCCCAGCCGGGTCATGTAGTCGTCGAGCGCGGGGGCCCAGCAGCCGTAGTTGTGGCCGCCGTCGCACGTCGGCGAGAGTGCCGACCCGTCGCCGTAGTCGACGAGCCGGGTGCGGAGCCCGAGTTGGTCCGCACGGGTCTTGACGTGGTCGGCGGCGATCGCGGTGAAGTGGTCGATGAGCCCCTGGTCGCCGGTGTAGAGCGTGATCTCGGTTTCGCCGAGCCGGGCCAGGTTGGCCGGGGCCGCGGGGTCGACGGCCTTCCAGACCCGGTCGGCGTCGAAGATCGGGTAGGGCGAGCCGAAGATCGCGTCGCTGTCGACTATCGGCCCGTACCCGGTGCACCGGCCGGTGCCCGCGGGAGTGGAGGTGCTCAGGGCGCACCAGACGCCCGTGAGGTTGAGCTCCGTGGCCAGGACCGCGGCGCGGACCTCCGCCATGCCGAAGTCGATGCCCCCGGACAGGGAGCCGGTGTGGCCGAACAGATCGGGCCGGGACTCGGCGTAGTGCAGCGCGCCGGTTCCCCCCATCGAGAGGCCGACGACGGCCCGGTGGGACCGGTCCGCGAGGGTGCGCAGGTTCGCGTCGATGAAGGGGACGACCTGTTCGAGGTGGAAGGTCTCCCAGTTCGCCGCCCCCACAACGGTGTTCTGCATGACCCAGTCGGCGTACCAGCCCTTCAGACCGCCGTCCGGCACCACGGTGATCATCGAGTCCGAGTGGAGCGCGGGCGCGGCCGCGGCGTCGTCCACGGTGCCGCCGCCGCCGTGCAGGAAATAGGCAACGGGCCATCGCTTGCCGGGCGTGGACGCGTAGTCGCGCGGCAGGAAGATACGGATCCGGTGCGGGCCCGCCACCTGCGGTGTGGTCACGGTGATCGTGAAGTCGGTGCTGGAGTGCACCTCGGTGCCGCCCGCGACCTGGGTCAGTCCGAACCCGTCGGTCAGCACGGGCGGGGCGGCGTCCACGGCGTGCGCCGGTGGTACCGCGAGCGTCGCGGCCGCGGTCATGACCGCGGCGACGGCCGTCGCCCTCGCGTGTCGTCGCCAGGCGATCAGCGGTGATGCCATCGGTGGTCCTCTCCGGGAGCGGTCCGCTCCCCGATGCGAAGGGTCGGGCCGGGCCGTCCGTGCACGCGGCGCGGACGGCCCGGCCGGTGCCGGTCCGGCCTTGCGGGGGAAGAGCCTTGCAGGTCTCGGCCGTCAGAGCGCGCAGAACGCGTCCGTCATGGCCTTGCCCGTGTCGGCCTGCCCCTGTGTCCCGGCGAGCATGTGGAACTCGTTGTTCGCGTGCAGTGCCTGCTCGGTGCCGTCCTCGCTGGTCAGCCACTCGCTGAAGTAGCCGAGCACCGCGCCGTTGTGCCCCCAGGCCCACTTCCCGCAGGGCAGCTTCATGTGTTCCAGACCCAGCCCGTAGCCGACGTTGCCCGCGGCGTCCACCGGCACCGTGGTCTTGAGCTCGGCCAGCTGCGCGGGGGCCAGGAGCTTTCCGGTCAGCAGCGCACGGGAAAAGGTCGCCAGATCGTCCAGGGTCGACACGATGGCACCGGCGCTCCCGGAGACCTGGACGTTGGAGACCGTGACATCGTCGATCAGGATCAGGCGGATGGCGTGCCCGTGCAGGTAGTTGCCGTACAGAGCGGGGTCCGCGGTGGGGAATTCGGTGTCGCGCAGACCGAGTGGTTCGATGATGCGCCGCTGGACCTCAGCAGCCGGTTCCGAGCCCGTGACGGCCTTGATCACCATGCCCGCGAGCAGGTAATTGGTGTTGGAGTAACCGAATTTCTCCCCCGGCGCGGACTGCGGTGCCTGCCGGGCGAGCCCGATGTCGACCAGCTTCTGCGGCGGCAGGACCTCCCGCGGGTTGGTGTTGAGGAAGTACGGTCCGGAGACCTGAAGGGTGCTGAGGTAGTCGGGCAGGCCCGAGGTGTGGTTGAGCAACTGACGGATCGTGATCTTTCCTCCGTCGTAGCCGTTGGCGGCGACCGCCCCCGGCAGCCACCGGGCGACGGTGTCGTCCAGCGAGAGCCGGTGCTCGCCCTCCAGTTGGAGCAGGACGGTGGAGATGAACGCCTTGGTGTTGCTGCCGATCCGGAACTTCGCCTTCGGGTCCGCGGGCACCTTGGTCGCACGGTCGCCGACACCCGCGTGCACGTACTGGGCGTTATCCCCCTGGCGCACCATGCCGATCACGCCCGGGTATCCGTCGGCGACGCCCTTCTGCGCGCCGGCCCGGAGGATGTCGGCCGGGGCCGGTTCGGCGGCGCTCGCCGAGCCGACGCCGGTCAGCAGGAGGCAGGCGGCCACGGCGGCCGGCAGCAACCACCGCCGGTGTCCCGATGCCCGCGAGGGCCGCCCGGTGCCCGCCGGGAGGCCGTTCCGGGAACCATCGAGCACGTTCGTCATCTGTCTCTCCGTTTCGACTTGGATGTCAGATTTCGTTCGGGTGACGCAATCCGGATGCGCGCCGCATTCGGTGCGTGTCGGGTTCGGGTGCGGGATGGATTCGGCGCGTGTCGGCTTCGGGTGCGGGGCGGATTCGGTGCGTGTCGGCTTCGGGAGCGGGGCGGATTCGGTGCGTGCGGACTTCGGGAGCGGGGCGGGAGGGAGAATCGATCAGCGGTTGCACGCCGCCGCAATGATCAGCAACAGGGCGAATATTCCGACCAGTTGTATGCATCCGATTCCACCCTCCGGATTCTTCCGGTTCGCTTCCACATGACCACCGGGAGGAATTCCGGGATGGCGTTGGGCGTAGTGCTGCAACTGGCGCTTTTCACCCTCGGACTCACTGAGCCACGGCGTCTTGAAACCGCATTCACCACACCAGTAGCGGTATGCCATGCCGACTCCTCCTGTGTCGTGGCGGGTGGCGTTCATGAGCCCTGATCCGGTTCGGCGCCGGAACGGGTCCGACGGTCGGGATCCACCGCGGCCGCCTGCCGGACGGCCGGTCGGCAGGCGGCCGTGTGGCCCCCGTCGCCGGTCGCCGCGGACCCCCGTCGGTTCCCCGGGAGGGTTGCGCGGTGCGCTCCGTCCCGGGTCCCCGCGCCGACCGGACATCTCCGATCGTGGCGTTCGCGCCGCTCACTGGACAGGTCAACGCACCGGTCACATATGACCGGTCGTCACGATAGGCTCACCGGCGGCCGCACTCGGTGGTGGAGGGATGTCGAAGTGACGGATCGGCTCGGCGTGTTGTTGCGCCGACTGCGTGCTCAGGCGGGACTGACGCAGGAGCAGTTGGAGGCCCGGTCCGGAGTGAGTGTCAGCACCATCCGAAGACTGGAGACGGGTAGATCCGGGGACCATCGGCTCGGAACGCTGAATCTGCTGGCGGACGCCCTGGAGGCCGGGCCCGAGGATCGTCGGCGCATTGCCGCCCTGCTGGCAGGGGCCCGGGGCGAACCGGCACCCGTTTCCCCCGAACCGGATTCCGGCACGCCTCGCCCGAAGACGCTTGCACCCGAACCGGATTCCGGTACACCCCGGCCGAAGGCGCAAGCACCCGAATCGGATTCCGGTATGTCCCGCCCGGACGACCGGGTCCCCGAATCGCCTTCCGCGACGTCCCGACCGGCCTCCGACGCAAGCGAATCGGCCGAGCGGCCATTACCGCGGCGTTCACGAACGGTACGGGCGGGGTCGTCCGCCCTCGGCGCACTCGCCGCCCCCGCCGCCGCATTGTCGACGGAAATCAGACGCCGTTGGCAGCACGAAGAGGAACAACGCCGGGTTCATGACCCGTTCCCCCTGCCGGTGCGCTGGCAGAAGGCGCCCGCGTCCCTCATCGACTACCCGGCGAACGTTCAGCGCCTGCCGTCGGGAGCGACTGCGCGCCCGCTGGATCTCAGCGGTGATGTCCGGAGCGTCACCGAGGTCTACCGGCGCATCCGGTCCGGGCGGCTGGTGGTGCTCGGCCGGGCCGGCTCGGGCAAGTCGATCCTGACGATCAGGTTCGTCCTGGATTTCCTGGAGGCCGCGGACTTCGTCGACCGGGTGCCGGTGATCTTCAGCCTCGGTTCCTGGGACCCCACGGCCGTCGCCCTGCGGGACTGGCTGATCGACCTGCTGATGCGTGATCATCCACATCTGTCCGGACGGGCCCCCGGCGGCGGGACGCTGGCCGCCGCGCTGATCGACGCCGGTGTCGTGCTGCCGGTCCTGGACGGGTTCGACGAGATCGCGGAAGGGCTGCGGCGTGCCGCCCTGGAGGCACTCAACACCACCTCGCTCCCCCTCGTGCTGACCAGTCGGCGCGCCGAGTTCGCCGAGGCCGTCCAGGCCGTGGGGGCTCCGCTGGTCTGGGCCGCCGGCATCGAACTCACCGACCTCACCCTCGACGACCTCGCGGCCTACCTGCCGAGGACGGCCCGGCCCGTGGCCCGGGACGACGGCGGACCCGACGAGTCGGTGTGGAAACCCGTTCTGCAGCAACTGCGGGCCCCGAAGGACCCGGTGGGCGCGCCGCTCGCCCAGGTGCTCACGACTCCGCTCATGATCGTGCTGGCGCGGACGATGTACAGCGAGGCCCCCGACCGGGATCCGATCGAGCTGCTGGACCCCGAACGGTTCCCCGACGCGAACGCGCTCGAGGACCATCTGCTGGCCGGCTTCGTGCCGACGGTCTACCGGCGTCATGCCGCCGAACGCGGCGTCGTCGGCCGCCGTTCCGGAGAACGGAACCGGGATCCGGAGGAGGCCGAGCGCTGGCTCGGCTATCTCGCCCACCATCTGGCCCGGCTCGACCGCGACCAGCAGGACCTCGCCTGGTGGCGGATCGGCGACTCGCTACGGCTCTCCACGCGTCTCCTGACGGTCGTGGTGACCTCCGCGCTGTGCGTGACCGTGGCCGAGTGGCTCGTCACTCTGCTCACCCCGTCGTTCGTCGTCGGCGAGGCGCTGCTGCTGGGGAGTTCGATGGGGGTGGTCGCCGGGCTCGCCTTCGGGTGCGTGCACGGGATCCTGGTCTCGCTCGGCGGCGGGGTCTTCGCGCCGTCCCGGGTCCGGTTGCGGATGCCCGGCACGGCCGCGGGCCTCGCCCGGAGACCGGGCCGCACGTTCGCCGCCCGGTTCGGGGCCGTTCTGCCGGGCGGATTCGTGATGGGCGTCGGCTGCGCGTGCGCCCTCGCCGTCCAACGCCAGGTGTACCACGGGATCCCGCTCACGAACGGCCTGGTGATCAGAGGCACGCTCATCAACATGCTGGTCCTCGGGCTGATCTTCGCGGCGGGCGCCGGGCTGGTCTTCGGGCTCACGGCCGCGCTCGAAGCACCCCTGGACGTGGCCTCGGCGGCCACCCCGGTGAGCCTGCTGGCCTCGAACCGTGCGACGGTGGTCCGGCAGGTCCTCGTCCTCGTGCCGGCCCTCACCCTCGCGATCGCCGTCGGCGGCCGTCTGATCACCGGGCTGCTCAGCAAGATCCTCGGGCCGATGGGCTGGGGGCTGGCGGACGGGCTCGCCATCGGTGCCGTCGGCGGGCTCGGCGGCGGGCTCTCGTACGTGTTGTCGTTCACCGCCTGGGGACGGTGGGCGGTCCTCTCGCGCATCTGGCTGCCCCTGACGGGCAAGCTGCCCTGGGACACGGTGGCCTTCCTGGACGACGCCTACCGTCGGGGAGTACTGCGGCAGACCGGTGCGGTGTACCAGTTCCGCCACATCCGGCTCCAGCATCACCTGGGCCGCACGTACCGCGAACGCCGGGCCGAATACGCACCGGCCAGATTCGGCCGCGGGGCATAGCCGCCGGCCGCGGTGCGCGGCACGCGCCTCACGCCCGCTCCCGGGCCGCCTCCGCCGTCTCCACCGGCTGCGCGGCCTCGCCCGGTTCCGCCGGTCGCCGCGTCCCCGAACGCGGCACACCGCACTCCGGCGGTTCGATGCTGATCCGCGGCAGCCACCGGTCCAGCCGACGCGGCAGCCACCAGTTCGCCCCGCCGAGCAGGTGCATCAGGGCCGGGACCAGCAGCGTACGGAGGACGAAGGCGTCGAGGGCCACGGCCGCGGCCAGCGCGATGCCGAACATCGCGATGACCCGGTCGCCGCTGAGGACGAACGCGAGGAAGACCGAAATCATGATCACGGCAGCCGAGTTGATCACTCGCCCGGTCTCGGCGAGGCCGACCCGGACCGCCCGCCGGTTGTCACGGGTCTCCAACCACTCCTCGTACATCCGCCCCACCAGGAACACCTGGTAGTCCATGGAGAGCCCGAAGAGCACGGACACCATGATCACCGGCAGGAACGGTTCGATCGGACCGGCGCCGCCCAGTCCCAGCAGTTCGCTCCCCCACCCCCACTGGAAGACCGCCACGACGACCCCGAACGAGGCGGCGACGGCGGCGATGTTCATCACCGCGGCCTTGAGCGGAATGCCGACGGACCGGAAGGCCAGCAGCAGGAGCAGGCAGCCGAGCCCGACGACCACGCCGACGAAGAGCGGCAGCTTGCCCATGACGGTCCGGGCGAAGTCGTCGTAGCCTGCCGTCACCCCGCCCACGTGGGCCCGGAGCGAGGTGTTCGCCTCGGCCGCCGGAAGGACGTCGGTGCGCAGCCGGTCGACGAGTTCGCTGGTGTCCCGCGACTGCGGGGAGGACGTCGGCACGACGGTGACGAAGGCCGTGTCGCCGCTGCCGTTGTACGTGACCGGCCCGACCGAGGCCACGCCGTCGGTGGCGCGCAGCACGGCGGGCAGGCCGTCCATCGCGAGCCGGTCGTCGGCGCCGTCGAGCTGCGCCGCGACGGTCAGCGGACCGTTGACGCCTGGCCCGAATCCGTCGGCCAGCAGGTCGTACGCCTGCCGGGTGGTCGACGACGTGGGGTTGTTCCCCTGGTCGGAGGTGCCCGGGTGCAGTGAGAAGGTGGGCAGCGCCAGCACCAGCATCACCGCGGCGGCGAGCACCCCGAGCAGCTTGGGGTGGCGTTCGACGAACGCGGACCAGCGGGCGGCGAAGCCGGTGGGGAGTTCGGGTTGCGGCCCGTGCTCGGCGAGCCGGGCACGTTCGCGGCGGCTCAGTGCCCGCATGCCGATGAAGGACAGCAGCGCGGGCAGCAGGGTCACCGACGCGGCGACGGTGAGGACCACGGTGAGCGAGGCCGCGATCGCCACGCCGTTGAGGAAGTCGAGCCGCAGGACGAGCATGCCGAGCAGCGCGATGCAGACGGTGGCCCCGGCGAAGACGACGGCCCGGCCGGTGGTCGCGACGGCTTCGCGAGCGGCGTCGGGCACGGACCTGCCTCTGCGCAGGCCGCTGCGGTGCCGGGTGACGATGAACAGCGCGTAGTCGATGCCGACGCCGAGCCCGATCAGCATGCCGAGCATCGGGGCGAAGTCGGCGACGGTCATCACGTGGCCCAGCAGCGTGATGCCCGCGTAAGCGGTGCCGACGGAGACGAGGGCGGTGGCGATGGGCAGCAGGCTGGCCGCGAGCGAGCCGAAGGCGAGGAACAGGACGACGGCCGCGACGACGACGCCGATGATCTCGCTGAAGTGGACGGCGGGCGCCTCGGTGAGGGCGACCGCCGAGCCGCCCAGTTCCACCTGGAGGGAATGGCCCTCGGCCGCCTTCGCGGTGTCCACGAGCGCCCGGGCCTGCTGGGCCGAGATCTCGTCGGAGGGGCGGTCGAAGGTGACCGTGGCGTAGGCGGTGCGCCCGTCCTCGCTGATCTGTCCGGTGCCGGAGGCCCCGTACGGTCCGGTGACGGCACCGACACCGGGCAGCTGCTCCACCTCGTGCAGGGTGCGGGTCATCGTCTGCCGGACGTCGGCGGCCCGCACGGTGGAGTCGGCGGTGTGCCAGACGATGGTGTCGGTGTCCCCGCCGAGGTCGGTGAAACCGTCCTTCAGGAGCTCGGCGGCCCGTCCTGCCTCCGTTCCGGGCACGTCGTACTGGTTGGTGTACGCGGAGCCCGCGAGGCCGGCGGCGGTGGCTGCTCCGCCGAGTGCGAGGAGCCACATGAGAACGGTGACGAGGCGGTGACTGATGCACCAGCGGGCAATGGCGGCCAACGGACGTGCTCCCTGACGGCTCGTGGCTCTTCGGCACGACGGGGCCGGGGCCACCTGCGAAGAACACATGTCCTGAGAACACCACTCTTGCAGCCGATAGTGATCCTTTGCCCCTTTCGTGGCAATACTCACAACGCCCGTGCCGCCGTGCCCGCCGGACCGGCCACGGGCCCGGCGGGGTGCTGCGCGTGACCGCCCGGTTCCGGGTCAGCCGGAGATGCTCGCCCTGCCGTTCTCGATGTGTCCCATGAGCCGGCGCCGGAAGACGTCGTCCCCGTCGACGGTGACCTCCAGGTCGTACCAGCCGTGCGCGTCGGCCGCCGAGTGCACCACCGTACGGCTGCGTCCCGGCTTGACCCTGACGGTCCTGGTCCAGTCCCGCAGGTCCGCCTCGTCGACGTAGCCCAGCGGCCGCACCGTGAAGGTGAGCGTGGACCGCCCGTCGTTGCGCAGGGTGAGGTGCAGGTCGCGCTCGTGCGCGTCTGTCCGGGAGGCGACCTCGGCACCGGCCGACGCGCCGTTCCCCGCCGGGCCGGCGAACTCGCGCCGGAAGCCGTTCGGTCCCGTCACCGTGAACCGGTACGCCGCCCCTGCGACGGGCACGGTCCACTGGTCCGTGCCCCTGACGTCCCGGTGCTGCGGTACGGGGAACTCGCCCGCGTACGGGTACAGCGCGAAGTGCGCGGACGAGCGGCCGGTGTTGCTGAGCGTCACCCGCACCGCCCCGTCCACCAGCCGGGCCTGGGCGTCCGGCTGGTACGGCAGTGCGCGGGCCGGACGGTGTCCGGGCTCCTGCACGGGCATGCGCTGCTCGGCCGGGGGCCTGGGCGCCCAGCGCCCGCTGAACGGCGGAATGGCGCCCGGCTGCTCCACATCGGGCCGCCTGCGCGCACGCCCGAAGTCGAAGGCCGAGGTCAGGTCGCCGGTGACGGTCCGGCGCCAGGCGCTGATGTTCGGCTCCTCCACACCCGTCCAGCGCTCCAGGAAGCGGATCACGGAGGTGTGGTCGAAGACCTCGGAGCAGACGTAGCCGCCCACGGTCCACGGCGACACGACGAGCAGCGGCACCCGCATCCCGAGGCCGGTGGGCTTGCCCTCCCACTGCTCCTCGGCCACCTCGGGCGGTGCGACCGGCGGCGGCACGTGGTCGAAGAAGCCGTCGTTCTCGTCGTAGTTGATGATGACGGCGGTGTGCCGCCACACGTCGGGGTGCTTGCCCAGCGCGTCGAGGACCTTGTAGACGATCGTGGCGCTGTGGATCGGCGAGGAGACGCTCGGGTGCTCGGAGTCGACGGCCGACGGCACCAGGTACGAGACCTCGGGCAGGGTGCCCGCCGCCACGTCCTTGGCGAACTCGTCGGCGAGCGTCCCGGTCTCCACCCGGCGCAGCGCCCGCTCGAAGAGGCTGCGCTCGGTCCTGTCGAGGGTGGCGACCCCCTCTTCGAGCAGGCCGAACAGCCGCTCCCGCTCGGCCGCGTCCGCGTCCCGGACCGCCGCGTAGAAGGACTCCATGTACGTGTGGCCGCCGGTCCTCGCCAGGGCCTTGCGGGCGACCGCCTTGAAGGTGGCGAAGAACTCGATCTGGTTGTCGGTGAAGTTCTCCCACTCGGTGTACGTGCGCCAGCTGCGCCCGGCCTTCTCCAGCCGCTCCGCGTAGGTGCCCCAGTCGTAGCCGGGATGCGTGCCCTCGTCGTAGGCGTCGTTGTCGACGGCGCGCCTGCCGTTCGGCTCGTTGCCCGTCTTCCCGCTCCACAGGTGGTTGCGGTTGGGGCTGGTCGAGGAGTGGATTGAGGAGTGGTAGGCGTCGCAGACCGTGAAGGTGTCGGCGAGTTCGTAGTGCAGTGGTATGTCCCGGCGGTCGTAGTACGCCATGGTGGCGGCGGTCTTCGCGCTCACCCAGCCGTTCATCCACCCGCCGGCCCACGCCTTGCCGCCGCCGTTCCAGGAATGGTCGAGCGCGCCGATGTACTGGAGGTCCTTCTTCTGCGTCTCGGCGGCGCCGCGCACCGGGAACGGCAGCACGGACGCACCGAGCGGGGCGGGCTGCTCGAAGACAGAACCGCCGGAGGGCAGCTCGACGGCGTTGCGGTCGCCGAATCCGCGAACGCCCCGGAGCGTCCCGAAGTAATGATCGAAGGAACGGTTCTCCTGCATCAGGATCACCACGTGCTTGATGGCTCCGAGCCCGCCGCGGCCACCTGACCCGGCCGCGGCGGGCTGGGCGGCCATCGCGGCCCGCAGCGACGGCGGCAGCAGCGAACCCGCCGCCGCGGTGCCGAGCGCGCCGCCGCCGAGTGCGAAGAGCCGCCGCCGTGAAATGTCCGTGGTCACGTGATCCTCCCGAGTCGGTGGTACAGCGGGAAATTAATCAAGCCGGGTGGCCCGGGGAAGGACTGCGGACGGCCCGGCGGTGAACGTCCAACACGTCGGCCGGAAAGTCCAACCGCCGCCCGGCCGTCTCCGGGCGCCCCGGCGGCGTCCCGGCGCTTCTCGCGCGTTGACCGGGGCGGGCCCGCGCGGCAGTCTTGCTCCCCAGGTCATTACTGGCCGTCAATTACCTTTGCTGGGGGAACAGTTGAACAGTGGGTCGCACCATATCGGACCGGATTCCGCACCGGACAGATACCGCCTGCTCAATTCCATCGGGAGGGGCGGCGAGGCCGTCCTCTACCGGGCCGAGATCGAGCTCGACGGTGCGCCCGAGACGGTGGTCGTGAAGGTCCTGGACTCCCGGACCACGATCAGCATCGAACAGTTCCAGCGGCTCAGTGCCAAGTGGCTGGACCAGGCGGAGCTGCTGCGGTTCGTGAACCGTCCGGGCGTGGTAGGCGTGCGCGAGCACTTCGAGGGGCCGCCGATCCACGGGCGCGGCGACGCGTCGACCGCGGCCGGGCGCTCCCTCGTCCTGGTCATGAACCATGTGGACGGCCTCGATCTGCGCGACTGGCGGGAGGAGCGCACCCTCGCCACCCACGCCGAGCGCAGGGAGGTGCTGCGGACCCTGGAACAGCTCGCGGACGTGCTGGACTGGCTGCACTCCGGGCGGGCGACCCCCTCCGGCCGGACCGTCGTGCACGGCGACCTGTCCCCGGGGAACGTGATGGTCGACGCGCACGGCCAGGCCACTCTCGTCGACTTCGGGCTGAGCAAGCTGACGGCCGACCACCAGACGGCGGAGGTCTGGTTCACCCCCGGGTACGCGGCGCCGGAGGTCTTCGAGGGCAAGCGGACCCCGAACACCGACCGGTACGCGTTCGGCGCGATCGCCTACTTCCTGCTGAGCGGTCAGGCCCCGCCGGGCACCCCCGAGCAGCTGCGGGCCGCCCTGGCCGCACTCCCCCAGGTGACGGCCGCGGCCCCGGACCGGGTGGAGCGGGTCCTGCGTATCTGCGCGGCCGAGCCCGACCGGCGCCCGGAGAGCCTGTCGGCGTGGGTGAAGGACGTGCGGTCGGCGGTGGTGTCGACGACGGTCACCGGTTCCGCGGCCGCCGCGGTGCACGACGCGGTACCGGGCGCGGCCGCCGTTCCGGCCGTTCCGCCGCCGCCCCTCCTGCCGCCGCCCGGCGCCCCGCCCGCGGTCCCCGGCGAGGACACCCGGCCGGGCTTCCCGCCACCGATCACCGCCTCCGCCGACCCGGGCGTTCCGCTGCCCGCCACGGTGAACCCCGACCCGGCGACGGCGCCCCTCACGACGCCGGAAACCGTGCCGGACCAGGACCAGGAGGCGACGGCCGGGGAGCAGCCGTACGCCTCACCACCCCCTCACCCCGCGCCGGTCCCGCAGTCCGCACACGGTCAGCAGCCTCCGCACGCGCCGAGGGAGAAGCGGAAGCGGCGGACCGTTGTCCTGGCGGTGGTCGCCGTGCTGATCGCCGGCGCGCTCGGCGCGGGCGGGGCGTGGGCACTCCTGCGCAACGACGACGACGGCAACCGGCGGGCGGGCGGAGCCGCCGCCTCGTCGTCCCCGGATTCCGACGCGGCCGAGTCCGACGCCGCAACGCCCGACGCGGATTCCGGGGACCAGGACGGCGCGGGCGACGGCCCGTCGGCGGATCCGACGGCGCCCGGTACCGCCGCCGACGCCCCGGAGGTGTCGCTGACCACGCTGACCCCGATCGCCGAACCCGTCGGCTTCGAGGTGGGGTCCGCGACTCTCGACGCCCAGCAGCATGCGGACGCCTATGTGGCGTCGCCCGACTGCAACGACGGACCGTACATGGAGTTCAATCTCGGCAGGGCCTGGAAGACCTTCGACCTGACCGCAGGCATCGACGACAACTCGAACTACGAGTCGGGTCGGCTGACCATCAAGGCGGACAGAACCACCCTGTGGGTCGGCACCCTCGAACTGGGCAAGCCCCAGAAGCTGTCCCTGAACATCGAGAACCGGCTGCGACTGCGCATCCAGGTCGACGAGAACTGCGACGGCGCGCAACTCGCGCTCGGCACTCCCGTGCTCAGGCGTTAGACCCCTGCCACATCGGTCCGTGTCCCGGGACGGCACCGGCCCTGCTGCCTGGGAACGGAACCGGCCCGGCCGCCGGGAAGCGCCCGGACCGCGCGGGGAAACGTCGCAGACCCCGCACGCACGCGGCGAACGGGGTCTGCGAAACGGTCGGGCGGGTCAGCCCTGGACGCCGAGCTTCTCCAGGATCAGCTCGCGCACCCGGGCCGCGTCCGCCTGGCCGCGGGTGGCCTTCATGACCGCGCCGACGAGCGCGCCCGCCGCCGCGACCTTGCCACCGCGGATCTTGTCCGCGACGGCCGCGTTGGCGGCGATGGCCTCGTCCACGGCCGCGCCCAGCGCGCCCTCGTCGGAGACGACCTTCAGGCCGCGCTTCTCGACGACGGTGTCCGGGTCGCCCTCGCCCGCGAGGACGCCCTCGATGACCTGGCGGGCCAGCTTGTCGTTGAGGTCGCCCGAGGCGACGAGCTCGGCCACCCGGGCGACCTGCGCCGGGGTGATCGGCAGCTCGTCGAGGCCGCGGCCGGTCTCGTTGGCGTTGCGGGCCAGCTCGCCCATCCACCACTTGCGGGCCTGGTCCGAGGGGGCGCCCGCGTCGGTCGTGGCGACGATCAGGTCGACCGCGCCCGCGTTGAGGATGGACTGCATGTCGTGCTCGGAGACACCCCACTCCTCCTTCAGCCGGTTGCGGCGCACCCGCGGCAGCTCGGGGAGGCCGCCCCGGAGCTCCTCGACCCACTCGCGGGACGGGGCGACCGGCACCAGGTCGGGCTCGGGGAAGTAGCGGTAGTCCTCGGCGTTGTCCTTGATGCGGCCGGCCGTGGTCGAGCCGTCCTCCTCGTGGAAGTGCCGGGTCTCCTGCACGACCGTGCCGCCCGAGGACAGCACTGCGGCGTGGCGCTGGATCTCGAAGCGGGCGGCGCGCTCGACGGAACGCAGCGAGTTCACGTTCTTCGTCTCGGAGCGCGTACCGAAGGTCTCGGTGCCGTTGGGGCGCAGCGACAGGTTGACGTCGCAGCGCATCTGGCCCATCTCCATCCGGGCCTCCGAGACGCCGAGCGCCTTGATGAGCTCGCGGAGCTCGGCGACGTACGCCTTGGCGACCTCGGGGGCGCGGGCGCCCGCGCCCTCGATCGGCTTGGTGACGATCTCGATGAGCGGGATGCCTGCCCGGTTGTAGTCGAGCAGGGAGTGCGAGGCGCCCTGGATGCGGCCGGTGGCACCGCCGACGTGGGTCGACTTGCCGGTGTCCTCCTCCATGTGGGCGCGCTCGATGTGGACCCGGAAGACCTCCCCGTCCTCCAGCTGGACGTCCAGGTAGCCGTCGAAGGCGATCGGCTCGTCGTACTGGGAGGTCTGGAAGTTCTTCGGCATGTCCGGATAGAAGTAGTTCTTCCGGGCGAAGCGGCACCACTCGGCGATCTCGCAGTTCAGCGCGAGGCCGATCTTGATGGCCGACTCGACGCCGATCTCGTTGACGACCGGCAGGGCGCCGGGCAGGCCGAGGCAGACCGGGCAGGTCTGGGAGTTGGCGTCCTGCTTGAGCTCGGTCGAGCAGCCGCAGAACATCTTGGTCTTGGTGCCGAGCTCGACATGGACCTCCAGGCCCATGACGGGGTCGTAGGACGCGAGGGCGTCCTCGTACGACACCAGGTCGGTGACAGTCACGGTGAAACTTCCCTCTCAGCCCAGCAGTACGTCGTCGTCGCCGATGCGCTTGAGCTCGCGCAGCAGCAGGGCGATACCGGTGGCGATGGCGGCGGCGGAGACGACGGCGTCGACGAGTCGGAGCGTGTCGTGCTCGTTGCGGGCCTGCTTGGCCTGCCTGATGACGCCGAGTGCCCCGAAGGCGGTGGTGCCGATGGACAGGTACGTACCGGTCCGGGACTTCTTGAAGCCCTTGGCCTTGGTCAGTGCGCTCACAGTGACGGTGCCTCCTCCAGCAGCGGGTGACCCCACTTTTCCACGAAGGCGGCCTCGACGGCGGCGCCGACCTTGTACAGCCGGTCGTCCTTCATGGCGGGGGCGATGATCTGCAGGCCGACCGGCAGGCCGTCCTCGGGAGCCAGGCCGCAGGGGAGCGACATGGCGGCGTTGCCGGCGAGGTTGGTCGGGATGGTGCAGAGGTCCGCGAGGTACATGGCCATCGGGTCGTCGGCGCGCTCGCCGATCGGGAAGGCGGTGGTCGGTGTCGTCGGGGAGACGATGACATCGACGCCGTCGCCCTGCGCGAAGGCCTTCTCGAAGTCCCGGGTGATCAGGGTGCGGACCTTCTGGGCCGAGCCGTAGTACGCGTCGTAGTAGCCGGAGCTGAGCGCGTACGTGCCGAGGATGACGCGGCGCTTGACCTCGTCGCCGAAGCCGGCCTCGCGGGTGAGCGCGGTGACGTCCTCGGCGGACTTCGTGCCGTCGTCGCCGACCCGCAGGCCGTAGCGCATGGCGTCGAACCGGGCGAGGTTCGAGGAGCACTCGGACGGCGCGATCAGGTAGTACGCGGACAGCGCCAGGTCGAACGACGGGCAGTCCAGCTCGACGATCGTGGCACCGAGCGACTTCAGCAGCTCGACCGACTCGTTGAAGCGCTGGACGACACCCGCCTGGTACCCCTCGCCGGAGAACTGCTTGACGACGCCGATGCGCATGCCGTCGACGCTGCCGTTGCGGGCGGCCTCGACGACCGGCGGGACCGGGGCGTCGATGGACGTGGAGTCCATCGGGTCGTGCCCGGCGATCACCTCGTGCAGCAGGGCCGCGTCCAGGACCGTGCGGGCGCAGGGACCGCCCTGGTCCAGGGAGCTGGAGAACGCCACCATGCCGTAGCGGGAGACGCTGCCGTAGGTGGGCTTGACGCCGACGGTGCCGGTGACGGCGGCGGGCTGGCGGATGGAGCCGCCGGTGTCCGTGCCGATGGCGAGCGGGGCCTCGTACGAGGCGAGGGCGGCCGAGGAGCCGCCGCCGGAGCCGCCCGGGATGCGGGTGAGGTCCCACGGGTTGCCGGTCGGGCCGTAGGCGCTGTTCTCGGTGGAGGACCCCATGGCGAACTCGTCCATGTTGGTCTTGCCGAGGATGACGACGTCGGCGGCCTTCAGCCGCTTGGTGAGCGTCGCGTCGTACGGCGGGATCCAGCCTTCGAGGATCTTGGAACCGACGGTGGTCGGCACGCCCTCGGTGGTGAAGATGTCCTTGAGCGCGAGCGGGACGCCGGCCAGCGGGCCCAGCTTCTCGCCGGCCGCCCGCTTCGCGTCGACGGCACGGGCCTGCGCGAGCGCGCCCTCGCGGTCGATGTGCAGGAAGGCGTGGACCTTCTCGTCGACCGCGTCGATCCGGGCCAGGTGCGCCTCGGTGACCTCGACGGCGGTGAGCTCGCCGGAGGCGATCCTCGCGGCGATCTCGGCGGCGGTGAGCTTGATGATGGTGCTGTTGTCCGTCATGGCTTTCAGTCCTCCCCCAGGATCTGCGGCACCTTGAAACGCTGCTGCTCCTGGGCCGGGGCGCCGGAGAGCGCCTGCTCGGGGGTGAGCGACGGACGGACCTCGTCCGCGCGCATGACGTTGGTCAGCGGCAGCGGGTGGGAGGTCGGCGGTACGTCTTGGTCGGCGACCTCGGAGACGCGGGCGACCGCGCCGATGATGTCGTCGAGCTGACCGGCGAAGTGATCGAGCTCTTCGCCCTTCAGCTCCAGACGCGCCAGCCGGGCGAGGTGGGCGACCTCCTCGCGCGTGATGCCAGGCATGCAGCGATCCTCAGGGGTTGGTGTGTGGTTTTGGCCCAATCCTATGGGGTCGCCCGCGACCGCTCCCGCCACCGGGGCGAAGACCCTGGTCGGGCGGGAGATCCGGCCCCTCGGGGGCGCGCACCCGGCCGCGCCGCGGGTGCGCGCCGGACGACGCCCGCCCGCCGGCCGAGGACGTCCCCGCGTCAGGTCGTCGCGGGCCGTGAATCGACCGCCCGCCCCGGCGGCCGTTGCTCCAGCTCGGGGTTCTTGGCCACCGCAGCGGCCGCTGCCGCCGCGGCCGCGGCGGCCAGCTCGGCCGGCCTGCGCCACCCGTGCTCGCCCCGCGCCCGCAGCCAGGCCGTCGTCTCCTGCGGCGGCATCGCCGCGGCCACCAGCCAGCCCTGCACCGCGTCGCAGCGCAGATCGCGCAGCCGCTCCCAGGTCACGTCGTCCTCGACGCCCTCCGCGACCACCAGCAGGCCCAGCGAATGCGCGAGGTCGATGGTGCAGCGGACAATCTCCGCGTCCTCGTTGTCGACGGCGAGACGGGCCACGAACGACCGGTCGATCTTCAACTCGCTGACCGGGAGCCGACGCAGGTGGACCAGGGAGGAGTAGCCGGTGCCGAAGTCGTCGAGGGACATCTTCACGCCGTGCCCGGTGAGTCCGGCCAGGGTGTCGGCCGCACGCTGCGGGTCCTCCAGCAGCACGTGCTCCGTTATCTCCAACTGGAGCGCCCCGGCAGGCACGCCGTGCCGGGCGAGCCGGGCCGCGACGCCGCCCGCGAAACCGGGGGTGTGGACGTCGCGCGGGGAGACGTTGACCGCGACCGGGACGAACAGCCCCTGCGCCCGCCACCGGGCGACCTGGGCCAGCGCCGTCTCCAGGACGTACTCGGTGAGGTGCGGCATCAGCCCGGACGACTCGGCGATGGCGATGAACTCGTCCGGGGGAACCCGGCCGCGCTCCGGGTGCACCCAGCGCACCAGGGCCTCCAGGCCCGCCACCTGGCCGTCGAAGCGGACCTTCGGCTGGTAGTGGAGTTCCACCTCACCGGCGTCCAGCGCGCGGCGCAGGTCACCGAGGAGCCCGAGCCGGTCGGGGGTGTTGCTGTCCCGCTTCGACTCGTACACCTCGACGCCCGTGCGGTCGCGCTTGGCCTGGTACATCGCCACGTCGGCCCGGCGGAGCAGCCCTTCGGCGTCCGGCGCGTGGTCCGGGTGGACGGCGACACCGGCGCTGGCCTCCAGCACCAGGGTCAGGCCGTCCAGGTCCAGCGGGGAGGACAGTTCCGCGACGAGGTGGCGGGCCACCCGCTGGGCGCTGGTGGTGGAGTCGGTGGTCGGCAGCAGCACGGCGAACTCGTCGCCCCCGAGCCGCGCCGCCTCCGCCCCGCGCGGCAGCGCGAGCTTGAGCCGCTCCGCTATCTGGAGGAGCAACCGGTCCCCCGCCAGATGGCCGAGGGTGTCGTTCACCGCGCGGAACCGGTCGAGGTCGATCAGGACGAGTGCGGATCTGGCCCCGATGGCTTCGGCGTCCTCCAGCGCCGTCCAGATGCGCTCCAGCAGCCACTGCCGGTTGGGAAGTCCGGTGAGCGGGTCGCGCAACTGCTCCTCGGCCCGGGCGCGGGCGATCCAGAGGGTGGAGTCCAGGGCGATGAGCGGGACCGCGAAGAGCGGCAGGAGCACGGGCATGGCCGTCGCGACGACGCAGATCAGCGGCGCGATGCCGAGCAGCGCCACCACGACGAGGCCCTGCCGCAGCAGCGCGGTGCGGGCGACGGTCGGCAGTCCGTTGCCCTGGGGCGTCCCCGCGTACCACAGCAGGGCACGGGTGACCAGAAGGTAGGTGGTGGCGGCGAGCAGGACCTCGGGAACGGCGGCGATGCCCCAGTCGAGTGGCTGCCAGGGCGACTCGACGGTCTGGACGTCGCCGAACGCGGCGAGCACCAGGGCCGCCGCGGCTATCCCCAGGATGTCCACGGCGCCGTGCAACAGCCCCTGCCACCAGCGGTGTCTGCGGGCCACTCCGACGAGCACGACGACGACCAGGCTGACCAGACCGGCGGGCACCCAGCCGTAGAGGAGCAGTACGGCGAGCGTCAGGGCGGCCCCGGAACCGGTGCCGCCCCACCAGCGATCGCGTCCGAGCGCCACCAGATGGCCGACGATCACGCCGGTGAGGACGGCGAGGGACCAGCCGACCTCACCGGCGGGAAAGAGTGCGTGTCCTTCGTTCAGAGTCCGGTAGAAACCGGTCGTGATCAGAAGGAAGGCGAACGCCACGACGACGGCACTCACTTTGGGGGTGAGGCCGACGAAACCTTGCAGCCGCGACACCGGTGCGGCGCTCTCGGTCGGTTTCATTCCGTCCCTCTCACAGCCGGCGGTGCCGATGTCACCCGACGATTCAGCCCCATGCCACCGCGCCCCGGTCTCCGCCCGTGGCCGGGCGTGGCAGGCGCACATCTCAACAGTAGGCCGCGAAGGGCCGCCAGGGGCAGCGCTCGGCAGCTCTTGCCCGAATGCGAACCGACCGTCCGTGAGCATCCGATATGCGCTGTTCGGGTGAACTCCCCTTCCCGATGACGACACTTGCCCCCGTACGCGCCTCCACAACCTTTCCGCTCAATTTTGTTCAGGAATCAAACGCGGATCGCCCCCTCCCGATCCCTCCGTCAACGCAGAGCACCCCTCTGCCAGCGGAGACCGCCCTTCCATCCGCGAAGTTTCGCCCCTTCGACCACAAATGCCCATCTCCGGCCGCGAATGCCCGTCCACAGATGTCCGTCCACGACTGCGGATGCCCGTGTCCGACCGGGGATGCCAGTCCCCGGTTGCGCCGCCGTCCGGCGGAGGGCGCGTCCCCTTCAGCGCCCACCCGGCGACGGTCCGCCCCGACGACCCGCCCCCGATGCCCCGCCCCCGACGGTCCGTTCCGGCGGCCATCCGTCCCGGCCGGCCGGACAGTTGACGGCGACTTGTCCTATTCCGTCGGTTCCTCGACGGGGACGGCCGACTCGCGTGCGGCATCGGGCCCCTGTTCGAGCAGCACGGTGAAGCCGTCCTCGTCGAGGACGGGCACCTTCAGCTGCATCGCCTTGTCGTACTTCGAGCCGGGGTTGTCGCCGACGACCACGAAGGAGGTCTTCTTCGAGACGGAGCCCGTGACCTTCGCCCCGCGGCTCTGGAGCGCCTCTTTCGCGCCATCCCTGGTGTGGCCGGACAGGGTGCCGGTGACGACGACGGTGAGCCCTTCGAGCGGGCGCGGTCCCGTGTCCTCCCCCGCCTCCTCGTCGGCCATCCGGACACCGGCCTCCCGCCACTTGCGCAGGATCTCCCGGTGCCAGTCCTCGGCCAGCCACTGCTTCACCGATGCGGCGATGATCGCCCCCACCCCGTCGGCCTCGACCAGCTCCTGCTCGGTGGCCTCGTCGATCCGGTCGATGGACCGGAACTGGCGCGCCAACTCCGCGGCCGCGATCGGCCCCACGTGCCGGATGGACAGCCCGGTGAGGATCCTGGCCAGCGGCGCCTCCTTGGCCGCGGCGATGGCGTCGAGCATGGCGAGGGCGTTCTTCTTCGGCTCGCCCTGCTGGTTGGCGAAGACCCAGGCGGTCTTCTCCTCGCCGGTCTTCGGGTCGCGCCTGGGCAGTCCGCTGTCCGGGTCGAGGACGTAGGCCCGGATCGGCAGCAGCTGTTCGACGGTAAGGCCGAAGAGGTCGCCCTCGTCGCGCAGCGGCGGCTCGGCGGGCTCCAGCGGCTTGGTCAGCGCGGCTGCCGCCACATAGCCGAAGTGGTCGATGTCGAGGCTCTTGCGGCCCGCGAGATAGGCGACGCGCTCCCGCAACTGCGCAGGGCAGGAACGCGCGTTGGGGCAGCGGACGTCGACGTCCGCCTCCTTCATGGGCTTCAGCTCCGTGCCGCACTCCGGGCAGTGCGTCGGCATCACGAACTCCCGCTCGGTGCCGTCGCGCAGATCGACGACCGGGCCGAGGATCTCCGGGATCACGTCACCGGCCTTGCGGAGCACCACCGTGTCCCCGATCAGGACGCCCTTCGCCTTCACCACGTTCTGGTTGTGCAGGGTGGCGAACTCGACCTCGGAGCCCGCCACCTCGACCGGCTCGACCTGCGCGTACGGCGTGACCCTGCCGGTGCGGCCGACGCCGACGCGGATGTTCACCAGCTTGGTGTTGACCTCCTCCGGCGGGTACTTCCAGGCGATCGCCCAGCGCGGGGCGCGCGAGGTGGAGCCGAGCCGGCCCTGGAGCGGGATCTCGTCGAGCTTGACGACGACGCCGTCGATCTCGTGCTCCACGGAGTGCCGGTTCTCCCCGTAGTACGCGATGAACTCCCGTACCCCGTCGAGGGAGTCCACCACCCGGTTGTGCCTCGCGGTGGGCAGGCCCCATTCGTGCAGCAGCTCGTAGGCGTGCGAGAGCCGGTCGATCTCGAAGCCCTCGCGGGCACCGATGCCGTGCACCACCATGTGCAGCGGTCGGGTGGCGGTGACCTTCGGGTCCTTCTGCCGCAGCGAACCGGCCGCCGCGTTGCGCGGGTTGGCGAACGGCTTGTCGTCGGCCGCGACGAGCCGGGCGTTGAGCTCCTCGAAGGCGTGCATCGGGAAGAAGACCTCGCCGCGGATCTCGACCAGCTCCGGGATCCGGTCGCCCTTCAGCCGGTGCGGGATCTCGGCGATCGTGCGGACGTTGGGGGTGATGTCCTCACCGGTGCGCCCGTCGCCCCGGGTCGCCGCCCGGGTCAGGCGCCCGTGTTCGTAGGTGAGGTTGACCGCGAGGCCGTCGACCTTCAGCTCGCACAGGAAGTGGTGGTCGGGGGTACCGACGTCCTTGGCGATCCGCTCGCCCCATGCGGCAAGCTCCAGGTCGTCGAAGGCGTTGTCCAGCGACAGCATCCGCTCCCGGTGCTCGACGGAGGTGAATTCCGTCTGGTACGGACCCGCGACCTTCTGCGTCGGCGAGTCCGGCGTGCGCAGCTGCGAGTACGTCTCCTCCAGGCCCTCCAGCTCGCGCATCAGCCGGTCGAACTCGGCGTCGCTCACGACCGGCTGGTCCTTCACGTAATACCGGAAGCGGTGCTCCTCGATCTGCTCGGCGAGGAGCGCGTGCCGCTCCCGGGCCTCCGCGGGCGCCGTCGTCTGCTGTTCGCCGGCCATGGTCTCGTCCTCCCGTTACCCGTTGCCCCGTCACTCAGGGTTGTCTGCGAGCGATTTCGCGGCCCGGGCGCAGTGGGCGAGCGCGGCGCGCGCGTAGGAGGGCGAGGCGCCCGCCAGCCCGCACGACGGGGTGATCACCACGGACTGCCTCAGCGTCCCCGGATTCAGCCCCAGCCTGCGCCACAGCGTCCTGACACCCATGACGCTACCGCCCGGGTCCGACAATCCGCCCGAGGCCGGGTCGGTGCCCGGCACCACCCCGAGGAAGAGCCGGGTGCCGCCCTCGACCGCTTCCCCGATCGCCTCCTCCTCACGCTCGGTGAGCAGACCGAAGTCGAACGAGATGCCGTCGGCCCCGGCCCTGCGGAGCAGGGCGAACGGCACGTCGGGGGCGCAGCTGTGCACGACGGTCGCCCCGTCCCCGGCCGCGGCCAGGACGTCGCGCAGGGCGCCCTCCACGACCTGCCGGTCCACGGCCCGGTGGGTGCGGTAGCCGCTCGCCGTCCGGATCTGTCCGCGCAGCACACCCGTCAGCGACGGTTCGTCGAGCTGGAGGATCACGTCGGCGCCCGGCATCCGGCGCCGTACCTCCGCGAGATGGGCGCGGAGCCCCTCCGCGAGGGAGGCCGTCAGGTCCCGGCAGGCGCCCGGGTCGCCGAGGGCGGCCTCGCCGCCACGCCGTTCCAGCGCCGCGGCCAGCGTCCAGGGGCCGACGGCCTGGACCTTGAGCGGTCCCTCGTAGCCCTGGGTGAACTCCTCCAGGGCGTCGAGGTCCTCGCCGAGCCAGGACCTGGCCCGGCGGGTGTCCCGGCCGGGCCGGTCGCTGACCCGCCAGCCGCTGGGCTCCACATGGCCGTACAGGTCGACGAGCAGCCCGACGGTCCGCCCGATCATGTCCGCGCCGGGTCCGCGGGCCGGGAGTTCCGCCAGGTACGGCACTCCCTCACCGTTCCCGAAGGACCCGGTGACGGTCTTCGCCGCCTCCCTCGCGTCTCCGCCGGGCATGGAACCGATCCCGGTGGCCGGGCAATCGCTGAACTTGTTCGTCTCGCTCACGGGGGAAGCCTAAGGGCGTGCGCCGAAAGCGGCGTCGTCCGCCCGGAGGGCGGGGCCGGGGACGTCCGGCACACGCCCCAAAGGGCCTCGGGAACGGGAGGCAGCGGGCTCCCGGTGTTCCCGGCTCAGCGGCCGGGACGCACCGTGAGGTCGTTGACCTCCGCGTCGCGCGGCAGGTCGACGGCCATCAGAATCGTGGTGGCGACCGACTCCGGGTCGATCCAGCGTGAGGGGTCGTACTCCTTGCCCTCCTGCTGGTGCACCTTGGCCTGCATGGGGCTGGCGGTGCGTCCCGGGTAGACGGAGGTCACCCGGACCCCGTTCGCGTGCTCCTCGTGGCGCAGCGCGTCGGCCAGCGCCTTCAGGCCGTGCTTGCTCGCGGCGTACGCGCCCCATTCGGCGTGCGCGGCGAGGCCGGCACCCGAGTTCACGAAGACGACGTGGCCCTGGGCGACCCGCAGCTGCGGCAGGAGGAGCCGGGTCAGCTCGGCGGGTGCGACAAGGTTGGCGTTGAGCTGGAAGTGCCATGCCTTGGGCGTGAGGTCGCCGATCGAGCCGAGTTCGACGACGCCCGCGACGTGCAGCAGCGTGTCGACCCGCTCCGGCATCGCCTGCTGGGCGAACGCCCAGGACAGCCGGTCCGGGTTGCCGAGGTCGCCGACGAGCGTGCGGGCACCGGGGTGGAGCACCGCCAGTTCCTTGGCACGGGCGGCGTCCCGGGCCAGCAGCACGGCCTCGTCGCCGCGTTCCAGAAGACGACGGGTGACGGCTGCGCCGATGCCGGAACCGGCACCGGTGATCACATGGGTGGGCATGGCACCCATGTTCTCACCCCGCCGGGCCGCCCGGCCTCCTTGCCCGTCGGGTCACTGCAGGCCGGACCATTCCTCCAGGTAGGCCAGGGCGCCCACGCCGTCCTTCGCGAAGAACACCAGGTCGGTGAGCGGGACGGGCAGGAAGCCCTCGTCCTCCATGCGCTGGAACTGCTGGCGCAGCCCGTCGTAGAAGCCCGCGGTGTTCAGCAGGACCACCGGCTTGTCGTGCTTGCCGTGCTTCTTCAGTTCCAGGATCTCGGTCGCCTCGTCGAGCGTCCCGGTACCGCCGACCATGATCACGATCGCGTCGGCCTTCTCCAGGAGCAGCGCCTTGCGCTCGGCGAGATCGCGGGCGATCACCATCTCGTCGGCGTTGGTGCGGGCCTTCGCGGCGAGGAAGTCGACCGACACGCCGACCAGCCGTCCGCCCGACTCCTGCACGCCGTCGGCGACGACCTTCATCAGTCCGCTCTCCGACCCTCCCCAGACCAGGGTGTGCCCGCCCCTGCCGATCAGTTCGGCGAATTCGCGGGCGGGGCGGGTGTAGCGGTCGTCGAGGTCGGCGGCGGAGAGGAAGACGCAGATGTTCATGCGGCAACCGTAGAGGCAGGCACCGACAGCCCCGCCCATGGGGCCCGGTTCCGGCCATCGGCACGGGAACGCGGCGGGGCACGGGAAGAAACCGGCCCGCGCCCCGGCTGAACCGGACATGACCTCCACACAGGGACACCACATCACCGTAGAGCGCGGCACCGAGCACGTACGGGTGGTCCGCGACGGGCGGGTGCTCGCCGAGAGCCGCCGCCCGCTCGTGCTGCGCGAGACCGGCTGTCCGGTCCGCCACTACCTCCCGCCCGAGGACGTCCGTACCGAACTCCTGACCCCCTCCGCCACCCGGACCCACTGCCCCTTCAAGGGCGACGCCTCCTACTGGTCGTTGCCGGACGCGCCCGATCTCGTCTGGGCGTATCCGGAGCCGAAGCCGGACGTCGCCGCGATCAAGGACCACTTCTGCTTCTACGACACCGAGATCGTCGGCGGCTGACCGCGGCCGGGAGGCCGCCGCCTCCGGCCCGCCACCTGCCGGAACGAGGAATCGCAAAAAATCTTCGACCGGAGCGATGAGTTCGCCCCGCGGGCACGGTCTGCCCTCGCATGGACAAGACTCTCTCCCGCGACGGCACCGTGATCGCTCATCGGCGCCGGGGTGAAGGCCCGCCGGTGATCCTGGTCGGCGGGGCATTGAGCACGGCGGAGACCGAGGCGCCCCTGGCCCGCCTCCTCGCGCCGCGTTTCGCCGTGGTCACGTACGACAGACGCGGCCGCGGCGCCAGCGGCGACGACAGGCCGTACGCGGTGGAGCGCGAGGTCGAGGACCTCGCCGCGCTGGTGACCGCGGCGGGCGGGAGCGCCTCGGTGTTCGGCGTGGGGGCCGGCGGGGCGCTGGCCCTGGAGGCCGCGGCCGCCGGAGTGCCGATCGACCTGCTGGCGGTGTACGAACCGCCGTACACCCCCGGCGCCGCGGGGTCGCATTTCAAGGCAGGCTGCACGGCTCGGCTGGACCGGTTGCTCTCCGCCGGGGACCGGGCCGGTGCCGTGGAGCTGTTCCTCTCCGTGACGGGCGTGCCGACCGACACGATCGCCCGGATGCGCCGCACGCCGCTGTGGCACGGCCTGGTGTCCTCGGCGCACACCCTGGCCTACGACGACGCGCTGCTCGGTGACGGCTCGATCCCGGCCGCGCGCCTCGCCGCCGTCGGGGCGCGCACCCTGGTGGTCTGCGGCGGTTCCAGTCCCGCCCGCGCCGGACTGGCAACCCGCGCCCTCGCGGACGCCGTCCCGCGCGCCCGCCACCGCACCCTGACGGGCCAGACCCGCGATCTGGCACCGCATGCGATCGCCCCGGTGCTGGCGGACTTCTTCGCCGGGGACGCACACCTGGTGCGCCGGGCCTCCTGACCCGGCGGTTCCGTCCCGCGCCGTCACACCCGCACAGCGGTCACGCCCGTACAGGGGTCGGACGTGGCCGCGCGGTACCCGGGGCGCTCGCCCCGCGGCGGTCCGGCCGGTCGCGCCCGGCCGGTCAGCCGGACGTCGCCGCGGTCCGCCGCGCCGTCGTGGCGATGGTCGCCGATCCGACGACGCGGGTGCCGTCGTACAGGACGATCGCCTGGCCGGGGGCCACGCCGCGGACCGGTTCGGTGAAGGTGACGTCCAGGGTGCCGTCGACGAGTTCCGCCGTCACCTCGGTCTCGCCGCCGTGGGCGCGGAGCTGGGCGGTGTACGTGCCGGGGCCGGCCGGGGCGGTGCCGCACCAGCGGGGCTTGATGGCGGTGAGCGCGGTGACGTCGAGGGCCTCGGCCGGACCGACCGTGACCGTGTTGTTCACCGGGGAGATGTCCAGGACGTAGCGCGGTTTGCCGTCGGGGGCGGGGTGGCCGATGCGCAGGCCCTTGCGCTGGCCGATGGTGAAGCCGTACGCGCCGTCGTGGGTGCCGAGCTTGGTGCCCGCCTCGTCGACGATGTCGCCCTCGGCGGTGCCGAGGCGGCTCGCCAGGAAGCCCTGGGTGTCGCCGTCGGCGATGAAGCAGATGTCGTGGCTGTCCGGCTTCTTGGCGACGGCCAGGCCGCGGCGCTCGGCCTCGGCGCGGATCTCGTCCTTGGTGGTGAGGGTGTCGCCGAGCGGGAACATCGCGTGGGCGAGCTGCTTCTCGTCGAGGACACCGAGGACGTACGACTGGTCCTTGGCCATGTCGGAGGCGCGGTGCAGCTCACGGCCGCCGTCCTCGTTCAGGACAACGGTGGCGTAGTGGCCGGTGCACACGGCGTCGAAGCCGAGCGCGAGGGCCTTGTCGAGCAGCGCGGCGAACTTGATCTTCTCGTTGCAGCGCAGGCACGGGTTGGGGGTGCGACCCGCCTCGTACTCGGCGACGAAGTCGTCGACGACGTCCTCGCGGAAGCGTTCCGCCAGATCCCAGACGTAGAACGGGATGCCGATGACGTCCGCCGCGCGGCGGGCGTCGCGGGAGTCCTCGATCGTGCAACAGCCGCGCGCCCCGGTGCGGAAGGACTGCGGGTTCGCGGAGAGGGCGAGGTGCACACCGGTCACGTCGTGCCCCGCCTCGGCGGCGCGGGCCGCGGCGACGGCGGAGTCGACGCCGCCCGACATGGCGGCGAGCACACGGAGGGGGCGCTGGGGAGTCTGAGTCATAGCTCTCCCAGGGTACGGGGCGGCGGGAACCGAACGCCCACGGATATGCGTTGGGGATCACATGGGCAGCAAGGGGTCGGCGGGCGGCGGGCCGTCCGCGGCGGCGAATTCCGGGCACGGCATCAGTCGGCGCGGGCTGCTGATCGGCGCCGCCGTCACGGCCGCCGCGGCGGGCGCGGCCGTGCTGGCACGGGACGAGCTGGAGCGGGCCTGGTGGCGGCTGCCGGGGGTGGAGAAGCCCCGGAAGCCCGGCGAGGTGGATTACGCGAGCGCCGAGTGGATAGCGGCGTCCTCGGCGAACTGGCGGCGGGCCGACCGCCCCGACGACTACGTGATCGACCGGGTCGTCGTCCATGTCACCCAGGGCAGCTATCAAAGCGCGGTGAAGGTCTTCCAGGACCCGGGCCACGGGGCGGCGGCGCACTACGTGGTACGCCGGGACGGTCATGTGGCGCAGATGATCCGTGAGCTGGACGTGGCGTTCCACGCGGGGAACAGGTCGTACAACGAGCGCAGTGTCGGCATCGAGCACGAGGGTTTCGTGGACCGGCCGCAGGATTTCACCGCGGAGATGTACGGGGCCTCGGCCCGGCTGACGGCCGTGATCTGCGGGCGGTACGGGATACCGGTCGACCGCGAGCACATCGTCGGGCACGTGGAGGTCCCGGGCACGGACCACACCGACCCCGGGAAGCACTGGGACTGGGACCGGTATCTGAAGCTGGTCCGCGCGGCGGCGCGCACGTCCACCGCCTGACGGCCCGCCCGGCCTCGTAGGAGTGCGGCCCGGGGCGTTCCGGGACCGGGGGGCGGGCAGGGACCCGGGCCCCGGCCGGACGGGGGCCGTTCCGGCCCGGCGGTCGCGGTCCGCTCAGCTGAGCCCCGCCGTGCGGGCCCGCTCGACCGCCGGACCGATCGCGCGGGCCACCTCGTCGATGTCCTGCTCGGTCGACGTGTGGCCGAGCGAGAAGCGCAGGGTGCCCCGGGCCAGGTCCGGTTCGGTGCCGGTGGCCAGCAGGACGTGGCTGGGCTGGGCGATCCCCGCGGTGCACGCGGAACCGGTGGAGCATTCGATGCCCTGGGCGTCCAGCAGCAGGAGCAGCGAGTCGCCCTCGCAGCCCGGGAAGGTGAAGTGTGCGTTGGCGGCCAGCCTGCCGCCCGGCGCCGGGTCGCCGCCGAGGACGGCGTCGGGGACGGCCGCTCGTACCGCGGCGACGAGGTCGTCCCGGAGCCCGCCGATCCTGTGCGCGAACTCCTCGCGGTTGTCGGCGGCCATGCGCCCCGCGACGGCGAACGCGGCGATGGCGGGCGTGTCGAGGGTGCCCGAGCGGACGTGCCGTTCCTGGCCGCCGCCGTGGAGCACGGGCACGGGGGTGTACTCGCGGCCGAGCAGCAGCGCGCCGATGCCGAACGGTCCGCCGATCTTGTGCGCGCTCACCGTCATCGCGGCAAGCCCGGACCGGGCGAAGTCGACATCCAGCTGCCCGAACGCCTGCACCGCGTCGGCGTGCATCGGGACGTCGAACTCGCGGGCCACGTCGGCGAGTTCACGTACCGGCATGACGGTGCCGATCTCGTTGTTGGCCCACATCACGGTGACCAGCGCGATGTCGCCCGGGTCGCGGAGGATCGCCTCGCGCAGGGCATCGGCGTGGACGCGCCCGTGCCGGTCGACGGGAAGGTACTCGACGTTCGCGCCCTCGTGCTCGGCGAGCCAGTCGACGGCGTCGAGCACGGCGTGGTGCTCGACCGGGCTGGCCAGCACCCGGGTGCGGCGCGGCTCGGCGTCGCGGCGGGCCCAGTACAGGCCCTTCACCGCGAGGTTGTCGGCCTCGGTGCCCCCGGAGGTGAAGACCACCTCGCTGGGGCGCGCGCCGAGGGCGTCGGCGAGGGTTTCTCTCGACTCCTCGACGGTACGACGGGCCCGGCGCCCCGCGGCGTGCAGCGAGGACGCGTTGCCCGCGACGGCGAACTGGGCGGTCATCTCGGCGATCGCTTCGGGAAGCATCGGCGTGGTCGCGGCGTGGTCGAGGTATGCCATGGTGGGGCCGATTCTACGAGCCCGCCCACCCACCCGTGGCGGGGCGTATCCCGGGCGCACCGCTGCCCGGCGTCCGCGCACGGGACGGGTCGCCCGCCCGAGCACGACGATCCGGAACCCGGCGGGGCCGACGGGACGGCGCCGCGGACCGGAACCGGCGCCCCGGACGACCCACCCGTCAGCCGGCGAAGTTCCAGGAGACGGTGCCGGAGGCGGTGAACAGCACGGCCAGCACGACGAGGTCGGCGATGCCGAGCACGAGCCCGAGCAGGGCACGGCCGCGGCGCGTGGTGGAGCGGCCGAGCGCGAGGGCCGCCATGACGATCGCGGCCGGACCGAGCAGGATGTTCATCACCAGCAGGCCGACGAGCCCGAGCACGAAGGAGGCGACGGCAAGTGCGTCGGCGTCCCGTTCGCGGCTTCCGCGGGCATCGCTGCTGCCGCGCCCACCGGACCGGGGCCCGGCTGCGACCCCGGATTCCGCACCGGCACCGGGTCCGGTGTCGCCGTGGGTGTCGCTGCGGGTGGCGGGTTCGTCGGCGGCACCGTCGCCGGTCTCCGCGGCGGGGCATCGCAGGAGCGTGGTGAGGGTCATGGCATGAGCTCCTTCGTTCCTGTGCGTGGTCGGGAGCGGTTCGGCCGCCGCGCCGGGGCCGGACCGGCGGTCATCGGGGCCTTCGCCTGCCGCAGGCCCGTTCCCGCACGGCGAAGATCAGCAGCCAACAGCCGATCACGGCGGCGAGCGCGAAGCTCAGCGGAAGCGGAATCTGGACCACGGCTCCGAGCACGAGTCCGAGCAGGAGCAGGGCGGCGACCAGGGCGATCATGTTCAGCCTTTCTGCGGGCCCTTCACGAGCCTTTGAGATTACGACTGTTCACTGACTCCTCAGTCTAGACCCGCATCGTCCTTCCCCACTCAGGAGAACAGTTGTTTACTGAATGGCATGAGTCACACCGACGGCGTCCGCCGGACCCAGAAGCTGAGGACCCGCCAGGGGCTGCTGGACGCCGCGCTCGGACTGCTGGAGCATCAGAGCCTCAGCAGCCTGGGGCTGCGCGAGGTGACCCGGGCCGCGGGTGTCACCCCCACCGCCTTCTACCGGCACTTCGACGACACGGCCGCCCTCGGCGTGGCACTCGTCGAGGAGGCGCTGGAAAGTCTGCACGGGATGATCGGCGCGGTCCTCGACGACACCGGTGACAGCTCCGAACGGCTCGAACGCAGCGTTGAACTGATAGCTCGTCATGTGCGCGAGCAGCCGGCCCACTTCCGCTTCATCGCCCGCGAACAGCACGGCGGCGTGGCACCGGTCCGGGAGGCCATCGCCGCCCAACTGCGGCAGTTCGGCCGCGAGGTGGCGGTCGCCCTCGCCGCGGAGCCGCAGTCGCGGGGCTGGGGCGAGGAAGACCTGTTGATGCTGGGCGGCTTCTACGTCGACCACATGGTGATCACCACCTCGGCACTCCTGGAGGCGGGGCCGGAGGGCGAACGGCAGGTGTTCGCGATGGCCCGCCGACGGCTGAGGCTGATCACGCTCGGCAGGCTCCACTGGCTGGACGACACGGACGGCACGGGCGGCCCCGGACGCCCGTGACCGCACCTCCGGCCCGGACGCCCACGACACCGCACCCTCCGTCCCGGACGACGGACGTCCGGCGGGCCCCACGACCTTCAGGTGCCGGTGCCGGGACCACTGCCGGCCCCGGCCGCACCCCCTCGCTATCCGAGCAGGCCGGGCCGGTAGCCGCCGGCGGGCTGCTGCGTGATGACGTTCAGACGGTTGAAGGCGTTGATCAGGGCGATGAACGCGACCAGCGCGGCGAGCTGGTCCTCGTCGTAGTGCTCGGCGGCGTCGGCCCAGACCTCGTCGCTGACCCCCCCGGCCGCGTCGGCGATGCGGGTGCCCTGCTCCGCGAGCTCCAGCGCGGCACGCTCGGCGTCCGTGAACACCGTGGCCTCGCGCCAGACGGCGACCAGGTTGAGGCGCTCCCATGCCTCCCCGGCGTGCACGGCGTCCTTGCTGTGCATGTCGACGCAGAAGCCGCAGCCGTTGATCTGACTGGCGCGGAGCAGCACCAGCTCCCGCGTCGAGGCCGGGAGTGCCGCGTCCGCGACCGATGTGCCCGCGGAGACGAGGTGCTTCAGGAATCCGGTGGCGACCGGGTTGGTGAAGAGCTTCAGGCGCGCTTCCATGGTGTCCTCCTTGCCGTGACGGGCGATGACACCTCTCTGACGGAAGCCGCCGGGCAGATGTGACACGAGCGGGATGTGGCCCGCACCTCACGGCGGGCACGAACCCGGTGACGGTCGCACCCGCGCCCGACCGCCCTCACCCATCGAGGGCGAGGGCGGGGCGGACCACGCGTCAGGAGCGCGGCGCCCGGGCGAACTGGCGGGACTGGGCCACCAGCCGGTCGGCGCTGTCCCAGACCTCCGCGTCCTCCTCCAGGAAGCCGCCCGCGAAGTTGCGGGTGGTCAGGGAGACGCGCAGCGGGCCCGGGGCGGGGCGGCAGCGGATGTGCGTGGTGAGCTCCACGGTCGGCGTCCACCCCCGGAAGCCCAGCTCGAACGAGGTGGGCGGCAGGGCGTCGACGGTGAGCAGCAGCGAGAGCGGGTCGGGGTCGCGGCCGTCCGCGAGACCGAACCAGCCGCGCATCTCCCCCTTGCCGGACGGAGCACCCACGGCCCAGCCCACCGTTTCCGGGTCGAGCTTGATGTCGAGCCGTTCGGTGATGGCGGAGCCGCCGGCGATGGGGGTCGGGCCGTCGCCCGTGCCGAGGCAGTGCATGGCCGGCGGGATGGCCGGCGGTTTCGCCGAGGTGCGGACATCGTCGGTGAGGGAGTCCAGGTCCCCGTAGGTGGCGAGGACGCGGATGCGCTCGATCTCGGTGCCGTCGTCCGCGAACTGGTAGAGGGACGCCTGCCCGGTCGAGAGCGTGCGCCCGGTGCGGACGGTGCGGGTACGGATCACCGCGGGTCCGGGCACGGACGCCGTGAGGTAGTGCGCGGAGATCGAGAAGGGGTCCGGATGGGGCAGGGCCTCGCCGAGCGCGCGGCCGAGCATGGCCAGCAGATAGCCGCCGTTGACCGCGCGCATGATCGTCCATCCTGCGGAGAGTTCGGCGTCGTAGACGCCTTCCTCGCGGAGGACGACGGCGGTGTCGCGGTCGAACTCGCTGTCCCCGATGATTGCCTGCGCGGTGAGCGCTGCCTCAGCTGCCTGTGCCATGCGATGCACGGTACACCGACAGTATTACTGAGCGGTAGCTTTTTTGGTCGGCCGGGAACCGGGCGACCTCGCACCCGGCCTCGCCACTCCCGGCCCGTCCCGCCGTCGCCGGGGCCGCTCTCAGGTGGCCGCGGACCCCTCCTCGGCCGTCGACGACCGCCGGTTGTAGGCGCGCGGGGCCCGCCAGTGGTAGCGCATCGCGAGCAGCCGCAGCACGAACGTCACGATCACCGCGGCGCCGCTGGTGAGGGCGTTGAGCACGTCGAAGCGGATGCACAGCACGATCATGGCGGCGCCGACGATCGCGGGCACCGCGTACAGGTCGCGGTCCCAGCGCAGCAGCGACGGCACCTCGTTGGCCAGGACGTCGCGCAGCACGCCGCCGCCGACCGCGGTCGCCAGCCCGAGCGCGGCCGACGCGGTGAGGCCGAGGCCGTAGCCGTACGCCTTGACCGTGCCCGTGACGCAGAACAGCCCGAGGCCGGCCGCGTCGAAGACGTTGACGCCCACCTGGATCCGCTCGACGTGCGGGTGCAGGAAGAAGACCAGGGCGGCGGCGAGCAGCGGGGTGGTGAAGTAGCCGAGGTCCGTGAACGCCGCGGGCGGGACCGCCCCGATGACGATGTCACGGAGCAGCCCCCCGCCCAGCGCGGTCACCTCGGCGAGAACCGCGATGCCGAAGACATCGAAGTTCTTGCGTACGGCGAGCAGTGCGCCGGAGATCGCGAAGACGAAGATCCCGGCGATGTCGAGCGCGTGCTGGACGGAGGGCGTGAACAGTTCGTTGAGCACCGGGCAATTGTGCCGGTACTACTCCTTCGGACCGACCTCCGGCGTATCGGACGACGTCGTCCCGGACGAAGGGGCATCGGACGCCGGGGCCTCGGACGCCGGGGCCTCGGGCGCCGGGGTCTCGGGCGCGGCGCCTTCGTCCGTGGCCGATGCCGATGCCTCGTCGGCTCCCGGCTTCTCCACCGAGACGATCTCGATCGCCTCGCGCGCCGCCGCCGTCACCGTCTCCCCCGGCACCTGGTCCGCCGCGTTCTCCGGGTGGTGGCAGGCCACCTGGTGCCCGGTCCGCAGCGCCACCAGCGGCGGTTCCTGCGTCTTGCAGGTCTCCGTCGCCTTCCAGCACCGGGTGTGGAAGCGGCAGCCGCTGGGCGGCGAGATCGGCGACGGCACGTCGCCCTTCAGCAGGATGCGCTCGCTCTTGGCCGACCGGCGCTTCGGGTCCGGGATCGGGACGGCCGAGAGCAGCGCCTTGGTGTACGGGTGCATCGGCGCCTTGTAGAGCGCCTCGCGGTCGGCGAGCTCCACGATCTTGCCGAGGTACATCACCGCGATCCGGTCCGAGACGTGCCGGACGACCGACAGGTCGTGGGCGATGATCACGTAGGTGAGGCCCAGCTCGGTCTGGAGGTCGTCGAGCAGGTTCACCACCTGCGCCTGGATGGAGACGTCCAGCGCCGACACCGGCTCGTCCGCCACGACGAGCTTGGGCTTGAGCGCGAGCGCGCGGGCGATCCCGATGCGCTGGCGCTGGCCGCCGGAGAACTCGTGCGGGTAGCGGTTGTAGTGCTCGGGGTTGAGGCCCACCACCTCCAGCAGCCGCTGCACCTCCTTCTTGACGCCGCCCTCGGGCGTGACGCCCTGGAGTTTGAAGGGGGCGCCCACGATCGTGCCGATCGTGTGCCGCGGGTTCAGCGAGGAGTACGGGTCCTGGAAGATCATCTGCATGTCCCGGCGCATCGGGCGCATCGCCCCGACGCCGAGGTGCGTGATGTCCTGTCCCTCGAACTCGATCTTCCCCGCGGTGGGTTCGAGGAGTCGGGTGATCAGCCGGCCCATCGTCGACTTGCCGCAGCCGGACTCCCCGACGACGCCGAGGGTCTCGCCCGAGTGCACCTCGAAGTCGATCCCGTCGACCGCCTTCACGGCGCCCACGGTGCGCTGGAGCATCCCCTTCTTGATGGGGAAGTGCTTCTGCAGCCCGGTCGCCCTCAGCAGCACCTCGCGGGAGGAGGTGTCCCCGCCCGCCGATGCCGCGTCCCCGGCGGCCCGCTGCCCGGGAACGTCCACACCCTTGTCCTGGCTCGTCACTGCCTTTTCCTCGCTCACAGCTTGGGCGCAATCTCTTCGGTCCAGATACGCTCCCGCTGCTCCTGCGACATGTGGCAGGCCGCCCAGTGCCGGCTGCCGACCTCCTGGAGCTCGGGCCGTACGGTGCGGGTGACGTCGTCCTTGGGCACGTCCGCGTACGGGCAGCGCGGGTTGAAGGCGCAGCCGGACGGGATGTTGATGAGCGACGGCGGGGAGCCCTTGACCGGGATGAGCCGGTCGGTCTGGTCGCGGTCGAGGCGCGGCATCGAGCCCAGCAGACCCCAGGTGTAGGGGTGGCGGGGTTCGTAGAACACCTTCTCGGCCGGTCCGCGCTCGACGCAGCGCCCGCCGTACATCACCAGCAGGTCGTCGGCGAGCTCGGCCACCACGCCCAGGTCGTGGGTGATGATGATGACGGCGGAGCCGAACTCCTTCTGCAGGTCGCGGATCAGGTCGAGGATCTGCGCCTGGACGGTGACGTCCAGTGCGGTCGTCGGCTCGTCGGCGATCAGCAGCTCGGGGTTGTTGACCAGCGACATCGCGATCATCGCGCGCTGGCGCATCCCGCCGGAGAACTCGTGCGGGTAGCTGTCGACGCGCTTGTCGGGCTGCGGGATGCCGACCCGGTCGAGCATCTCGACAGCACGCTTGCGGGCGGTCTTCTTGTCCACGTCGTGGTGGACGCGGTACGCCTCCACGATCTGCTTGCCGATCGTGTAGTACGGGTGCAGCGCGGACAGCGGGTCCTGGAAGATCATCGCCATGTCGCGGCCGCGCAGTCTGCGCACCTCGTCGGGGTCGGCGGACAGCAGTTCCTTGCCGTCCAGCCAGATCTCGCCGGAGAGCCGGGCCTTGCGCTTGCCGTACTGGCCGGCGGTGTGCAGGCCCATGATCCCGAGGGAGGTGACGGACTTGCCCGAGCCGGACTCGCCCACGATGCCGAGGGTCTTGCCCTTCTCCAGCGTGAAGCTGAGCCCGTCCACGGACTTGACCAGACCGTCGTCGGTCGGGAAGTGCACCTTGAGGTCGCGCACGTCCAGGAACGCGGTGGGGGCGGGCGAGTGGTCGGTGGGCTCGCCCAGCGCGGCACCGCTCTTGTGCAGTTCGGTCATCCCAGCCTCACTCGCGGGTCGATGACGGCGTACAGAATGTCGACGACGAGGTTGGCGAGGGCGATCGCGAGCGCCGCGAACAGCGTGACGCCGAGGATCACGGGCAGGTCCTTGTCGCTGATGGCCTGGACGGCCGCGAGCCCGAGACCGGGCAGGTTGAACGTGGACTCGGTGAGGACGGCGCCCCCGAGGAGCACGCCGATGTCCAGGCCGAAGACGGTGAGGATCGGCGTCATCGCGGAACGCAGCGCGTGCCGGGTGATGACGGTGCCCTCGCCCAGGCCCTTGGCGCGCGCGGTGCGGATGTAGTCCTCGCCGAGCACGTCGAGCATGGTGGCTCTGGTGAGGCGGGCGTACATGGCGGCGTTCAGGAAGGCGAGCACGATCCACGGCAGGACCAGGGTCTGGAACCAGACGCCGATGCCGTCGTCCGTCGAGAGGTTGTCGGCGATGTGCACCCAGCCGAGGGTGTGCACGAAGAGGCCCATCGCGACCATGCCGGTGAAGAAGATCGGCAGGGAGACGCCGCCGAGGGCGGTGGTCATCGCGGCCCGGTCCCAGATGGTGCCGCGCTTCAGCGCGGACACGACACCGGTGGCGACACCGCCGATGAGCCACAGCACGCAGGCGCCGGCGGCGAGCGCGCCGGTGACCGGCAGGGCGTCCTTGAGGGTGGTCCAGACCGGCACCTCGGTGCGGAAGGAGTAACCGAAGCAGGGCGCGGCGCAGTGGGTGATGTCGTCACCGTTCGCGTAGTCGCGTCCCATCGGGATGCCCTTGACGAAGTCCCAGAACTGGACGAGAAGGGGCTCGTCGAGCCCCAGCTTGATCCGGATGCCCGCGAGCTGCTCGGCACCGGATGCCTTGCCGGCGAAGAGGACTGCGACGTCCTGACCCGCCCACTTGGGCAGCATGAAGAAGATGGTGAAGGTCGCGAGCAGTACGACGAGCACCATGATGACTACGGCGAACAGGCGCCGGATGAGATAAGCAAGCACTGTGCGCGGCCCGGCGGTGGCCGGAATCCCTCGTGGGGCTCCCGGCCACCGCCCCGGCCATCACCTGCCCTTCGGACTGGCGGGTTTCGGCGGCGGTTTGGCAGTCGACGGGGTCGACTGCGGGTGCTGTTGACTACAGCGACTACTTGACGACGCCGAGCGAGACGTAGTCGTAACGGCCGTTGTAGGCGTCGGACATGTAGACGTTCGTGAGCCGGTTGCCGCGCCAGGTGATGTTCTTCTCGTAGATGAACGGCAGCCAGTCGGCCTGGTCGAGGATCAGCTTGTCGAGCTGCTGGTAGATCGCGCCGGCCTTCTCCGGGTCGGTCTGCGCGATCGCGTCGTCGAAGAGCTTGTCGATCTTCGGGTCCTTGAGCTGCGACTCGTTGTAGTTACCGGTCTCCGAGAGGAACCGGCTGTCCCACAGCGGCTGTCCGTAGCCCTGGCCGGACGGGAAGTCCGGGCCCCAGCCGCTCATCGTCATGCCGTAGCCGCGCTGCTTCACGACGGAGGGCGAACCGGTGATGCTGGCCACCTCGGTACCGTTGATCGCGTCGACCGAGATCTTGATGCCGACCTTGCCGAGCTGCGCCTGGAGCGCCTCGGCGGTGTCGACCTCACCCGGGTTGTTGTTGCGGGCGGTGAGCTTGGTGGAGAAGCCGTCCGGGTGACCGCACTGCTTCAGCTCCTCCTTGGCCTTGGCCACGTCCGGCTTGCCCTTGCGGGCGAGGACGCCGTACGGGTCGTAGTCGCTGTGACCCTTGATGGAGGCCGGGAGGGTGCTGTTGGCGATCCCGCCACCGGCGATCTCGCCACCGCGGGTCTGCTGCAGGGCGGCGAAGTCCGTGGCGTAGAAGACCGCCTTGCGGCAGTGCACGTCGTCGAGCGGCTTCGCGGTGTGGACGAGCGCGACGTAGCGGACGAAGGACGTCTGCATGTTGTCGACGCTGTCCTTGTGCTTCTGGATGGCGGTGACCCGGCCGGACTGGGTCATGCCGGTGCCGTTGAGGTCGACGTCGTAGTCGCCCTCCATCAGCTTCTTGTCGTTCTCCTCCAGGTTGGCGGAGATCGTCACGGTGATCTTGTCCGGGAGCGCGGCGCGGACCGGGTCCGAGGACTTCTGCCACTTGTCGTTGCGGACCAGGACGATGCTCTTGTTCGGCTTGTACGACTCGAACTTGTACGGGCCCGAGGAGAACGGCCGCTGGGTGTACTTGGCCTTGGTGTCCTCCGACGCCTTCACCGGCGAGCCGGACGGCATGGCGAGGAACTGCTCGAAGTCACCGTTGGGCTTGGGCAGCTTGAAGATGATGGTGTTGTCGTCGGGCGTCTCGATCGCCTTCAGGCCGAGCTTGTCCGGGGACGAGTCCTTGTACGGGCCCTTGTACTCGCCCTTCGGGTCCAGCGTCTGCTTCAGGTACTGCGGGCCACCGGTGATGGTGTCCGTCGCCCAGACGCGCTCGATGCCGTACTTGACGTCCTTGGAGGTCAGCTTGGAGCCGTCCTCCCAGGTGAGCCCCTCGCGCAGCTTGTAGGTGTACGTCTTGCCGCCGTCCGTGATCACGCCGGGACCGGTGGCGAGGTCGCCGACCAGCTTGGTGGAGGCGACGCCCGGCTTGGTGTCGTACGTGACCAGCTGGCGGGTGTAGAAGCGCATGAAGTCCCACGCCATGCCGTAGTAGGCACGCTGCGGGTCGGCGGAGTCCAGGTCCTGCTTGCCGACCATCTTCAGCGTTCCGCCCTTTTTGGCGGACGGGTTGGCGATCTTGTTGAACGCCGCGTTGTAGCCGGCGGCCTTCGCCTTGCTGTCGCCGCTGTCGCCGTCGCCGCCGCACGCCGTGGTGGTCATCAGCGCCGCGACCACGAGGGCCGCACCAGCGGTGAGCCGTCGTTTCGTGGAAACTGTGGACATTTTCTCGCAACCTCCGAGATCGAGGTCCCAGGCCGTTGCTTGCCGGAGAACCATGGGAAGAGCCACCTGACAGTGCGGCAGGGGCAAGTCGTGGGCTATCGGGTCCCCTTGGGGTCCAGGGCGTCGCGCAGCCCGTCCCCGAAGAGGTTGAAGGCCAGTACCGTGATGAAGATCGTCACACCGGGGAAGACCATGAACATCGGGTCGTGCTCGTACGTCTCCAGGGCGTCCCGCAGCATGCCGCCCCAGGAAGCCGTCGGCGGCCGGACACCGGCGCCGAGGAAGCTCAGCGCCGCTTCGGTGAGGATGTTGGTGGGGATCATGAGCGTCGCGTAGACGGTGATCGGCGCCACGAGGTTCGGCAGCAGTTCGCGGAAGAGGATGTGTCCGCGCCCGCCGCCGAGGCTCCGCGCGGCCTCCACGTACTCGCGTTCGCGCAGCGACAGCGTCTGGCCCCGGACGATGCGTCCCACATAGGGCCAGCCGAAGAAGCCGATGACGGCGACGAGTACGGCGATCCGCACCCCGCTGCCGGTGAGGCCCAGCAGGTCGTCGGGCAGGACCGAGACCAGGGAGATGATGAAGAGCAGCTGCGGGAAGGAGAGCAGCACGTCCATCACCCGGCTGATCACCGCGTCGATCCAGCCGCCGAAGTAGCCGGCGACGATCCCGAAGAGGGTGCCGAGGGCCACGGCGACCACTGCGGCCAGGAAGGCCACCAGCAGCGAGATCCGGGCCCCGTAGACGATCCGGCTGAAGACATCCCGGCCCTTGTTGGGCTCGACGCCGAAGAGGAAGTCGCTGCTCATGCCGCCCAGCGACCCCGTGGGCAGGTTGGTCAGCGGATCGAGCTTGTCCTGGTGGAAGTCGTTGGGCGGGTGCCCCAGCAGGCCGACGATCAGCGGCGCGAAGATCGCCACCGCGATCAGGACGAGGACAACGATGCCACCCGTCAGAGCGACCTTGTCCTGCTTGAGGCGGTTCCAGGCGATCTGCTTGAGGGACCGGCCCTCGACCTTCTTCGCCCCGGAGTCGGCCGCGGGACCACCGGTCGTCTGCGGATCCGCTTCCGTGGTCGGCTCGTGCAGTGGTGCCGTCATCGTGGCAAGGACCCCTCTCAACCGGCGGTGGCCGGGCCGAACTGGCCGCTGTGGCGGCGCGGATCAGTCAGTCGTACGCGGAGGCGGCAAGACGCCCTTGCTGCGGGAGTCTTCATTGCGGGCGCGCGACGTAGCCATACCGACAGGCGAATGGATGCCTAACCGTGATGCGGTCCGGTGTGTTCCGTTATCCGGACGCGCGTGAACGCCCGTCGAACACAGGTCACTTGAGGTTCAACAGGACGCCGAACCACATATGTTTCGCTTTCATCGCCCAACGGCACCAGCACGGAGATACCCGACATGCGGGCCGTGTGGCACCCGATCCGGGCATCATCGACCCGTGATCGCGTTCCGGGTGCCGCGACCGGCGCAACGTCCCGCCGGGCAAGGGGCCTTGTGGCAGCCGTAAGGGCCGGCCGAAGAAACCGGGGCGTGTCCCGCAGGACGGGGGGTCCCGCAGGCCCGGGGCGCGTCCCGGCGGGCTCAGTACGCGCCGGGGGACGGCGGGTAGCCGTACCCGGGCGCCGGGGCGTGGGCCTCGCGGTCGTAGAACGGGCGGGAGTTGGCGCGCAGCCACATCGCGACGGGGTCGTACTCGTCGGACATCGCGACGGTGGAGACGGGCAGCCCCTCCGGGACCGCCCCGACCGACTGCCGCATCATCGCGCGCACCGCGTCGACGGAGGGCCGGCTGGTGTCGTACAGATCGAGGCCGATGGCGAGGTACGCCGTGCCGAGGGCGGGCTGCACCCAGACGCGGCGCAGCGAACGGATCGCGGGGGTGCGATGGGCGTTCTGCGCCAGCAGCGCGTAGAACTGCGGAATCTCGATGGCCGGCTCGGTGAGGCGGAGCGGACCGGCGGGCATCCGGTCGAGGCCGGTGGCGATCCGGCGCAGGTCCAGCCAGGGGATGCCGACCCCACCGCCCGGAGCGTGCGGGTTGATCCAGATCCCCCAGCGGTCGGGGAACAGGGCGCGGGCGATGTCACGGCCGGTGACCACTTCGTGGGACCGGTTCCAGCCGCTGGCCGAGAGCTCCTGGGCGGAGGTCACGCAGGGGGCGTAGCCGAGGCCGTCGATCTCCATGTTCCCGTACTGGGCATCGGGCGAACCGGCCCGGCCGTGCCAGAGGAGCATCCAGATGCGGCCGTCCGCGAGGGCCTGGAGCAGCGCCTCGTACGCGTCGTAGCGTCCGGGCGTCACCTGGCGCAGCATGTGCTCGACCTGTCCGGCCGCCGCGGTGCCTGACGCTCTCACCTGGTCCCGCCCCTCCTCGTTCCACTGTGCCGGCGCGCCGCTCCCGGGGCACACGGGTGCGGCGGATGCCGTGGCACCCGCCATCAAACCAGCTTAGGTGCCGGTGCTGACACCGACTTGACGCCTCGGGCCGGTACGGTGCCCCGCCCCGGCCGCCCGCGGCACGGTCCGCGCGCCCGTGCCCGTGCCACCGTTCCGGGCCCGGCTACCGCTCCCCGCGCCGGTAGAACGGGCGGAGCTTCTCCCGCATCCAGTCGCCGACCGGATCCTGGGCCACGTCGAGCAGGACCAGATTGACCGGCCAGGGCACCGCCACGCGGCCCAGTGCCCGGCCCAGCGCGTCCATCGGGGCGCTCTGGACGGTGCCGTCCCGGTCGGACAGCTCGACGCCGACGAAGAGGGCGGGCTCGGCGCCCTCGACGCTGGCCAGCGCCCGGCGGGCGGTGATCACGACGCCGCTCTCCTCGAACTCACCGGCCGCGGCGGAGAGGAAGTCGATGGGTTCCTCCTGCCAGTCCGGTTCGTACAGGCGGACCCGGCCGCCGCTCGCGGGCCCGTCGAGCGGGGTGCGCCCGGCGCGGCAGAGCTCGGCCACGGCGGGCGGCGGCAGCGGCATCCCGACCGCGCCGCCGGGGTTCACGGCGATGCCGAGCTGCGGGGGCAGGCCGCGGGCGAAGTCGCGGGCGGGTGCGACGGCGAAGGACATCCGGTCGCCGACACAGCTGAGGAACTGCTGCTCGGAGCTGTACACGGGGACGAACGCGGCGCCGTCGATCTCCAGCGTCGGCAGGTCGAGGTCGGTTGATTCGGGACCACCGCCGTTCGGCAGGGGCACCCAGACCTGACTGCGTCCGAGTACCTCGACGAGGCGCCCGCCGGCCTCCGCCACACCCACCGAGGCCATCAGCACCTCTTCGAGCTCGTTGGCCGGCCATCCGTGCTGCGGATGGGGCTGGACCTGTGCCGGAACGTCCACTGCTTTCCCTTCTCGTCCGAGCCTGTTGGCAGAAGGTTAGCGACCTCGTCCACGGCGGGCGGCGGAGCAGTCGCCGGACACCGCGACGCCGCCGCCCGTCGGGGGCGGGGACGGGGCGTCCGTCCCGGGCGGACCTCCGGGGCCTGGCGGAACCTGCGCGAAGGCGATCCGGCGCAACAGCCCGGCCGCCTCCCGGTCCAGCAGCACCACCGAGGCGCAGCCGGGCGGCGGCAGTCCGTCCCCGGCGTCCCGCAGCAGCCTGCCGACGGCCCTGCGGTGCCGGGCGAACGCGTACCCGGAGACGCCCCGGCCGCGTTCCCGCTGCCCCTCCCGCGCGGTCTGCGGCGTGACGTCCAGCAGGAGCAGATGGAGGGCCCGGCCCCGTCGCCGCGCGTGGCGGGCCAGCCAACTGCGTACCCATGCCTGGGTTCCGCAGTCGTGGACGACGACGGACTCGCCGGAGCACAGGCACTTCCACAGCCCCGCGTAGTGGGCGAGGCGGACGAGCGGGCGGTAGAGGGCGTAGGGCAGCGGGCGGGGCATCAGCCGCGCCCAGCGGTCCCGGGTGTCCTGGGAGTCGACGGCGCGGACCGTGGCCACCCGCCGGATCAGTGTCGACTTGCCGCTGCCGGGGAGGCCGGAGACCACCACCACGTCGCCCACGGCGAAGCGCAGGGAGTGCGGCTCCCGCCCGCCGCCCCGCCGCAGGTCGCGCACGACGGGCGGGGGCCGGTCGAACGATTCCGCGGCCGGTCCCCCCGGCTGTGCGGGCATCGCGCCAACGGGCCCCGGGCTCGCCGCATACCGCCGTAACGTCATCGCGCTCCCCCTGCCGGGTGTCCACCCATGCATCGAAGTGTAAAGAAAAGGTAATGCGGCACAACCGTCCACGCCGCCGGATCCGGTAAGGGACCACCTGCCGATTTCCGTCCGGGACCGACGCCCCGCTCCGGCGCGATGCGTGCGATGATGACCCGGCCAACTGCATAACGGCCGTTTGAATCCGCGCGGGAGAGTTCCGGTCACTGCATGTGCCGGGCGCCGAAGGAGCAAGTTCCTCCCTTGAATCTCTCAGGCCCCGTACCGCGCGGATGAGGCAGATCTGAAAAGCGGGCCGCTTCGCGGCTCCACCCAAGGTGCAAGCCGAACCCTTCGGGGGCTCTCGGCGAACCTCTCAGGTTCCGATGACAGATGGGGAGGGTTCGTCCTCGTCGTCATGCCCCGGGAGCCACATTCATGAGCACCGCACCCCGCCAGACCGCACTCGATGCCCTGCACCGTTCGCTGGGCGCGACCATGACCGACTTCGCGGGCTGGGACATGCCGCTGCGGTACGGCAGCGAGCGCGAGGAGCACCAGGCGGTCCGTACCCGGGCCGGTCTCTTCGACCTGTCCCACATGGGCGAGATCACCGTCACCGGCCCGCAGGCCGCGGACTTCCTCGACTACGCCCTGGTCGGCAACATCGGCACCGTCGCCGCCGGCCGCGCCCGCTACACGATGATCTGCGCCGAGGACGGCGGCATCCTGGACGACCTGATCGTCTACCGGCTGGGAGAGGCCGAGGCCCCCGAGTACATGGTCGTCGCCAACGCGGGCAACGCCCAGATCGTGCTGGACGCGCTGACCGCCCGGGCCGAGGGTTTCGACGCCGAGGTGCGCGACGACCGCGACGCGTACGCGCTGCTCGCCGTCCAGGGCCCCGAGTCCCCCGCCATCCTCGCCTCGGTCACCGACGCCGACCTGGACGGTCTGAAGTACTACGCCGGTCTGCCGGGCACGGTCGCCGGGATCCCCGCGCTGATCGCCCGGACCGGCTACACCGGCGAGGACGGCTTCGAGCTGTTCGTCGCCCCCGAGCACGCCGAGCGGCTGTGGAAGGCCCTCACCGAGGCGGGCGCCGGGCACGGCCTGGTCCCGTGCGGCCTCTCGTGCCGGGACACGCTGCGCCTGGAGGCGGGCATGCCCCTCTACGGCCACGAGCTGACCACCGAGCTGACCCCGTTCGACGCCGGGTTCGGCCGGGTCGTGAAGTTCGAGAAGGACGGCGGCTTCGTCGGCCGCGAGGCGCTGGTGGCCGCCGCCGAGCGCGCCGAGACCGCCCCGCCCCGCAAGCTGGTCGGGCTGATCGCCGAGGGCCGCCGGGTCCCGCGGGCCGGCTACTCCGTGGTGGCCGGGGGCGAGGTCGTCGGCGAGGTCACCTCGGGCGCCCCGTCCCCCACCCTGGGCAAGCCGATCGCGATCGCGTACGTGGACGCCGCGTACGCCGCCCCCGGCACCGAGGGCGTCGGCGTGGACATCCGGGGCAACCACGAGCCGCTCGAGGTCGTGTCCCTGCCGTTCTACAAGCGTCGGAAGTGACGTCTTCACAAGCGTCACAGCGACATCCGCGCCACGGGCGTCGGAAGTGACGACGGCACCCACGGGCCCCGCAGGCCGCGCCGGAGCCGGAGATCGACATCCGTACGCCGCAAAAGTGACGCAGTCTCGTCTCACACCGTAAGACCACCGTTCATCAGCACTCCCCCACGTACAGGAGAATTCAGGTCATGAGCAACCCCCAGCAGCTGCGTTACAGCAAGGAGCACGAGTGGCTGTCGGCCGTCGAGGACGGCGTGGCCACGATCGGCATCACCGAGTTCGCCGCCAACGCGCTCGGCGACGTCGTCTACGCGCAGCTCCCCGCCGTCGGCGACACGGTGACCGCGGGCGAGACCTGTGGCGAGCTGGAGTCGACCAAGTCGGTGAGCGATCTGTACTCGCCGGTGACGGGCGAGATCACCGCCGCGAACCAGGACGTCGTGGACGATCCGTCGCTGGTGAACTCCGCTCCCTTCGAGGGCGGCTGGCTGTTCAAGGTACGTGTCGCGGAGGAGCCCGAGGACCTGCTCTCCGCCGACGAGTACACCGAGTTCTCCGGCAACTAAAGACCCCAAGGGACCACCTGATGTCGCTTCTCAACTCATCCCTCCACGACCTGGACCCGGACGTCGCCGCCGCCGTCGACGCCGAGCTCCACCGACAGCAGTCCACCCTCGAGATGATCGCCTCGGAGAACTTCGCTCCGGTAGCGGTCATGGAGGCCCAGGGCTCCGTCCTCACCAACAAGTACGCCGAGGGCTACCCCGGCCGCCGCTACTACGGCGGCTGCGAGCACGTCGACGTCGTCGAGCAGATCGCCATCGACCGGATCAAGGCGCTGTTCGGCGCCGAGGCCGCGAACGTCCAGCCGCACTCCGGTGCGCAGGCCAACGCCGCGGCGATGTTCGCGCTGCTGAAGCCGGGCGACACGATCATGGGCCTGAACCTGGCCCACGGTGGTCACCTGACCCACGGCATGAAGATCAACTTCTCCGGCAAGCTGTACAACGTGGTTCCGTACCACGTCGACGACAGCGGGCTCGTGGACATGGCCGAGGTCGAGCGCCTGGCCAAGGAGAGCAAGCCGAAGCTGATCGTCGCCGGCTGGTCCGCGTACCCGCGTCAGCTGGACTTCGCCGCCTTCCGCCGCATCGCGGACGAGGTCGGCGCGTACCTGATGGTCGACATGGCGCACTTCGCCGGGCTGGTGGCGGCGGGCCTGCACCCGAACCCGGTGCCGCACGCCCACGTCGTCACGACCACCACGCACAAGACCCTGGGCGGTCCGCGCGGTGGCGTCATCCTGTCGACGCAGGAGCTGGCCAAGAAGATCAACTCGGCGGTCTTCCCGGGGCAGCAGGGTGGTCCGCTGGAGCACGTGATCGCGGCCAAGGCCGTCTCGTTCAAGGTCGCGGCGACCGAGGAGTTCAAGGAGCGCCAGCAGCGCACCCTGGACGGCGCCCGCATCCTCGCCGAGCGCCTGGTCCAGCCGGACGTCGCCGAGGCAGGCGTCTCCGTGCTGTCCGGCGGCACGGACGTGCACCTGGTCCTCGTCGACCTGCGCGACTCCGAGCTGGACGGCCAGCAGGCCGAGGACCGGCTGCACGAGATCGGCATCACGGTCAACCGGAACGCCGTCCCGAACGACCCGCGGCCGCCGATGGTCACCTCGGGCCTGCGGATCGGCACACCGGCCCTGGCGACCCGCGGTTTCGGCACCGAGGACTTCACCGAGGTCGCGGAGATCATCGCGGCCGTGCTCAAGCCGTCCTACGACGCGGACGCGCTGAAGGCCCGGGTCGTCGCCCTGGCCGAGAAGTTCCCGCTCTACCCCGGCCTGGGCTGATCCGGCGGAGACCGCGCACACGGCGGTCTCCTGGACGCGTCCGCACGGCGGCTGTTGCGGACGCGTCCACACGGCGGCCTCGGGGACGCGTCCGCACGACAGCCCCTGGGACGCGTCCGCACCGCAGCGATCCGGAGAACACCCGGGGTCATCCGGGAGAAAATCGACACTCTCCGGAAAGCAGACCGGAGCAATCCGGCACAGAATGGACACGGTCCGCCATCCTTCGGACGGGGCATCGCGCACACTGGTCGGTGAGTGCGGTGCCCCATCCCTTGCCCCCCGCACGCCCGGCCCACCGGCCCGTCCCCGCACCACCCGGCAGACAACGGCGTCTACCAACCCCCTGAGGAGTCACCCGTGGCCATCTCGGTCTTCGACCTGTTCTCGATCGGCATCGGCCCGTCCAGCTCCCATACGGTCGGCCCGATGCGCGCCGCACGTATGTTCGCGCGTCGGCTGAAGAACGAGGGCCTGATCGCCCATACCGCCTCGATACGCGCGGAGCTGTACGGCTCGCTCGGGGCGACCGGGCACGGCCACGGCACCCCCAAGGCCGTCCTGCTCGGCCTGGAGGGCGAGTCGCCCCGCACCGTCGACGTGGAGTCCGCCGACGACCGGGTGGAGCACATCCGCACCACCGGCCGGATCAACCTGCTCGGCATGCACGAGATCGACTTCGACGCCGACGAACAGTTGGTCCTGCACCGCCGCAAGGCGCTTCCCTACCACGCCAACGGCATGACGATCGCCGCCTTCGACCGCGACGGCGCCCTGCTGCTGGAGAAGACCTACTACTCGGTCGGCGGCGGCTTCGTCGTCGACGAGGACGCGGTCGGCGAGGACCGGATCGTCCTCGACGACACTGTGCTGAAGCACCCCTTCCGCACCGGCGACGAACTGCTGCGGCTCTCCCGGGAGACCGGCCTGTCCATCTCCTCGCTGATGCTGGAGAACGAGAAGGCATGGCGCACCGAGGACGAGATCCGCTCCGGGTTGCTGGACATCTGGCGGGTCATGCAGGCGTGCGTCGCGCGCGGCATGTCCCGCGAGGGCATCCTGCCCGGCGGGCTCAAGGTCCGTCGCCGCGCCGCCACCACCGCCCGCCAGCTGCGCGCCGAGGGCGACCCGCAGGCCCACGCGATGGAGTGGATCACCCTCTACGCCATGGCGGTCAACGAGGAGAACGCGGCGGGCGGCCGCGTCGTGACCGCGCCGACCAACGGCGCCGCGGGCATCATCCCGGCGGTGCTGCACTACTACATGAACTTCGCGGCCGGCGGTGCCACCGAGGCGGAGAAGGAGGACGGCGTGGTCCGCTTCCTCCTGGCCGCCGGGGCCATCGGCATGCTCTTCAAGGAGAACGCCTCCATCTCCGGCGCGGAGGTCGGCTGCCAGGGCGAGGTCGGCTCCGCCTGCTCCATGGCGGCGGGCGCACTGGCCGAGGTCCTCGGCGGCAGCGCCGAGCAGGTCGAAAACGCCGCCGAGATCGGCATGGAGCACAACCTCGGTCTCACCTGCGACCCGGTCGGGGGTCTCGTCCAGATCCCGTGCATCGAGCGCAACGGCATGGCCGCGGTCAAGGCCGTCACCGCGGCGAAGATGGCGCTGCGCGGCGACGGCAGTCACAAGGTCTCCCTCGACAAGGTCATCAAGACCATGAAGGAGACGGGCGCGGACATGAGCGTGAAGTACAAGGAGACGGCGCGCGGAGGTCTCGCGGTCAACATCATCGAGTGCTGAGGAAATAGGCTCTGACCAGCGCGTTTCTATCTTTCAGCGCTGTCAGGGCCTTCCCCGCCCACGCGGCGGGAAGTCCCTGGAACCTCCCTGGGACAGACGCGAAATCCCCCGAAAAGTCCCCGGCATCGTCCTGCCACAGCCCGCCCCACAGGGGGAAACCGAACCGCTTCGGACGCTCCTCACGTCCTGGGGCCGCCGGTTCGTGAGCACGGCTGCCGGGAAAGCCGGTCTTGCCACACGTGCTGCGGGGTGAGGTGCCCGAAGTACTTCGGTACCTCACCCCTGACCAGGGGCTGGTACGCGGGAGCACTCAAACTCCCCCTGATTCACACCGGCGTATGGCCGAGGTTGGCGCTACACCGACGTGTCAGCCGTAACGACGAGCGTTCGGACCGGCCCTGCCGCCCTTACGGGACGACCAGTATGCGGCCCAGCTGAGCACGGCTCTCCAACAGCCGGTGCACCGCGCTGGTCCCGGTCAGCGGCAACCGGGCGCGGACCGCCGTGCGCAGCAACCCCTGGGCCGCGTACTCCGTAAGCCGGGCGCGCCCAGCCCCGGATGGAGACGCGGGCGCCCTGGCGTACGGGCCGAGTCAGGCGACATCGGGCTCTTCCAGCGCCACCACGACCATCACCGGAAGATCGGCGTCCTGCTGGATCACACCGGCGGTCAGGATCCGGCCGTCGAGGGTCCACTTCTTCACCGCGATGAACTCGTCCCTGTCCGCCGCCGTCTGCTCGGCCTCGACGAGGTGACCGGCGAGAGAAGATTCCTCGATCTCGGGCAGGAAGTCGGCCAGCGCCTGCTCCCCCTGCTCGTAGACGGCATCCACGTCGTCGAAGTAGCCCGACTCGTCGACATCGCGGATCCAGACGTAGAACTTGACGCTGACCGCCCCGCCGGTGAACGTCTGGATCCAGCCCCCGACGCCGTCCTTGTGCCACGACGTCTCCACGCCGTCACGGCGCTTACCCCTGGGCGTCCACTCCTGGGCCGAGAACCGCGCCGCCGCACCCTCGGCCCTCAGCGGCGTGATACCCCTGAGCCCTTCCAGCATTGTGATCACTACAGCCATGAACTCATTCCACTCATGCCGTTGCCGGGCACGTGATACGCCCTCAGCTGCCCGCCGACACGGGCCTCCGGGAAGGCATTGGACAGCACTTCGTTCACATGCGCGGCACCCCATTCATTGGGCACCGTATAACGGACCCCCTTGCCTCCGAGATCCTCGTTGAGGGCGAGCAGCTTGTCCGTCAGCCGGCACGGTGAACGGGTTGTGCACAGGGGCGACCGGATTCGACGCGGGCGTCGGTGGCGCTCCTCGGCGTTTGCGCCCTTGCTCGCCTACTTCAGGTAGCTGCCGACGAAGGCGCCGTCGAAGCCGAGCGCGACGAGGCACTGCTCGACGCTGGGGTAGTTCGTGACGTCCGGGCTGTCGATCAGGGCGTCGACGTCGGCGCGGCCGACCTCGGGTTCGAGCCACTGGTTGCTGCACCGGCAACGGGTCCAGACGTTGCGGCCGTGGTTGATGAGTGGCCAGTCACGTCGGGCCCGACAGTTCGAGCACGTCGCGGGGATGCCGTCGAAGGCCGGCTCGCGTGGGTGACCGAGGCAGCGGGTCGCGCCGGGACCGGTGGCCGACTGCACCTCGTACTTGAGTTGCACAGCAGGGAATCGGTGCCGACGGGGAGGACGGGCAGGACGGGTGCCGGCTCCGCGGTGCGGTGATGGTTCTGAGCACGAGCGTCCTCTCCCGGCCGTGGGCTTCCTGTTTCCGCCCGTGGCAGCCGGTGGAACCGGCTGCCACGGCATTTCGTGGAGCCCCGGTGCCGATCACTGAGTACGGCACGGGCCCTGACGACCTGGGGGACGACTCCTCCTGCCCGCCAGGTCGTCAGGTGCGGCTGCCGCCCTTCCTGCGCTCCTTGGCCGCCGCGCGACGGATCTCCTCCTGGTCCCACAGCTCCTTGAGTTCAAGGGTTCGCTCGTCGAACTCGACCGGCTCGTCGTCGTTCGGCTCCTTCCACAGCCCCTGTTCCTTCAACTGCCGTGTGTGGACCTCCACCGGGGGCTCCGGGTCGTAGTCACTGGGCCGCGGCCCCTCCGGCCCGTCGGGACCGACGCGAACCAGCCGCTCGACCCGGGTGATGCGGTACCTGACTCCGTCCACGACGAGGTTGTTCTTGCGCTTCTCGTCAAGTCCGTCGGCCGCCCGCGCATACTCCGCCCGCTTCTCGTCCGAGAGCCTCAGCGTGAACGGCGCCATCACGCGCAGCCACGACCCCAAGCTGTCGCGGGCTCCCTGCGGCGTCGCGTCCGAGGCCCCGGGGTTGTGCGCCTTCCACTGCCCGTCCTCCCGCTCGGAAATCATGAAGACGGCCGGCAGCAGCACACCGCCCGGATAGTCCTGGGCCGCCCGCACCGCGTCGTCGCGCACCTCCACCGGTGCGCCGGGGGAAGATCCGACGAACTGCACGAGATCGAGTTTCAGCAGGCTGTCGGACAATCCGGTGCTGACGTACGGGTCGACGACGAACCCCTTGGTCCGGGACCGCACCCGATATGCCTCGCCGACCTCCGCCTGGTCGGGGTCTGAGGGGCGCGGCCCCTCGGGGCCGCCGCGACCCATGCGGATGAACTTCGAGGCGCGCACGATCCGGAAGCGTTCGCCGTGGACCCGGAGATCGTCGACGACCTCGCGGTCCATACGCAGGGCGGCAGCCATCCACGCCTTCTGCCCCTGCGCGTCTTCGGCCTCCTGGGCCTCCGCGGCGCGCCTGCGGAAATACGATCCCAGGGAATCCCTGGCGCCCTGTGGCGTGTCGGTGCCGTACTCGGACAACTCCCAGCCGCCGGCGTCATGTTCCCTCGCGTGGAAGAACTCCCCCAGCCCGACCCCCAGCAGGTGGGGATAGAGCTCCCGCGCCTGCCACGCCTCCTGCTCGGCGAAGGCCGCGATGGGGCCCTCCTGCGGGGAAACCCGGAAGGTGAGGTATCCGGGGATCCTGTCTTCGTAACCGGTCATGTACTCAATGTGCCCGACACGGGATGCCCTCGCCGGGGAACCAGCAGAAGTGATCAGTTGACGCACACAGTCGGTCGGATTGGGTCATTTCGGCCACCTCCTGCCGGGCCGCCCTGCGCCCGGCTGTTCCCTGCCCCGGCCACCCCGCACCCCGGCTGTTCCCTGCCCGGGCCGTCCGCGCCCCGGCAGCCCGCACCCTGACCGCTCCGCCGACACGCAGGTCGGGGGCCGGTGTTCCCCACTCCCGCGCCGTCGCCCACTCCCCGCCGCACCGTCGCCCTCGCCCTCGCCCTCGCCCTCGCCGTCACGCTCGCGCCGGAACGAGCGCGTCCGTGCGTGTGCCTCACCGCCCGTCGCCGGTCAACCGGTCCCGGCGTGGCTCCGGGCAGCGAGGAGGGCCGCCGCCGAGCGGACCGTCGCCCCGTCCCCGCGGCCGAGGCGTTCGGCGGCACGCAGGACCTCCGCCAGCACTTCCGGGTCATGTGCCTGAACCGCCAGCACCAGCAGCGGGTCGAGACAGGCGGCAAGTTCCGCGCGCACTGCGGCCGGGGCCGACCCGGCCGCGTCGGCCGCCCGCCGTGCCCACCGCCGGACCTCCTCGGGACGCGCGCGGGGCAGCGGGAAGCCGACGGGGCCGGGGAGCCTCCCGGCCGCCGGCCCCGACACCTGCCGCGGCACGTCCCGCGACGCGGCGTCCGGCCTTCGCGCGGCGGCGGCGAGCGCGGACGCGAGCGTGGTGTGGTAGCAGGTGCCGAAGAGGTAGGCAGTGGCCTTGTCGCCCGTCAGGCCGCCCAGGACCCGGGTGCGGTGGACCGGGCCGGGCACGGCGCCGTCCACGCGCTGGGCGGCGGCGAGCGCGTGCCAGCCCGCCCGTCTCCACGCTCCCGGCCGGAACTCGCGCCCGTCTCCGCCTTCTCCCGTCCTTCCTCTTCCGTCTTCTCCTGCGCCTTTCCCTTCGTCCGCTCCTGCGCCGGCACCTTCGCCTTCTCCGCCGCTCGCACCTCCGCCTTCTCCTGCACTCGCACCTGCACCGTCTCCTGCGCTTCCGCCTTCACCTCCGTCGTCCAACGCCTCGTCGCAGAGCAGCAGTTCCGCCAGGAGGTCGAGACTGCTCCGGGCGAGGTGGACGCCGAGCAGGACCCGTACGGTCTCGCGCACCTCGCTCACCGCACCGCTCCGGCAGGGCAGCAGACGCCGGTGGCCGAAGTCCGTCGCGTAGAAGAGGGCATGGGTCAGCGCGTAGGTCTCGCTCGCGGTCAGCTGGAGCACGTCCGCGCCCGTGGCCGCGACGCTCTGCCGGTAGAGCGGACCGATGCCGGGCAGCAGGTCGGGGGCGGTGAAGCCGCCCCGGTCGACGAAGTAGCGCAACTCGATCCGGGAGAGCACCGGTTTGTACGGCCGGCAGTGGCCGCCCGCGTCCGCCTCCAGCAGCGCCTGGCAGGCCGCGCGCAGCGCGGGGTGCGGGCGGCCGAGCAGTTCCAGGAGCGCGGTCAGGTTGAGGTGGTAGGGGAAGAAGCCGTCGCCGCGGTGCAGTCCACGCACGAACTCCGGCTCGCCGACCGCCTGTTCGGCGAGGTCGAGGGCGCGGCCGGGCAGCGACGCGGTGACGGGGACGATGCCCGACCGGTCCAGCACCCGGATCAGTCCCAGGAGTTCGAGGAGTGGCCCGGGCCGGAAGGGGCGGCGGGGCAGGAACTCCTCCCAGCGTCGCGGTGCGAACCATTCCAGATGTGCTTCGATCCAGCGCAGCGCGCCGGTCAGCACCCGTCGGGCGGCCTCGCCCTCCTCCTCCGGGGGTGCGACCGGGTGCCCGCCGTGCGCGGGGAGCTCCGGCCAGTCGGTGTCCTCGGCCCCGGATGCGCCGCTCATCGTCCGCTCCGCAGTCGCAGCACCGTCAGCGCGAGGACGAGGATCGCGGCGAGCGCACCGAGATCCACCCCGGGCGGCAGCAGGCCACCGCCGTCCAGCAGGGTCTGGCGGGCCAGGTCGACGGCGTACGTCATGGGGTTGACGTGCATGATCCAGCCCAGCCAGACCGGGACGTCCTGCGGGCGGAAGACCGAGCCGGACAGGAACAGCATCGGGAACATGGCGAGCTGGACGGTCGCCTGGAGCGTCTGCACGCGGGTGATGACCGTGGCCAGACAGAGGCCGATGACGCTGAACACGGTGGCGGCGAGCGCGTAGCAGCCGAGCGCCGCGGTGAACCGGCCGACCGTCGGCTCCACGCCCATCAGCGGCGAGAACGCGAGCATCACCGCGCTCTGCGCCGTCACCGTTCCGGCCCCGGCGACGACCTTGCCCAGGGGCAGGCAGATCCGGGGCACCGGGGCGACGAGGAGTTCACGCAGCACGCCGTACTCGCGGTCCCAGGCGTACGTCTGGCCGGAGGCGACGCCGATCGACACGACCTGGATTGCGATGATGCCGGGGAAGACGTAGGCGCTGAACGGCACCGAGCCGACCGAGCCGATCATTCCGTCGAAGCCGACTGCGTAGACCAGGACGAAGAAGAGGATCTGCGCTCCCTGACTGAGCAGCACACCGGGGCGTCTGCCCTGCCGCAGGAGATCACGATGGGCGATGACGCCGATGGCCCGCAGCGCCACGCGCAGCCGGCCGTCGTCGGCTACTGCGGGCGGCCGGGCGCGGACGGTGGTCGCGGTCATGGTGTGACCGCCTCCTCCGGCCGCCGACGCGGATCGTGCTGCCCCGCTGCCGCCAGGTAGACGTCGTTCATGGACGGATGACGCACGGAGACGGTGAGCGCCGGGACGTCCAGCGCCCGCACCACCTCCGCGATCCGGGCCTCGGGGTCGGTGCAGTGCACGGCGACTCCCCCCGGCTCGATCAACGGCTCGAAGCCTGCCGCGCGCAGTTGCCGGGCGGCGGTCTCGTCGTCCGCGGAGCCCACCACGAGGCGGGACGCGTGCAGGCCGTCCTTGAGCTGGTCGACGGCGCCCCGCCGGACGATCCGTCCCTGCCGCAGGATGACGATCTCGTCGGCGTACTCCGCCTCGTCCATGTAGTGCGTCGCGTACAGGACGGTGACGCCCAACTCGTCGCGCAGCCGCAGCAGATCGTCCCAGACGGTGGCGCGCGCGGTCGGGTCGAGGCCGTTGGTCGGCTCGTCCAGGATGACGAGTCCGGGCCGGTGCACCAGGGCGCGGGCGATCTCGACGCGTCTGGCGAGTCCGCCGGAGAGCTCCTCGACAGGTCGGCGGCGGCGGTCGGTGAGGTCGAACAGTTCCAGCAGCAGGCCGATCCGTTCCCGGGCGTCCGCCCGCTTCATGCCGTACAACCGGGCGTGGAACCACAGGTTGCGCTCGACGGAGAGTTCCTTGTCCAGGGTGCGTTCCTGGAAGACCAGCCCGAGTCGGCGACGGGCGGCCGTCGGTGCCTCTCGGGTGTCGTGACCGAAGATGCGCACGGTTCCCGCATCGGGGCGGGCAGCGGTCGACACGACTGCCAACAGGCTCGACTTCCCGGCCCCGTTGGGCCCGAGCAGAGCGGTCACCCGGCCCGGCGGCGAGCTGATCGACACGTTCCGCACAGCAGTCACCCCGCCGTGGCGCACGACGAGGTCGGTGACCTCGAAGGCGGGAGGCGCCGTCCGCCCGTCCCGCTCCGGCGACCGGCCGGTCATGCCAGCCCCAGGGTGCGGTCCCACGGGAGGGGTTCGTGGGAGACGGGCAGCAGGGCCAGGGCGACGCCCGCCGCGCCCTCCAGCATGCCCGCGGTGTCGACCGCGCGGTGGGGCACCGGCGAGCGGGCGGCGGCCGGGAAGCGCATGAGGTGGCGGAACGCGAAGGGCGCGTCCTCGTCGAGGAATCTCAGCACCTTGTCCGTCAGCCGGACACGCCCGGCGCGCAGTTCGGGGTCTCCGGTCGCCTCGGCGGCACGGGCGACGATGCGCAGCAGCCCGGCGTATCCGTGGCAGACGGTGGGCCCCTCGATGGCCCACGCCGACTCGTCCCGCCGCAGCGCGGCCCGCAGCGCGTCGACGGCGGCGGTGCGCCAGTCCGGTCGCTCCAGGGCGGAAGCCGCCCTCAGGAGTGCGGCGGCGACGCCCGGGGTGCCGTAGCACCAGGCGGTGCGGGTGAACAATCCTCGCGGGCGGTGCGGCGCCACCTCGTCGTCCCAGCCGGCCCGGGCGGGCCAGTACGGTCCGGCGTCGTCGTGCAGCGTCCAGCCCAGCAGCCAGTCGGCGATGCGGTGGACGGCGTCGCGCAGGCCGGGGGTGCCGTGTCCGGCCTCGTACGCGGCGCTGAGCACGGCGAGCGGTCCGGCGATGCCGTGCGCCAGCCCGAGGTTGAAGTCCCCCCGCGGGTACGCCTCGCGGTCCCGGGCGCCGACCTGGAGTCCGCCGGGCACCCACCATCCGGGCACCCGGTGACCGTCTACGCGGACCGGGGCAGCGAGGCCGACGAGGTGCCGGAGGGAGGCGTCCAGCGCGGCCTCGACCGCGGGGCTGCTCTCGGCCGGATCGGCCGCCGCGTCCAGCAGCAGTCGGGTCGTGCCCGAGACCCCGTTGACCAGGTCGTACGCGGCCCATTCGGTGCCGCGGCCACCCGCCAGGGCACGGGCGTGGAAAATCCGCAGCCGCTCGGTCTGGTCCTCGGCCAGCCACGCGGCGAGTCTGCGGCGCAGCGAGTGGTAGTGCCCCTCGGGCCCCGCGCAGGTCTGTGCGGCGGCGAGCAGCGCGGCCGGTCCGGAGAACAGACCGCGGCGGGGTGCGGTGGCCATGGCGCGCCCGGCTGCCGCGAGGTGGCGGTGGGCGACCTCTCTCCGGGTCTCGTCGGTGCGGGCGAGTTCGCCGTACAGCAGGGCGGTGCCCGGAAGGCCGTTGGCGAGGGTCAGCGGGCCCCACATGACGGCGTCGTAGACGGGGTCGCGGTTGCCGTCACGGGAAGCCACCCGGGCGATGTGCTCCGGATCGGCGAGCCGCTCGGCGACGAGCCGGACGGCCCGGTCCGTACCGGGAGACGTGTCCGTCGACGAATCCGGGGACGGTGGCCGGTCGGCGGCCCCGGGCTCGTGCGGCGCACGGGCCCGGGGCGGGTCCGTCGCGGGGGCCGTTCGCGGGGCCGAGGCCCCGGGGGCGTCGTCGCGGTGGACTGCGGCAGGGTTCACTGCTGGTGCCTCCGACGGTTGGCATGGTCCTGCACGGCGCCGCGGGCGATGCCGAGCACGGTCAGTTCGCGGGCGCCCGAACCGCCGAAGAGCCGGTTGCACACCATGTGCAGCAGGCTGCCGACGACCCGCCCCTCCGCCGTCTCCCCGGCGGACCGCACACATGCGGCGAGTCGGCTCACCGCCAGGTCGCGCGGGCGCAGGGCGTCGAGGACGCGTATGCCGACAGGATCGGCGGCGAGGGCGGGCCAGCCGCCGTAGGGATCGATCAGTCCGCGCCAGCGCGCGGACCGGGCGCGGAAGGCCGGGGGCAGGTCGCGCCGCGCACCGGTCATGGACAGCCAGGTCACGGCGGCGTCGTCGCCGTGACCGCCGGTGTGCCTCGGGCCGCCCGGCGCGGGCGTCCCGAAGGCGTGGGCCAGTGCGGCGCAGGAGATGACCGCGAGGTCGTCGACGTCGTAGCCGTTCCCGGGGTCCTTGGCCACGCGCAGCAGTTCGACGGCGGCCTCGCTGTCGTACCGGAAGGCGTCCTCCGCCGCTCCCCGGGCCGACGGTCCGCCGTAGCGCTCGGTCTCCGGCTCGTACTGGTCGAGCGTGTGGCCGCGCAGCAGCCCGTCCGTTTGCCACTGCCGGAGCAGCACGCCGACCGCCGGGACGGCCGTGCCCCACAGCTCTCGCGGATGCGCGCCGTGCAGCCGCAACCGCAGGTGGTGGCCGTGGTCGTCGGTGTACCGGACGAAGAACCAGCTGTCGACGCCGTGCCGCCCGGACAGCTCGACAAGTTCCGGGACTCGGTCGCGCAGCAGGTCGTCCTGGGCGCGTACGGAACCGCGCAATTTGAGGTACAGCCACTCGTCGCCGAGGCCGTGCACGGCGCGGGGAGCGCGAACGGCACACAGGGTGTTCGGGGTGCGGGGAGCGCACACGGCCGGCGGGCATGCGCCCGACACGTCGCCGCCGGGCAGCCCGACGCCTTCGGGCTGCCCGGCGGCGACGGACGACACGGACGAGGGAACAAAAGCCGGCCGCCCGGCGGAGACGGGCGACACGGACGAGGGAACGGAGGCCGGCCGCCCGGCGGGGACGGACGGCACGGGGCTGCGGTGTCCGGCGTACGGCCGACGACGGGGCAGGCCCGTCTCCCGGCGGGTCATCGGGACGACCACCTCGAAGGTGTGCCCGGCGAGCGGGCTGTCCAGCCAGCCCTCGTACCCGCCGGGGACCTCCTGGGCGATCAGGTCCTCGTGGCGCAGCAACTGGTCGAGCAGCAGCTCCCGGTGCCACGCGTCGTCGAGGTCGAGCAGCAGCCGCTGGTCGGCTGTGACCGTGAGGATCCGACGCGGCACGTCCCAGTCGGCCCGCCAGCCGGCGACCGCGTGCGCCCAGTCGGCGTCCCGTCCGCGGTCGTCCCTCGCTCGCAGCTCCCGGGCGCGTGCCCGGATCCGGTCCGGGCGCCAGATCGCGGAGGCAAGGACGAAGCGTCCGCGGCGCACCCGGGGGACGAAGGGCGCGTCGGCGAACGGGCCCCAGTTCCAGGGTTCCCAGAGCCGCTGTCCCTCCAGCCCGATCTCCCACAGCAGCCGGACTGCGTTGGGGGCCTGGGCGGGTGCGCTGACCATGTTGCCGAGGACCGGCACGATCTCGCGGCCGGTGGGCATGTGCACGGCGGTCAGTCGGTCGAGGGTGGCGCCGATGCCGATGTCGGCGAGGCGCAGTTCCTCGGTGTCGGACGCGTCGGGGAGGCCCACGCCGATGCGGCGGCCGGTGGCCGGGACGGTGTGTGCGAGGTTGGCGGCCCGGCCCGAGCGGGGCCGGAAGGCGAGGTCGACGGCGACAGCGTCCTGGACGTGCACCGGATTGTCCCGGTGCAGGTCCGCGAACTCGGCCTGCCAGGCGGGGGCGTGGTCGGCGAACCTGGCGAAGGTGGAACCGGCCCGGTGCGATCCGGGCGAGGGCGAGAGGAACACGAGGAACTCGCCCTCGTCGAGCGCCTCCACGGAGGGGGCGACGACCTGCACGGTCACCTCGCAGGAGTTGGGTACGTCGGCGCGGTCGGCGGTGTCGTGGCACAGCTCGTCGAGATCCGCGTCGTCGAGGACCACCTCGCGCCCTCCGGTCCGCTGCGCGACTGCCACGAGCCGCGCCAGGGCTCGATCTCTGCGGGCCGTACGGGGGGCCTCGGACCATGCCTGCGGTGCCTCGCTGTTGGGCCAGCCGTAGCCGGCGGGCGCGCCGAGTCCGGTCGACGGGTCCAGGAGTTCCAGGACGGGCACCAGCCGGTCGGCGCCGTACACATCGAGGAACCGGCGGTGGTGGTCGCGCAGCGCGAGGAGACCGAGCTTGGGCCGCGAGAGCCGCCACATCGCCCCGGTGGCCGCCTCGATCTCGTCGCGCACCGTGTCCGGCAGACGCACCTCGGCGTCGAGACGGGTGTCGACGTGCAGGGGCGTGCCGTCGGGTTCCACCGACCGCGCGGTGCTCAGCAGCCGGCCCAGTTGCTCGTGTCCGGCGCCCACGGGCCGGGCGTCGTACGCCCGCCGCTGCTCGTCCACGGCCAGCAGCCCGTCCCGCACCCGGAGGGTCTCGACGGACGGTGCGGCGACCCCGGCGAGCAGACCGAGGACGTGGTGCAGCGGATCGCCGCCGTCCAGGGGCGGGCGCAGTCCGGTGATCAGGATCTCCTGTCGCACGAGTTCGGCCAGCAGGCCGCGTACTCGTTCGGGGGGTGCGCCGGGGAACGCCTCGGTGGTGCGGCGGACCAGCTCCTCGTACGGCAGGGGTGCGGCGGCCTCGGCGACGGCCCGTTCGACCACCGGGGTCCTGCGCACGGAGACGGTGGAGCGCCCCTCGCCGCCCTCGCCCGGGGGCTCGCCCTGCGTGGAAGGGGCGGTGAGGACCAGTCGGTCACCGCGCGGAACGAGGGCCTGGTGGGCCTGGACCGTGAGCGTGGCCAGGACGGCCGGATCGCGTTCCAGGCGATGACCGATTCGGGTGAGCCACTGCATGTCGGCATGGGTGCGGGTGCGGTGTGCCGTGCCGCGCTCGGCCTTGGCGGTGGGCCCGAACCGGCCGCGGGCGACCCCTGCGAACAGGCCGAAGGGGGTGGGCCGGGTACGCATCCTGATGTCGTAGCGGAGCACGGCGAGTGCGGCCCGCCGCAACTGGCCTGCCCTGACACCGGCGGCACCGAGCTCGGTGACTCGCCGGACCAGGGCACCGAGGCTGGGTGACGCGAGTTCGAGGGCCTCGCCCAGCACGCTGTCGGCGGAGACCGAGGTGAGGAGTTCGACGCAGGCGTCGAGGGACCGGGGGCCACCCGTGACGGGCACGCGCAGGCGACCGCCGCCCTGTGCCCGGGGATCTGCCGGGGGTGTTCGCGACGCCAGCGGCGCACGGTACAGGAAGACCCCCTTCGCCTCGAACGGTGTCCCCCGCGACTCCCTCACCGAAGTCCCCCTTCTCTCTTGTCTCTTCCTGTCCCGCCCGCTCACGTCCCGCGCTTCGCCGTCCCGCCTGTTCGCGCCGGGCCCGCCCTCCCGTCCCGCGCCCGCCCTCCCGGGCCGCTCCCGTACGGGCGGGGTCGCCGACAGTCCGTGGGCCCGGGTCGTCGCCGCCCGAACCCGCGGACACACGCCGTCAACAGCAGTGGCTGCAGCCGGAGCCGCCGCCCTCGCTGGTGCAGCCGGGCGTGCAGTAGGAGACGCTCGTGACGGCGGGGCCGGCGACGGACTGCTCCACGCCGATCTCCAGGTCGAGGTCGAACAGATTCGTTTCGTTCTCCGACAGCGGGATGGCCTTGATTGCCATGCTGAACTCCTCGGGGCTCCCTCGGATTCCTTCACGGAAACCGAATAGACGGTCACGGACTGTGACCTACGTACTCACGATCCATGGCCGTCCGCCACCGTTCAATAGGTTCACTCCCGCTTGGCAGTCCTGGCAGTCCCGGCAGGCAGTCCTGCGGGCCGGGCCCCGGGCCGGGAACGCCGCCGTGCGCCCCGTACGACGGGTCCGCCGACGCGGGGCCCGCCCCCACTACCAGACGGTCCGGTGGCACACGGCCCGCACACCACTCGCCCGGCTGAAAATTCCTCGATGGCAGCGACGGACGGTGAACCGTTCCGGGCTTTCTTGATACGTACGAGGTGTGTGCTCGGACGAAGCCCTGCTATCCGCCGTCGCCCACGGCGACCAGACCGCCCTGCGGACCCTCTACGAGAGGCATGCCGGCGCAATGCTCCGACTCATCCGCAGACTCACCTCGGACCAGGGCGTTTCCGAGGAGATCCTGCAGGAGACCTGGCTGGCCGTCTGGCGCTCGGCGACGGGGTTCCGGGGCGAATCCTCCGTGCGGGGCTGGCTGATGGGCGTGGCCAGACGCCAGGCGCACAACCAACTCCGCAGATCACGGCCGCAGTGGGCAGACCTGTCGGAGGCTCGGGACGTGCCGGACAGCGCGCCCGGCGTCGAGGACCAGATCGTGAGGGAGTCCGAACACACCGCTCTGCGGGCGGCCCTGCGCGCCCTCCCCGAGCATCTGCGCGAGGTACTCGCACTGGTGCTGTTCGAGGAGATGACCTACCCGGAGGTGGCCACCGCGCTCGCCATTCCGGTGGGGACCGTCAAGAGCCGGATGTCCCACGCGCGAAGGCGGCTGGGCAACATGCTCGCCGCCACGCGGCTGGAAGGATCGGGACAACTATGAGTGATCACCTCACGGACGACGTCCTGGCATGTCTGGCACGCTCCGGAGCCGTCGACCAGCACCGCGGTCGGCACCTGGACGCATGCGCCGACTGCCGCAGAAGATTGGCAGTTTGGCAGGACATCACATGCGCCGTGCGCGCCGAGGCGGAGGAGGAAGCGGTGTCCGTGCCGTCCTTCGACGCCCTGCTGGGGGCCCTGCCGACCGCTGCCGCGCCCGTCGGCGGGACCGCTCGTCTCTCCGGGCTCCCGGACGAGCCGCGCTCGGGTCGGAAGGCCGCCGCGCGGCGACGCCCCGTCGGTCGACCGCCCGTCGACGGGCGCGAAGGCGTCGCCGGAGTCCGCGCCGTGCCGGAGCCCGCGTCCCGGCCGGGACCTGCCGCAGGCACCGCCTGCTCGCCCGCACCGGTCGCGGGCACCGTCCCTGCCCCGGCTTTCGCCCGGCCCTGGCGGACGGCCTGGCAACTGGCTGCCCGCCAGCTCGTGCTGATGCCCAGGATGTGGGCCCCGCTGAGCGCGGTGTGCCTGGTCGTCGCGGCCCTCGTGGCGTCGGCCCGGGTGCAGGAGCGGCCCGGGTTGCGATTGTTCGGCGCGGCGGTCGTCCTCTCCGTGCTGATCGGAGCGCTGCTCGTGGCCTCGCCGCGCCGGGACCCCAGACGCGAGCTGTTGTTCACCCTTCCGGTGTCGCCGGCGGCGGTCTTCCTGGCCCGGTTGGCGACGGTCCTCTGCGTGGACCTGGCGCTCGCGATGGGCTGCTCCGCGCTGGTACGGGGGCCCGGCTGGTGGACGGTGGTGGCGAGTTGGCTCGGCGAGTCACTGCTGGCGGCGTCCCTCGCCCTCGCGCTGTCCGTCCGGTTCTCGCCTCCGGTGGGCGCGGCGGCGGGAGGAGTGCTGTGGTTCCTGGGCGTGGTGGGCGGCCCGCACGGGCTGCTGACCACACCGGTCGACGCCTTGCTGGACGCACTGCTCTCGACGACACCGTGGACGCTCGCGGCGGCCGCGGTCCTGCTGGCATGGGCAGTCGGCACCATGCGTGCGTTCGGCGAGCCCGCCCCTTCCTGAATCGGGGCCGGAAGAGTCTGCCGGACGACGAATCCCGTCCGATCGCGGCGCCGACGGCACCCACGAACAGGAGCCGTACGCCCCGCAGACATGGCCCGCGCGGCTGATTCCGATTCCTGGTGTGAACCGTCCCGGGCCGGACCGCTACGTACGGGGTGTATCGGGAGACAGGGGAACAACGGGAGGAACAGCACCATGACCGCTCCACCCTGGTGGGTCCACGAAGCACGGCGCTGCGGACGGCAGGCGTTCCTGCTGCCGGTCCTGGCCGCGCTCCTCGCCTTCACCGCAGTGGCCACGGGCTCCGGCGCGGGAGTGGTGCTCGACCGCGCGCTGCTGAGCTGTGCGCTCCCGACTGCCGCCGCCCTGGCATGTGCGGCCGTGCTGGCACGGGAGCCGATGGTGGAGCTTCATCTGTCCCTGCCCACGCCCTATCCGCGTACGGTCGCCCGCCGCCTGGCATGGCCCGCGTCCGTGACGGCGATCGCGGCCCTGGCCCTGGTGGCGCTGGTGGCTGCGACCGGCCACCACCCGGGCCCCCTCACCACGCTGCTGGAGCTGTCCGGTCTGACCACGCTGCTGAGCGGTGCCGCGATCTGGGCGACGGTACGGACGGGGTCGGCCGCACCTGCGGCCGGGCTGATCGTCGCGGCGGTCCTGGCGAAGCTGCTGCTGGTCGACCGGGTGGTCCCCGAGGGGACCGCACAGGCGGTTCCCGCACTGCTGGCCGGTGGTTGGCTGCTCTCACTCGCGCTCCGCGCACTGCGCCCGGGCAGGCACCCGGTACCCGGCTCGGCCATGGCGCCACGCACCTCGGCCCCCGGGAGGCATGAATGACCGCTCTGCTGTGGACCCTGCGCTACGAGGCCCTGATGACGGCCCGTCGAAAGATCGTATGGGGCGCGGTGCTGCCGCTGGTCCTGTTGAGCCTTCTGCTGGTGACCACCTCGCCCGTCGTGGGCGGGCACGGTGATCCCGCCGCCAGAGCCGGAGCGGCCGCGGTGGTCGTCAACACCTTCTGCACGCTCGGTGTGGGCATCGCGCTGGCCGACCGGCTGCGCCTCGGCCTCGAAGCCCGGGGCATGGCCGAGTTGCTGGCCGCAACTCCCGCCGGGGTGCTGCCGCGTACCGCCGGAATGCTCGGCGGCCCGCTGCTGACCGCCCTGGCACCGGTCGCCGGCCTCTTCCTGTTGTACGCCGCGGTGTTCTCGGCGGTCGGGGGCTCCGTCGCCCCGATCGCATCCGCGGTGGTCGCGCTGGGGACGGCGATCGTACCGGCGGCCCTCCTGATCACCGCGTTCACCGGACTCCTCGGGGTGCTGCTGCCCGTGGCGGCGGCGCGCGCGGTCACGGTCGTGGTGTGGCTGTGGGCCTGTCATTTCCCACCGGCCTTCTCGCCGCTGCCCACGCCGACCGGTACGGTCCTTTCCCCGCTCGGCGGCTACCCCCTGGTCGCCTGGGCCCATGCCCCCGAGGTGTGGGCCGCCCGCCAGGGCACCGGGACGCTGCGCCCCGAGGCCGACGACGCGGCGGCACTGCTGAACGTCGTCCTCGTCCTCGGAATGGCCGCCACCTGCTACGTGCTCGGCCACCTCGCCGCCCGCATCCGACGACACGGAGCATCATGAACATCACCACGGAGAAACTGACGAAGGTCCACCCCGGTGGACTCCGCGCACTGGACGCCGTCGACCTCCACATCGAGAGCGGCACCGTCGGGCTGCTGGGTGCCAACGGCGCGGGCAAGACGACCTTGTTGCGCATCCTGACGGGAGTGCTGCGCCCCACCTCCGGGCGGGTCCTGGTGGCCGGACACGATCTGGCGACCGGTTCCGGGCTCGCCGCCGTGAAGCGGACGCTGGGCTATCTGCCACAGGAGTTGTCGCTCTACCCGGACCTGACCGCACGCGAGTTCCTCGACTACATCGGCGTACTCAAGGGCATCCACGACAGACGCGAACGGCGTCGTCAGGTCGACGAGCGGATCGCCGAGGTGGGCCTGGACGACCGGGCCGGCGAACGACTTGCCGGATTCTCCGGCGGCATGAAGCGGCGAGTGGGCATCGCGCAGGCGCTGATGGGTTGCCCGTCGGTGCTGATCGTGGACGAGCCCACCACAGGACTGGATCCGCATGAACGGATGCGTTTCCGCGCACTGCTCGCGGGCATCGGCCGCGGCCGCACGGTGCTGCTGTCCACACATATCCTCGACGACGTCGCCCAGACCTGCCCCGAGGTGGCCGTGCTCGCCGCCGGTCGCCTGGTGTTCCACGACTCCACGACCGCCCTGGTGAGCCAGGCCGCGGGATGCACCTACGTCTGCCGTTCCCGCGGGCCCGCCGAAGGCCCGCCGCCCGGTGCCGAAGTGGTGAGTGCGGTGACCGCCGCCACGGGCACGGAGTACCGCATCGTCACGGCCGACCCGCCCCCCGGAGCACGCCCGGTCGAGCCCTCGCTCGAAGACGGATATGCCGCCCTTCTCGGCGCCGACGGCCGGACGCGCCCCGTCGGCCGCACCCACCCCACCAGCATTCCGACAGTGAGGTAAGCAGACACATGACCGTGAATCACCGTTGCGCCGCCGCCTCGGCTCTGGCCGGTCTCTCACTCCTGGCACTCAGCGCCTGCGGGAGCAGTGGCCGCAGCGAACCGGCCACGACGGACCCCGTCCCCCTCCCGAGCCCGACCGCCACCAAGCAACAGATCAGCGAGAAGAACCTCGGCTACACCTGGCCACTGACGGTCGATCATGTCACCGCGGAATGCCGTGCGGGCGATCAGGCGGTCGTCACCGCTCCCGATGGCACGACCTATGCGCTCAACGACCGTGCGCAGGAGGCCGGTTATGAAGACGTGGCAGCGGTGCGTCTCTCCGGGGACGGTGGGGACAAGATGAGCCTCGGCACGCTGCTCACCAGGACCCTGAAACTCTGCAAGGCCGGTCGATGAGTACGGGCGGGCGGCCGGTGGCCGACGGCGGGCGGCCACCGGTACGTCACGCGCGTGATCCGACGCCTGGCGTCACCCAGTGACCGCGGGACCACCACCACCGGGATCTACGCTACGGGGAACAGCGCCTTGCACCAACGCGAGCAGCAGCACGCATCGACCGCCGCCGAGCTCCATGTCCTGGTCCATTCGGGACTCAAGCCGTACTTCGATCCACCGCACGCACGGCTCGGCATGCTTCGTTCCGGCCTGGATCGGATCGAGTTCATCGACGTCGGGGGGCTGACCGCGCCCTGTGGTGCGCTCGACCTGCCGGTGCTGATACCGGTCACCAGTGAGTTCCAGGCCGAGGAGTTGCGTACCGTGAGGGTGCGGCATCCCTTGTCCCTGCTCATCGCGGTCACCCACGACATCTCGGGATACCGGACGTATTACGCGATCCGTTCGGGCGCGAATTTCGTGCTCAATCTCGCGATTCCCGGCGAGTGCCATCGTGATCTGCTGTACGCGCAACTCAGGGCGCATCGAGCAGCCGGTGCCGCCGACGCAATCGCCGTAACCGGCGCAACCAGTACAACCGGCGCCATGCCCGTCGACGGGGCCGCCGACGGGGCCTCGGATTCCGGTGCGCAGGGCATCCTGCCGGAGCAGGGGGGCGCCCGTCACCGCTGCCGGTACTACGGCGAAGCGCCCTCCGGTGCGCCCTCGGCCAGTGCACCCCCGACCGGCGCGAAGGCCGGTCGTGAGAGCGACATGCCGGAGGGGCGTCCGCAGTCCACAGTGTCCTCCTACGACGCGGACCTGTTCCGCCTGCTCCGTACCCCCATCACGGTGGCCGAGATCGCGCGCCGTCATTACTACTGTTCCGAGCGATCCATGTACCGCCGCATTCGTAGGCTCTACGACGATCTGGGGGTCACCGGCCGTGCGGAACTGATGTCGCTGGGCGCGGAGCTCGGGCCCCGTCGTCCGATGACCGCACGGGCCTCCTGATCCCGAGGGCCGCGCGAAGGTCGCGGAGACCACGGCGCCGGGCCGGGGGACTGTACCGGCCCCCCGGCCGAGCGATGCACGGGCCGGGTGACGCCGTGCCCGGCTCGGTGTCAGGTGTTCGAGTGGGTGGTGCCGGTCAGCGGATGCCCGCGTCGGCTGCTTCCAGCAGTCGGAAGAACCCGGCTTCCACATCTCCGTCGACGGCCAGTCCGGCCAGAGGGCCCTCGTACTGCGTACGGCCGGATGCCAACACCTGCACCCTGTCGCAGACTTGGGCGACCTCCGCCAGTTGGTGGCTGGCGATCAGCACGGCCACTCCCTCATCCGCCAAGGAGCGGATGATTCCGCGCATCTCGCGAATGCCGACCGGGTCGAGCCCGTTGGTGGGTTCGTCGAGGACGATCAGCCTCGGCCTGGCAAGCAGCGCGACGGCGATGCCCAGCCGCCAGCGCATGCCGAGGGAGTACGCGCCGACCTTCCTTCCCCGGGCGTCGGTCATCTTGACCAGGTGCAGCGCCGAATCGATCCATTCCGGCGGCACGCCACGCAGCTTGGCGTGCAGTCTCAGCGTCTCGTCGGCCGTCAGCGTCGGCCACAGTCCGGGAACTTCGATCAGCGCCCCGACATCGGCAAGCGACTCGCGGCCGACCGGCCTACCGAAGAGTTCGATCGTTCCCGATGTCGGCCGTTGCAGGCCGAGCAGGGCCTTCATGAGCGTCGTCTTGCCGGCGCCGTTCGGTCCCAGCAGGCCGTAGACCTCTCCGGCCCCGACCGTGAGGTCCACCCCGTCCAGAGCGCGGTGGGAGCCGTAGTGTTTGTGCAGGTGTCGGATCGTGAGCGCCGGGGCCACCCCGGCTTCGGGAACGGCCGGTGTCGCAGTCATGTTCAGATCTCCTTGCGGCGCATGTGCATGCTGCCGATGACCAGCAGGAGCGCGGTCAGCACGGCGGCCAGGCCCACGGCAAGCGGAATGGCCGACATCGCGGTCACCGGGCTGTCCTTCGGAAGCGGCACCCCGTTGGGGCCGATACCGGCGAGCGGCAACACCACTCTCATCGGCCAGGCGAACGGCACTGCGTACCAGAAGACCTTGTCCGAGACGAGGGCCCCGCACAACAGACCTGCGACGCCCACTCCGATGCTGGGACCCATGCCCCACACCACCGCGACCAGCACCGCCAGTGCCGTCATCGACAGACCCACCAGCCAGGGCAGGTACACCGCCGCGGCCACCGTCCCCAGGGCACCCGGGAAGCGGCCGCTGGCCAACGCGCCGAGGGAGAGCATCACCAGCAGCACCGTGGAGGAGACGAAACCCAGCACCCCCAGGGCGGCCACCTTGCCGATGAAGTAGCGCCCGCGCGGCACGCCGTACGAGAGCAGCAGTCGCCAGGCGTCCTGGTCGGCACGGACCGTGAGCGCCGCGGCCAGCCCCGCGGTCATGGGTACCAGCACACCCCAGAACTCCAGGGTCACATTGCGGAACACCTCGAAGGTCTGCCCCGCCTTCGCCTCGGAGGAGCCGAGCGCGCCGAGGAACAGGGGCACCGTGATGATGACAGGGGCGAGGAGGTGGTACCAGGGAACGAAGCCTCGTTTGTTGCGGGCGAGTTCCGTGCTCACCACCGTCGTCAGCGAAGGGTTGTCGCGAAGCCCCGGGAGGGGCGGGGCCGCCATGTCGTACGCCATATGTGCTCCTGCCTTGCCGCTGTCGGTTGCGCCGCTGTCGGTCGCACCAGGTACGTAGCGGCGGCTCGCGACAGGGTTCACGATCGGGGACGCCGTGCTCCCCGGGCCGTCGCGCCGATCGGCAGTCCTCGGGCACCGGCCCGGACTCGTCAGACGGCCTTCGAACATCAGCAGGACGCTTGGCGGACGACTGCCGAGCACCTGCCGATCACACTGCCGGAAGGGGCACCCCGCGGCGCCCGAGTGGGAGTGTCGGGAGCGCTGCCGGACGTCGGGACCGTGGCGGGACCCGTCGGTCGGACGCGGCCACACCACCGTCAGGGAGGAACGCCCATGAAGACACTCCGCCGCACGATCGCCGTCGGCGTCATGGCCCTCGCGCTCGGGGCCCTCGCCCCCACCGCCTCCGCGGTCCCGGGCACGGCCCGTACGACCGTCACCCGCGAGTTCGCCGTCATGAAGACCTGGCATGCCACGGTGCAGTGCCAGATCGTCCGCATCAGCGACAATCACGTCGTCGGCTACGACCGGGCCGATGGCACGGGCAACACCGAACAGGCGGCCATCAACGACGCGGCACGTAATATCCCGGTCCCGGCCGGCCACTACAAGCGCCATTGCGACGCCAAGCGCACCTGGTAGCCTCAGCAAAAAGAGGGGGCGAGATACTTCGCCCCCTTTTCCGGCCCATCACTCCTTCCTCTTGCTTTCTTTTCTCTTCTTGCACCGATCAGGGACGTGAGCAATGCCTGAGAATCCGAGTGTCTGGGAAGTTCGGCTGGGCATCTACGCCACTCCGCAGCAGGCCGAAGAAGTCAAGGAACGCATCACCAGGCTGCTCTGCCCGGATCCCGACCACGCTCCGCCGTGCCCGATTCCGTGGTCGGTATCCCTTCTTCACGGTTCGGGGCTCGATGAGGACGACCCGTACCCCGAGCTTGCCGAGCAGGCCGAGGCGGAGAAGCGCCTCGGGCCGTAGTCCGGCGCCCGAGGTCCTGCCCGCACCTGGCCCGTGAGCGCCCCGCGCCCCGCGCCCCGCGGATGTCGTCGAACGCGTCGATCCGACGGCCCGGCGCGCGCCCGATGCGGCGGCGGGCCCGGCGGAGTACGTTCGACCGCGTCGGCGTCCCGTCCGTCGAACGAGTGCGGCGCGGCGCGGATTCGCCGGGCCGCACGCCGGCCGCGGTCCATCGGCACCGTTCGACCGCCCCTCGCGGGTCGGGCTCGTTCCCTCCCCGTACGCGCACCCGGTCGCGCCGCAGCGCCGGTGCCCGGCACGGGAAGGGGCCGACACCCGGCGCGTTTTCGCAACCCCGCCGGTTCTTGCGGGACTTGATCAGCACCGCGTTTCGCGGACCGGTCGGCTGTCCGAAACCGACCGGCACACAGGATCTGCCATGTGGGCCTGTCGAACGCTGCCAGGAGGATCGAGGACTGCCCGGCCTGCCTGCGGGAACAGGCAGACCGGGACAGCTCTGTTCGAACAGCCCCACGAGGACGAACCCGCGGGAGCCGCCCGGCCGGCGCCCCGAGGCCACGAGCGGCTGATTCGCTCCGCGGAGCGCACCCGAAGCCATCAGAAGCCAGGCCGCAACATCACAAATTAGCCGTTTTTCACAAGGGTCGGCGAGGGCGGAGCGGCCGAAACGAAGTGCATGCCAAGAGACCACCAACCACTCAAAGACGTTCACTCCCTCCTGACGGTCACACATTTTCAGTCACACATGACTTCCCTCCCTCGTCTACAGGGGGTTGACTGTAGGTCACGCATGGTGATGCCGCTGTCATGAGCCATGGGCCCTTGCCGGTGTGGGCCCACGCGCCCGGCGCGATGCCCCGATCCCCGGCGGAGGAGAAGTGACCAGTGATGACCGCACCGTTCCGCACGGCAGTCCCGTGTCCGCGGGAGGACATCGGCGGCACCCCGTCCCGCCATGCGTACCCGCACCGACGCGTGAATTCGATCAGCGCCCGATCTACCGTTCATCCGCATCATCTCGACGAGGGGCACCAATGAGCCAGATTGCGCTGCCAAAGTTTCATATGCCGTTCCGGAGCGCCGGTTGCAATCCCGGCATCGAGGAGACCAGACAGGCCACCTGGGAATGGGCCGAATCCCATGACCTCGTGCTCTCCCCGACGGCCCGCAAGAAGATGATCCGGACCAGGCCCGAACTCTGGATATCTCTCATTTTCCCCACTGCTTCGCAGCAGCATCTCGATCTCTTCTGCCAGTGGCTCTTCTGGGCATTTCTCGTCGACGACGAGTTCGACGACGGTCCCGCCGGCCGCGATCCGCGCATGTGCGAGACGGCGATCGAACGGCTGGTCGACGTGCTCGACGGCGGACCGCCGCGCGGCCCCATGGAGCGTGCGCTCGCCGGGCTGCGGGACCGGACGTACCTGGACCGCTCGACCGGCTGGGTCCGGCAGTTCCGGCGGGACACGGTCGCCTGGTTGTGGACGTATTACGCGGAGGCCGTGCAACGGGCTGCCGGACAAGTGCTGAGCAGAGCAGATTTCGTGAAGCACCGACGGGATTCGGTGGCCATGCAGCCTTTCCTGGACCTGCATGAGATCACCGCCGGAATCGACCTTCCGGAATCCGCGCGAAGTCTTCCCGCGTACATTGCTCTGCGCAATGCCGTCACCGATCACTCCGGGCTCTGCAATGACATCTGTTCCTTCGAGAAGGAGGCTCTGCTGGGTTATGAGCACAATGCGGTCCGGATTATTCAGCGCGACCACGGATTCACCCTCCAAGAGGCCGTCGACGAGGCCGGGAAACAACTCGGAGAGACGGCGGAACGGGTACGGAGCGCCGAGCGGGAACTGATCGAGCAGATGGCGGCGGCCGGGATCGAGGGCCCCACCCGGACCGCCCTGGAGCAGTGCGTGCGGGACTATCGCGGACTGGTCCGGGGCGACTTCGACTACCACGCCCGTGCGGAGCGCTACACCCGCCCGGACCTGGTGGAGGTCGACGAACGGAAGACACTGTCCCAGTTCTTCGCCGCCTGAACGGCCGCCCGGTCAGCCAGGAGGCCGGGCAGCCAGGAGGCCGGGCGGGCAAGGGGGCCGGGCAGGCAGGGGGCCGGGCGGACAGGAGGCCGGCTGCCGGGCGGCTACCCATCGGATCGGACCGACGGAAGCAGCGGTAGAGGAGGGGCGGACGGGCGGAGGGACAGTACCGGAGGCCCGAGGATCCCCGCCCCTCCGGTACCGGCCTCGGGCCATTCGGCCCCGGCCGCCGCCCCGCCGATGCCGACTCCGCCGCCCGCCCCGAGCGCTTCGGCATCGATCCGTCGCGGGCAGGAGGGCTGTGTCAGAGCCAGCCCGCCCCGGCGGCCACCTCGGCTGCCACCTGCGCGACCGAGCGCGTGGTGGCGTCGACGGTGAAGTCGTCGACTGCCGCCCGTTCGAGGATTGCGGCCAGTTCACCGGCTCTGGCCACATGCCATCGCAACGCTTCCGGTTCGTTCTCGTGGCGTCGCGCGAGCCGCCGGTGGACGACGGGCAGATCGGCCCGCAGTCGGCACACCGACAAGTCGACTCCGATCGCGTCGCTGCACAGTTTCCGGTCCTCCGCGCCCTCGATCACGCCGGCGAGGACCAGCCGAACCGCGCCGGCATCGAGGTAATTTCCTGCGATGCCGCGCAGATTCCGCAGCATCATGCCGGAGTTGAAGCGGTCCCCGGACGGCGTCGGCCACGACCGGCGCAGCCAGTCGAGGTCGATGACGGCGTTGGGCACTCCGGCGTCGGCGAGGAGGTCTCCGATCCCCTCGGCCACCGATGTCTTGCCGACACCGACCGTGCCGTTGATGAAGAGGGCACGGGGTTCGGGCGAACTCTGCTCCCTGATGTCCTTCATGCGCGGGACTCTACGGCTTCCTTCCGCTCCGGGCTCCGCCCTCCCACCGGTCCGGTCGGCCGCCGTCCGGACCGCCGGGGCTGCCCGAGCCCTCTTCCGACGGGGCCGGTCGGTCGTCCGGGCCGCTCGGCGGCAGTGTTCTCAGCGCCAGTGCCCAGCCGAGCCGGGCCTCGCCCGAGTCCGGTGACCGGCCGGTGAGTTCGGCGATCCGGCCGATCCGGTTGAGGACCGTGTTGCGGTGGCAGTAGAGCCGCTCGGCGGCACGGGCGGCCGAGCAGCCGCTGTCGAGCCAGACCCGGAGTGTGCCGAGCAGTGTGTCCCGTTCGGCGGCGACGTCGAGCACGGCGCCCAAGTGTACGGCGACGATGCGCTCGGAGATCTCGGGCCGTCCCACGAGAAGGACCTCCGGCAGCCGGTCGTCGAACGCCGCCACCTCCCCGCTGCCGACGGGCAGCGTGCGCAGGGCCTGTTCGGCCAGCCGCAGGGCGGGGCCCGCCCCGGAGAGCCGGTCGAACTCCGGTGACACCCCGGCGGTGGCACCGGTGCGGTGGCGCAGCAGGTCGATCAGCACTCCGGTTTCCCCTGCGGCGAGCCGCACGATGCCCGCGTACCGGCCCGACCGGGGCCGCCAGAAGGACCAGATGCCGTGGTCGTCGAGCACGGGTGCCGGGTTGGGAGGCGCGGCCGGGTCCTGGGCGGCGGCGACGACGACGTACCGGTCGTGGACGGGCACACCGAGCGCGGCGGAGGCCGCCGCGGCGACGGCTGGGTCGTTGCCGCGGCCGTCGAGCAGGGCCTCGAAGAGCGCGACGCGACGGGTGTCCTGGCGGCCCTGCATCTCCAACTGGGTCAGCCGGTAGGACTCCGCCATCACGAGGGAGTAGCGATCGATGGTCTCCCACACGGCGCCCGCCATGTCGAGTTCGGTGTCACCATCGTCTGCGGCGACACCCATGACGTCCCCGTTCGCCCGGTGCCGCCCGTGCGTCGCCGCCGGCCCCTCCGCCCGTTCCCCGTGCCCGGCCCGAGCCGCGCGCCCGGTCCGCCGTGTGCCGTCCGCCCGGGTCTTCCCGGTCGCTCCCTCCGCCCCTGCCGCTCCTGCCGCACCGGTCGCCCTGGTCGCCCTGGTCGCCCGCAGGTGCTCCGCCATCACCTGCCACATCACCCGGCCACCGCGCCGGTACGCCTGGAGCACGGTGTCCAGCGGCACGTTCTGCTCCGCGCGCCGCCGTCCCGTCTCGCGGGCCGCGTGCTCGAAGTCGCCTGCGCTGGGCGGCAGTCCGCCGAAGTCCTCCAGCGCGTGCAGGAGATTGTCCCGGCAGATCTCCCACAGGTCGTCACGGCTGACGGGCGCACCGGAGGCGTAGGTGGCGCTGTGTGCGTGGATGTCGGCGACGACCCGCCGGGTCAACTCGTCGATCTCCGGGACGATCGCGACGGCCAGTGCGCGTCTCAGCCCGCCGTCCTCGTCGCCATGACAGCGGGGGCGCGTGTTCCCGGCTCGGTGATTTTCCGCCATCTCCGAAGATTAACGACCTGGGGAGCACGAGGAGGTGGATCGGCGAACGGCCTCACGCGGCTTCGCATCCGAGCGGAGGAGGGAGTGTCCCGGAGCGCCGGCCGGACGTCCTCGCACGGGACCGCACGGACCGCACGGACCACACGGACCACACGCGGACCTCCGGCCGGTACGGCGGGGGGCGTGCCGGGTGTCGCGACAGGGGCGGACGTCGCCTGCCGCGGCACCGGAACCTTCCCTCCGGGTGAAGGCCGGAGACACGAGACATAGGCAGATGCTCAGACAGGTGCCGCGTTCCGTACACCTTGAGGGGCCAATGCCCAGGTGGGTGACGCACATGGTGGGCATCTGCACATTGTGCGAGGGCGGGGTGGCGGCTGATTCTGAGCAGCATCAGCCCTGTAGACGCCATGTTTCCCGGAGCGTGTCATGTTTCTCAGCGTCGCCTCTGTCCTCGGCGAATCGGCCCGTACACACCCCGCCCGCGTCGCCGTCGTCGATCCCGGCACGCGACTGACCTACCGGGAGCTGTGGACCCGTGCGCTGTGCTGCGCGGGTGCGCTGCGGGCTTCCGGGGTGCGGCCCGGCGACCGGGTGGCGGTGCTGCTGCCGAACACTGTGGACTTCCTGTACGCGTACTACGGGGCGCTCGCCGCAGGGGCGACGGTCGTCCCGGTGCACGGGCTGCTGGTGGCCGACGAGGTGGCGTACGTGCTGCGGCACAGCGGTGCCTCGGTGCTGATCAGTGACGGACCGCTGTGGCCGGTCGCCGAGGCGGGAGCGCGGGCCGCCGGGGTGCGGGCCGTACGCGGCGTGCCGACGGACGGCGATGCGCTGTTGGCGGCGGAACCCGCGGCCCCGGACGCCACGGCGGTGATCCTCTACACCAGCGGCACGACGGGGCGGCCGAAGGGGGCCCTGCTCACCCACCTCAACATCATGATGAACGCCTCGGTGGTCGCCCATGACCTGCTGGAACTGCGGCCCGACGACGTGGTGCTGGGCTGTCTGCCGCTGTTCCACAGCTACGGGCAGACCTGTGCCATGAACGCGACGCTGCGGGCGGGCGCGACGCTGGTCCTCATGCCCCGCTTCACCGGCTCGGGCGCACTGGACCTGATGGCCGCCGAGGGCGTGAGCGTGTTCATGGGCGTACCGACGATGTACCACGCGCTCGTCGAGGCGGCAGCCGGGAACCCCGCGGCGCTGATCGACGCGACCTGCCGCTACCGCCTGCGCGCTGCGGTCTCGGGCGGCGCCGCGCTCCCCGTCGCCGTGCTCGAACGCTTCGAGGCGGCCTTCGCGACCCAGGTCCTGGAGGGGTACGGGCTGACCGAGACGTCGCCCGTCGCCACGTTCAACCAACCCGCCCTGGGCCGTCGCCCCGGCACGGTCGGCCATCCGGTGTGGGGGGTGGAGACGGGGGTGGCGGACGCGACGGTGGAGGACTCCGTGGTGCTGCTGCCGGACGGCGAGGTCGGCGAGGTGGTGGTGCGCGGCCACAACGTCTTCGCGGGGTACCTGGACGATCCGGCGGCGACGGCCGCCGCCGTGGTCGACGGCTGGTTCCGCACCGGGGATCTCGGCGTGCGGGACGAGGACGGTTTCCTGCGCATCGTCGATCGGAAGAAGGACCTGGTCATCCGGGGCGGTTTCAACATCTACCCGCGCGAGGTCGAGGAGGTGCTCGTGCGCCATCCGTCGGTCTCCGAGGTGGCGGTGATCGGTGTGCCGGACGAGGTGCGTGGTGAGGAGATCTGCGCGGTCGTGGTGCGGCGCGCGGACGCCGACGCGGTGACGGAGGAGGATCTGATCACCTGGTCCCGGGACCGGCTCGGGCGGCACAAGTATCCCCGGATCGTGCGGTTCGCCCAGTCCCTTCCGCTCGGTCCGACCGGCAAGGTCCTCAAACGGGCCCTGGTGGACCCCGCCTCCTGATCCGCCCGGAGCCTCTCCCCATCCGACCGGAATCCCTCCCGCCCCCGGAGCCTCTCCGACCCGCCCGGCCCCCTCCTGATCCGCCCGGCCCCCTCCCCGTCCGTCCGGAATCCCCCGCCGCCCAAGGCCCTCTCCGACCCCCTGGGACCTCTCCGACGCCCTGACCCACGAAGACCGGAGCCACACCGCCATGACCGCCCCCGCACATCCCGCCGCCCCGCCCGCGGACCGCGGGCCTTTTGATCAACGCCCCTCCCCCGGCGAGAAGTTGAGCTTCTTCTCGGGCAACTTCGGCAACATCCTGCTGTCCACCACCATCAGTTCGTTCCTGTTGCTCTACCTCACCGACGTGCTGGGTCTCGCGGCGGCGGCGGTCGGCACCCTGCTCCTGGTCGTGCGGATCGTCGACAGCCTCGTCGACCCGTTCATCGGGTACGCCGTCGATCATCTCCCCGAGACCCGTCACGGGCGGTTCCGCACGTATCTGCTCATCGGCGGGGTCCTCGGCGGGACCAGTTTCGCGGCGCTCTTCCTCGCCCCGGCGCTGCTTCCCGCACCGCTGGCCGTCGCCTGGATCGTTTACCTGCTGTGGGGCCTCGCCTTCCCGACGATGGACATCCCGCTCAACTCCCTGCTGCCCGTGATGACCTCGGACCGGTCGGAACGCGGGAAGCTGGCCGCGGTGAAGGGCTTCACCTATCTCACCGGCGGCGTGATCGTGGTCGCCGGAACGCTGCCGGTCGTCGGTTCGTTCGGCTCGGAGCGCACCGGCTGGCTGGTCTGGGCGACGCTGCTGGCCGTCGCGTCCGTGGCCCTGACGGCCACCGCGGCGCTGGGTGTGCGGGAGCGGGTGCGCCCCACCCGGACCGACCGCTACGGGGTGCGCGACCTGCTGCGGATCTTCACCGGCGGAAAGCCGGTGCCCGTGCTGCTGACGGCGAAGGTGTCGACCGCGGCGGCCAGTGCGGCCATGCTCGCCACGATGCCCTTCTACTTCCTCTACAACGTGGGAGAGGAGGGCCTGATGACCGTGGCGGCCCTGGTGATGATGGTCCCGATGGCCGCGGGCAGTGTCATCGCCCCCGTGCTGTCGCGCCGTTTCGGCGGGAAGCACGCCTACCTCGGGGGGCTCGTGGTCGCCGCGCTCGGCAACGGCGCGGTGCTGTTCGCCCCGTACGACGTGGTTCCGGCGATCATGGCCTGTCTCGCCTTCGCGGGCCTCGGCATGGGAACGGCGACCACCCTCAACTACACGCTGCTGGCCGAGTTGACCGACTACGTCGAATGGCGGCACGGGCATCGCGCCGAGGGCGCGCTCGCCTCGCTCGCCTCGTTCGCCGCCAAGGCCGGTGGCGGGCTGGGCGGCGCGGCCACCGCGTACTGCCTGGGTCTGTTCGGTTACGTGGCACACACCGAGCAGTCGGAACGGGCGCTGGACGGCATCCGCTACGCGCAGGGCGGCATTCCGCTGGCGCTGATCGTGCTCGGCGGACTGGTGTTCCTGGCGTATCCGGTGGACCGCCGGGTCTCGGCGCGGATCGCGGACGAACTCGCCGTGCGGCGGGCTGCGGGCCCCGCCGCGTGACCGGCCGAAGGGGAGCGAGCGAGCCGAGGGCCGGCTCGGCACGTCGATCGGGGCACCGGCGGCACCGCGTTCCGGGAACGCCGGGGTGCCAGGAGCACCGGGAGCGCCAGGAGCCCCGAGGTACCAGGAGTGCCGGGAACGCCGGGACGGCGGCTCGTACCGCCACGGATGGTCGGCCGCGCCCGGCCGTGATCTGCTGGTGGACACGCCGGGCGTCACCTCGGCCGCGCCCACCCGCACCGGTCGCGCCCGGGTGCGGGGGCCTCCCGGTTCGGCACGCCGTCCGGGGTTCGGCGTGCGGGGTTCGGCGTGCGGGGCGCGATGCCGGTCCCGCACGGTCCGGTCCGGGTCGAAGCGGCCCCGGACCGGGTACATATCGCATCACGGCGCCGGTGGAGGTGCCGCACCCCGACGGCTCCCCCACCCACCACCCGTCCGGCGCATCGACCGTCGCGCTCGCCTCGCCGGAACCGCACCGCGGAAGGACTGAAGCCCCATGTCTGCCGTTCCCCCTCCGATATCGCCGGTCCATGAGGAGTCCCTGCTGGTCGGCACCGCTCACGGGCAGGTGCGCGGCACGTGGGAGCGGGACGTCGCGGTCTTCCGCGGCATCCCGTACGCGGCCGCCCCGGTCGGCGCCCGCCGGTTCCGGGCGCCCGAGCCGCCGGAGCCCTGGGAGGGGGTGCGCGATGCCCTGGCGTTCGGGCCGACCGCGCCGAAGCGGCCGTACTCCCCGCCGTTGGACCGGCTGCTGCCCGACCCGGAGGTGGACGGGGACGACTGGCTCAACCTGAACGTGTGGACGCCGTCCCCGGCGGCGGCCGGGCTGCCCGTGCTGGTCTGGATACACGGCGGTTCGCTGCTGCACGGTTCGTCGTCGGTGCCGCTGTACGACGGTACGGCCTTCGCCCGCGACGGGGTGGTCCTCGTCTCGGTCAACTACCGTCTGGGCATCGAGGGGTTCGGGGTGTTCCCGGACGCACCGGCCAATCGCGGTCTGCTCGATCAGCTGGCGGCGCTGACCTGGGTGCGGGACAACATCGCAGCATTCGGCGGCGACCCCGACCTGGTCACGGTGTGCGGCGAGTCGGCAGGGGCGATCAGCATCGCGGCCCTGTTGGCCGCGCCGCGCGCCGCGGGCCTGTTCCGGCGGGCCGTGCTGCAGAGCGGGGCACCGAACGCGCTGCCGCCGGACACCGCCCGCCGCACCACGGAACTGATCGCCAAGCGGCTGGGGGTCCCGGCCACGGCCGCCGCGCTGGCCGCGGTGGATCCGGAAGCGCTGCTGGCCGCGCAGACCGAGGTGACGGCCGGCGGTTCCCCGCTGACCGGCGGGAATTCGTTCCAGATCGTGGTGGACGGCGATCTGCTGCCGCGCGACCCGCTGGCGGCCCTGCTGGACGGTGCCGCGTCAGAGGTCGACCTGCTGATGGGGTCGAACAGCGAGGAGTACCGGCTCTGGTTCGTGCCGAGCGGGCTCACGGAGAGGCTGTCGCGGACCGGACTGCGGCTGGCCCTGCTGAAGTTCGGGGTGCCGCGGGCCACGGCGCGCACGTACCGCGCCAACCGGCCGGGCGCCACCCCGGGTGAGCTGCTCGGGGCGCTCGCCACGGATCTGCTGCTGCGCGTCCCGTTGAACCGGGTGGCGGACGCCCGCGTCGGCGCCCCGGGGAGCACCCGTCTGTACGAGTTCGGCTGGCCGTCCCCCGTGCTGGGGCTCGGCGCCTGCCACGCGCTGGAGATCGGTTTCGTCTTCGACGCCCTGGACCGCCCGGACGCGGTGGCCCTGGCCGGGCGGGACGCCCCGCAGGAACTCGCCGACGCGATGCACACGGCGTGGGTGCGGTTCGCCGCCACGGGCGACCCGGGCTGGCCGGTCTGGGACGCGTCGCGGCCGGTGATGGGCTTCGGCCCGGGCGCCCCCGCCCTGGTGCACGCCCCGCGCGACGACGAGCTGGGCGGCTGGGCCCCGTACCGGAAGACGCACTGACGACCGGGACCGGGAAGCCGTCGGCACCGGCCCCCTGTCACGGGGACCGGTGCCGATCGGTCGTCAGTCCTTGTTCCGCGACGCCCAGAACTCGTCGAACGTCAGCAGTCCGTCGCCGTTGGCGTCGTGCGCGTTGATGACGGCCTGGGCCACCGGCTCGGTGACGTGCGGGTCGCCGAGCTGGGCCATCACGCTCTTGTACTCGGCGGCCGTGATCAGTCCGTCGCCGTTCAGATCGAACCGCTCGAACGCCTTGCGCGCCGACTCGATGTCCGCCACAGTTCCGCCCCTTCGTCATGCCTGACCAGTGCCTGACCAGTGCCTGGTTGAGGGGGTCAGATTATCGGGCGGGAGGGGCGGCGCCGACAGCGCCCGGTCGCCCGGCCGCGCCGCCCCCCGGACGGCGCGGCCGAGAGTTCAGTGGCGCCAGGGCCGGTAGTGCGGGTTGTCGACGCACTTGCTCATGACCTCGGTCTTGGTCGCCGGGTCGATCGGGCAGGCCCCGACGATGAACGTCCGGTCGACGCCGCCCGGGAAGGCGACCTCCACCTGGTCGGCGTACTTGTGGGTGTCGCCGATCGTCTTGTTCACGTCGATGCCGCCGGGGGCGTCGACGTAGTAGTTGAACGCGGCCTTCCAGCGCTTGTACAGGTCGTGGTCGTACGAGGTCGAGACGAACGGCGAGGGCTGGTTGACGAGGACGTACTTCTCCACGTCGTACTGGCCGTAGACGATGTCGCGGGCGTGGAAGCCCTCGTCGAAGACGGTCTCGGGGCCGCGGCCGTCCGCCCGGTAGAGCTGGCGGCAGTCGCTGCGCCACGCGGGCTGCGGGGTGATCCGGTCGACGTCGACCGGATCGGCGGCGGCGAAGAGGTGGTCGGTGACGACCGGGCAGTCGCCCGGTTTGAACGCGGCGGCCGCGGGAGCGGCGGCGGGGGCGGCCTCGGTGGCGGCGGCCGGGAGGAGCGCTGCGGAGATGGAGAGGACGACAACCGCGGCCCGACGCCGCAGACGAGAAGTGATCATCATGTTGATCACTGTCCCGGGCGTGCGGCTCCGAGCCGTGGAACGTCATCCGATGGTGAGCGGGTCTGCCGGAGCGTTGACGCCGCATCGTCCGGCCGGCCCCCCGGAGCGTCGACGCCGCATCACCCGGCGGACTCCCCGGGGCGTGGCCCCCGTCAGCGGAAGACCCCCGTGTGGCCGAGCGAGTAGCGGCCCGGCTGCGGGTAGACGGCGAGCCCGTGCGGGCCGCTGCCCACCGGGATCCGGGCGAGCTGTCGGCCGCTGGCGGTGTCGATGGCGTACACCTCGGAGTTGTAACGGCCGCTCAGCCAGAGGACCTTGCCGTCGGCCGAGACCCCGCCCATGTCGGGGCTGCCGCCGTTGGGCAGCGTCCACTTCTTCACGAGCCTGCGCCCGGCGAAGTCGAAGACGGAGATGGTGCCCTCGCCGCGGTTGGAGATGTACATCTCCTCGGAATCCCGGCTGACGTAGAGACCGTGGGCGCCCTTGCCGGTGGGCAGCAGCTTCGGGGTGGTGAACTTCTCCCCGTCCAGCGCCCACACCCCGTTCGCGATCATGTCCGCGATGTAGAACGTGCCTCCGTCGGGCGAGAGCTTCACGTCCTGCGGCATCGCGCCGTGCAGCGGCAGCTTCTGCTTGGCGACGACCTCCATCTTCGCCGTGTCGACCTTGAGGAGTTCGCCGGAGAACTCGCAGGAGACGATGAAGTACCGGCCGTCGGCGGAGAAGTCGGTGTGGTTGACCCCGGCGCAGTCGACCGGAACGGTCTTGGCGGTCTTCATGGTGTGGGCGTCGCGGAAGACCAACTGGCGGTCCATCGAGGCCATCACCACCGCGTACTTGCCGTCGGGGGTGAAGTAGAGGTTGTAGGGATCGGAGACCGGTACCGCGCGGCCCACCTTCCCGGTGGCGGGGTCGATGGGGGTCAGGCTGTCGCCGAGGTCGTTGTTGACCCAGAGGGTCTTCAGGTCCCACGACGGGACGACGTGCTGCGGCTGGCGACCGACCGCGATGGTCCTGACGACCTTGTACGTCGCGGGGTCGATCACCGAGACGGTGTTGGAGTTGGTGTTGGGGACGTACACCCGGGACGGGAAGTCCTTCACCACCGGGGACAGCTTTCCCGGCCGGTCGGCGGAGTAGATGTCCTTGGCGTCGAGGACCGGGGGCATGCCGGTCAGTCCCGGCCGGGCGGGCGCCGCGACCCGTTCCTCGGCGGTGGTCGGGGCGGCCTCGCTGGCGACGGCCTGGACGTTCTTCTGGCCGGCGGGGGTGCCGCAGCCGGTGAGGGCGGCGAGGAGGGCACCCCCGAGCAGGGCGGCGGTGTGTCTCGTGGAGGGAAACATCAGGTCAGCAGCTCCGTGGTCGTCACCGCGCGCAGTCGGCGGCGGTCGATTTCGGTGAGGAGGAGGGGCAGGGCGGCGACCGTGTCCGGGTAGCCGAAGTGCAGGCTCACCACCGATCCGTCGCGGATCTCGCCGGTCACCTTGCGGGTGACGGCCGCGGCGCCGGGGGAGGTGAAGTCGAGGGAGTCCACGTCGTAGGAGAGGACGTGCGGGTAGCCCGCCCGGGCGGCGAGCCGCCGGACGAGCGGGGTGGCATCCCGGGTGCGCGAGGGACGGAACCAGGTGCCGATGGAGCCGGTGAGCCGACGAAGCCGCTGGGCGCAGCCGGTGATCTCCGCGTAGGCGTCGGCCTCGCCCAGCGAGGAGATGTCGATGTGGTGCTGGGTGTGGTTGCCGAGGTCGTGGCCGCCGTCGAGGATGCGGCGGGCCATCTCGGGGTGCTCGTCGAGCCAGCTGCCGACGGCGAGGACGGTGATCCGGGCGTGGGCCCTTTCGGCCTCGGCCAGTACGGTCCGGGCGATGGCGGGGTCGCCCTGGCCGTGGAAGGTGAGGGCGACGCGGGGGCGGTCGCGCGGGCCGTGGTCGATCTGGACCGGCAGGCCGGGGAAGCGGCGCGGTGCGGGTGCCGGGCGTGGGGCCGGGGTTCGGCCGGCCGCGGTGGCGGCGTTCTTCGGGCCCACCGGGGCCGTGGCGGTTCCGGCCGGCGTACCGGCGGCGGCCCGGTGGTCCGCGCATCCGGCGGCGAGGGCACCGGCGAGCGCGGCACCCGCTCCCGCGCGCAGGGCATTACGGCGGCGCACCGGTCTGTCGGAGGCGTCCATGAGCAGAACATTAGGGGCGGAACGGTCAGAAGATAACAATTTGCATATACGGCCAAAGCGATTGATTCATGCCACCGACTCGATAAATATTCATGCTTTTCCAGGCAAGTGACCCATTACACCTACGATTCACCTGAGAAATGATGGCAAATGCACAATGATGTACCGTTTTGCGGCTTTGGCCGTGAGGTCGCCCATCTGCCATAGTCGGTGACACGACCCGCAATGACCCGAGCCGGTTGTCACAAGCGGCCGTGAACACACCCCCCATTTCACGGCCCCCACACAGCGGCCCCCGAAGTGCCCCACCACGGCAGACCGGGGGCCTCTGTGCGTCCCGGGCATCTCCGACGGAGCACGCCGGGCTCCGCATTCCCGGAGCCGTACGCACCCGGGCCCGCGCGGACGGGCGTCAGCGGTCGGAGATCCGCATCTCGAACCAGGTGGTCTTGCCCCGGGGCAGCAGATCCACCCCCCACCGGTCGGACAACTTGTCGACGAGGAAGAGCCCGCGCCCGCTGATGTCCATCTCCTGGACGGGCATCAGGCACGGCAGCCCGCGCGAGGGGTCGCGCACCTCGATCCTGATCCAGCCACGACGACGCAGCATCCGCAGCCCGAAGACCCGGGCACCGGTGTGCCGCACGGCGTTGCCGACGAGCTCCGAGACGAGCAGCACCGTGTATTCGGCGATCTGCGGAGTGAGTGCCCAGTGCCGGAGCACCACGCCGGAGGTGAGCCGTCGCGCGGTGGCCGCGGACTCCGGACGGGACGGCAGCCGGACCTCGCCGTCCGCCGGATTCCCGAACAACTCCAGCGCCTTGAACGCCTGCTCGTCGTCCACGCCGGACGCCCAACGCGCCGCCGTCGCCCCCCCGCGCGACCGCGGCTGCTCCACACCCTCCAGACCCGCCATGCAGACCATCATGACCGCAGGGAGGGCGCCCCGGGGCCGTTCCGGAAGAATCATCACCCGGGAACACAACACTCCGCGGAAGGCGGGAGGCATATGCCATAGGCATTGATCGCCCCATAAAACCGCCTCTGACCTGCGCAAATCAACGGTCATTTGGCAGTTGCCCGCGTACCGGATCGGCCGGACCTCGGAGCTCACCCGACGTCCGGCCGATCCGCCCGCACGGATGAACCCGCGTCATCCTGTGCCCAACTGTCGCCCGCTCAGAGGAATTTGGCCTTGCCCGGCCCGTCCTCGACGAAGCTGCGCATGCCGCGCTCCCGGTCCTCGGTGGCGAACAGCCCGGCGAACCAGTTCCGTTCGATGGTGAGCCCCGTGTCGATGTCCGTCTCCAGCCCCGCGTCCACGGCCTCCTTGGCCGCACGCAGCGCGAGAGCCGGTCCCTTGGCCAGTGCGGCGGCCCAGGCCCGCGCCTGCTCGTACACCTCGGCGGCGGGCACCACGCGGTCCACCAGACCGATCGCCAGGGCCTCGTCGGCACGGACGTGACGACCGGTGAAGATCAGGTCCTTGGCCCGGGAGGGGCCGACGAGACGGGCGAGCCGCTGGGTGCCGCCGGCACCGGGGATCAGCCCGAGCAGGATCTCCGGCTGGCCCAACTTGGCGTTGTCCGCGGCGATCCGGAAGTCGGCGCAGAGCGCCAGTTCGCAGCCGCCGCCCAGCGCGTAGCCGGTGACCGCGGCGACGACCGGCTTCGGGATGCGGGCCACCGCGGTGAAGGCGTCCTGGAGCGCCTTGGACCGCACGACCATCGCCGTGTGGTCCATCGCCTGCATCTCCTTGATGTCCGCACCCGCCGCGAACACCTTCTCGCCGCCGTAGAGGACCACGGCGCGCACGTCCTCGCGCCGGGTCGCCTCCTCGGCGAGTTCCCGCAGCCGGTCCTGGGTGGCCACGTCCAGGGCGTTCATGGGCGGTCGGTCCAGCCGGATCGTGCCGACGCCGTCGCTTGCTTCGAGGGTTACGGTCATGAAAGGAGGTTAACCGCCGCTAACGACGGCGGGCCCGGTGCCGTTGGTCACAGCGCCGGGCCCGTCCGCGTCGGGTGTGGGGGGGTGCTACTTGGTCCACTCCGACCAGGACATGTTCCAGCCGCTGAAGCCGTTGTCCGGCTGGATCGTCTTGTCGTGCGAGTTCTTCACGACCACCACGTCACCGATGAGCGAGTTGTCGAAGAACCAGGCCGCCGGGGTCTTCTTGCTCCAGGCGCCGCGCACGTCCTCCAGGCCGACGCAGCCGTGACTGGTGTTGGCGCTGCCGAAGATGCCGGAGCCGCCCCAGTAGTTGCCGTGGATGAAGGTGCCGGAGGTGGACAGCCGCATGGCGTGCGGGACGTCCTTGATGTCGTACTCGCCGCCGAAGCCGACGGTGTCACCGTTCATCCGGGTCACCTTGAGCTTCTCGCTGATGACCATCTGCCCGTTGTACGTGGTGGTCGCCGGGGCGCCCGCCGAGATCGGGATGTCCCGGATCTGCGCGCCGTCACGGACGACCTTCATCCGGTGCGTCTTGGCGTCGACGGTGCTGACCTGGCTGCGGCCGATGGTGAAGGAGATCGTCTTCGCCTGCTTGCCGTAGACACCGGGACGTCCCTCGACGCCGTCGAGGTTGAGCTTCACCGTCACCTTGGTGCCGGCGGCCCAGTAGTTCTCCGGGCGGAAGTCGAGGCGGTCGTTGCCGAACCAGTGGCCCTCGACCGGCACCGACGGCTCGGCCGTCACCTTGATGGCGTTCTCGACCGCCGCCGGGTCGGTGATGCCGCGGGTGAAGTGGATCGAGACGGGCATGCCGACGCCGACCGTGGCACCGTCCTCCGGGGTGTACTGCCCGATGAAGGTGTTCTGCGGGACCAGCGTCGTGAAGGTGGTGTCCTTGGCCGACTCGCGGCCCTCGGCGTCCTTGGCCACGGCGTGGACCTTGTACTTGGTCGCCGCGGCCAGGTGCTGGTCGGGCGTCCAGCTCGCGCCGTCGGCGGCGATCTTCCCCTCGACCTCGGCCCCCTTGGGGTCGGAGACCTTGACCGTGGTCAGCTTCCCCCGGTCGGCCGCGACCTTCAGCGCCCCGCTGGTGGCGACGGATTCCGCCCCGTCCTTCGGTGCGACGGTCACCACCGCCTGCGACGCGGTGGTGTCCTCCACCTTCCCGCCGCCCTTGCCGTCCTGCCCGGCACCGGCGCCGTCGTCCCCGCCGCATGCCGTCACCAGCATCAGCATCGCGCCCAGTACCAGAGCCAGCGGCCCGGTGGCTCCGCGCCCGCGCCGTCCGCTGCTCGCCCCGGCCGATGTCCCCGATATCGGCTGCCCGTTCAAAGTGCTCGTCTCCCCTCGCACGGCCCGGCCCCGCCAAGGCCCCGGAGCCCTCGGGCCCCGCCCCCGCGCGCTGCACCTGCGCGCTCAGCGAAAGATAATCACACTGATCGCACCGAAAAGAGCCCTCGGATGTCACCGTTCAGTCCCAACTCGTCCCGGGAGCCCGCCGGGCGGGTGCGGAACGAGCCGGGCCAATCTCAGCGAAGGGCCGATCCGGCCGTCCACCGTTTCCAGCTCAGGTTCCAGCCCCCGAGCCCGTTGTCCGGTGCGACGACGTGCTTGTCCCGGGAGTTGACGACCTCGATCACGTCGCCGACGAGGGTCCTGTCGAAGAACCAGCCGGCCGGGGTGTCGCCCCCGCCGCCGCGCACGTCGCGCAGGCCGACGCAGCCGTGGCTGACGTTGGACGAGCCGAAGACACCCCGGTCCGACCAGTAGTTGCCGTGCAGGAAGGTGCCGGAATCGGTGAGCCGCAGGGCGTGCGGCACGTCCTTGATGGCGTGCTCCCCGCCGAAGCCGACCGTGCGGCCGTTCATCCGGGTCACGTCGTACATCTCGCTGACCACCATCTTGCCGTTGTACGTGTCCTTCCCCGCGTACCCCGCCGTGATCGGGACCGTGGAGACGAGCTGGCCGTCGCGGCGGACCTCCATCGTGTGCGCGGCCACGTCCACCAGGGACGTCTGGGAGCGGCCCACCGCGAAGGAGACCGTCTTGTCCTGGCTGCCGTACACGCCCGGCGCGCCCTCCACGTCGCGCAGCCCCACCTCGACGGTGACCTCGGTGCCGGGCGCCCAGTAGGTGGCGGGGCGGAGGTCGAGGCGTTTGTCGCCGAACCAGTGCCCCACGACCTCGACGGGCGGTTCGGCGGTCACCCGGATGGCCCGCTCCACGGCCCGACGGTTCCCGACCGGCCGGCTGAAGCCGACGGAGACGATCATTCCGGTGCCGACCGTGGAGCGGTTCTCCGGTGTGAAGTAGCCGATGAACCGGTGCTCAGGCACCGCCGTGGTGAAGGTGGTGTGCCGGGCGGCGCGGTGTCCGGCACCGTCCACGGCGACCGCGTCGACCCGGTACTTCGCGGCGAGGGAGAGCCGTGCCGCACCGGCCGCGGGTTTCCAGGAACGGCCGTCGCGCGCGATCCGGCCCGGCACCTCCTGGCGTCGCGCGTCCTCGATCCGGGCCACCTTCACGCTCTGCAGCCGCCCGTCCGGGACCCTCACCTCCACCGGGTCGTCGGGGCCGATGTCCCGCGCCCCGTCCCGGGGGCTGATCGAGATCGCCTCATGCGGCGGGCGGGCCTTGTCGCCGGAGGCGGAGTCGGCACCGGTGCAGCCGCTCAGTACCGCCAGCACGGCGATGAGTCCTGTCCGTGTCAGTACGGTGGCCGGGTGTGCCACCGCTCTCTTCGCAACGTGGTTCACGTCCCCCCCAACGACGGGGATCGCTCACGGGAAACGTGGGCGCGGGAACCGGCCCGGGTATCGGCCGCGGGGCCGTCCCACCGCCGACCACGACGGATCGGCGCGCGGCGTCGGGCGCGGTGCGTCGCACGGCGCGGGGACGCCCCCGTGCGGGAGGTGTCCGGGCGTCCCGGGCGCCCGACGGGGTGCCGCGGCCGTCCCCGCGCGCCCGCCGGGGATCACGGGGCGGCCCCGAGGATGCCCCGGTCGTAGCCGATCGCGACGGCGGCGGCCCGGTCCTTGGCGCCGAGTTTGGCGAAGACATGGGTGAGGTGCGTCTTGACGGTGGCTTCGCTGATGAACAGTTCGGCGGCGATCTCGCGGTTCGGGGTGCCCTTGGCCACGAGTTCGAGCACCTCGCGCTCCCGGGCCGACAACGACTCGCTGCCCGGCGCCGCCGGGGCGCGCACCCGTGAGACGAGGCGGGTGGCGACGGCGGGCGAGAGGACGGTGCGGCCTTCGGCGGCGGCGCGGACGGCGTTGAACAACTCGTCGCGTGGGGCGTCCTTGAGCAGGTAGCCGGTCGCCCCGGCCTCGATGGCGGGCAGGGTGTCGGAATCGGTGTCGTAGGTGGTGAGGACGAGCACCTCGGCCCGGGCACCTCGCCGGCTCAGCTCGGCGATGGCGGCGACCCCGCCGCCGCCCGGCATCCGCAGGTCCATGAGCACGACGTCCGGGTCGAGCCGGACCACCAGGTCGACGCCCGCCGGGCCGTCCGACGCCTCCCCCAGGACGCGGAAGCCCGGCGCCGAGTCGAACATGCCGCGCAGACCGTCCCGGACGACGGGGTGGTCGTCGACGACGACGAGCGTGATGACACGTGTGGGTTCCTCAGCCATGGCAGGCCAACCGTACTGGTCAGCGGCCGTCCCGGACCAGGGGCACCAGCGCGCGGACCGCGGTGCCGCGACCTGGTTCCGCCTCCACCTCGACGGTGCCCGCCACGCGTTCGGCACGGGCCCGCATGCCGCCGAGGCCGAAGCCGCCCGTGTTGCCGGACGGGGGCAGCGCGGCGGGGTCGAAACCGCGGCCGTCGTCCCGTACGTCCAGGCAGAGTTCGCCGTCCATGAACGACAGGGTGAGACCGACCCGCGACGCGCCCGCGTGGCGGCCGACGTTGGTGAGGGCCTCCTCCGCGATCCGCAGGAGCGTGGCGGCGATCTCGTCGTGGACCCGCTCGACGGTTCCGGTGACGGTGAACTCGGCCCGGACGCCGTGCCGTTCCGTCCACGCGCGGACCGTCTTCTTCAACGCGCCGGGCAGGTCGTCGTGTTCCAGCGCGACCGGGAGCAGGTCGTGGACCGAGCGGCGCGCCTCGCCCAGGCTGTGCCGGGCGAGGGCGGCGGCCCGGTCCAGGTGCTGTCGGGCGAGCTCCGGATCGTCGTCGGCGACCGAGTTCACCACTTGGAGCTGGGCGATGATGCCGGCCAGGCCCTGCGCGAGCGTGTCGTGGATCTCGGCGGCCAGCCGGCGCCGCTCGTCGGCGACGCCCGCCTCACGGGCCCGGACGAGGAGTTGGGCGTGCAGGGCGGCGTTCTCCGCGAGGGCCTGTTCGAGGCGGGCGTTGGCGACCTCCAACGCGCTGATGGTGTCGGTCTGGGTACGGACGTGGTCGGCCTCCCGGTCCGCGATCTGGGCGAAGACCATGGTGATCGTCACGTGCACGGCGAGGAGGATGCCGAAGGCCAGCCAGTTCATGAGGCTGGCCGGCGGCAGGCCGCTGCCGCACTGCGAGCCGGCCAGGATGACGGCGGTGGCCAGCAGTCCGGCGCGGACGGCCCGTTTCGGAAGCAGCCGGCCCGCGTCGAAGTAGCCGAGCACCGCGTAGATGGAGAAGAACGGATTGCACCAGGCCAACGCGAAGGCGAGCACCGTGCGGACGCAGAAGTGGGTGATCGCCGCCCGGCTGCCCGCCCCGGCGGTGCGCTCCGCCCGCCCCCACCAGAGCTGGAGGGCGAGCGCCGCCGGGACGAGCCCCATCACCGCGTACACCTCGGAGCGGGACATGATGGCGTCCGCGATCACCGCCGTGACCGCCGTGCTCAGGCCGAGCAGGCCGTACGGGCCGTAACGGAGGAACCGTTCCTTCCACCACTGGGCCGCCATCGTCGCCCCGACCGGTCCCGTGCGCGTCGTCACCCCGGCCGATCCCGTCCGTGTCGTCTCCCCGGCCGGTCCCGTGCGCATCGTCTCCCCCGTGTCCATGGCGGAAGTGTCCCCCGGATCCGTGTCCGCCCGGTGCCCCGGGAGCGGTCATTCCCAGCGGAACAGGCGGGTCGCCGACACGGCCGCCGCCGCGGTCCACAGGGCGACCGCCCCCAGGTGGATCCAGCCGGGCCAGCCGCCGGACGCGGCCCGGTCCAGTGCCTGCGAGGCGGCGCCGAACGGTGTGACCTGGACGATGTGGCGCAGGGTGTCCGGCATGGCCTGGACCGGGATCCACACCCCGGCGGTGAACATCGTCGCCAGGGAGAGGACCGTTCCGACGGCGGCGGACGCCTTGGCCCCGCGGGAGAGCGCGCAGAGCAGTGCGCCGACGGCGAGCACGCTCGCCGTCGCCAGGAGCAGGGCCAAGGCGTAGCCGAGGGGCTGTCGGGGCAGCCGGACGCCGAACGCCGCCCGGCCGACGGCCATGACCAGGGCCGCAGCGCCGAGGGCGGCGGCGCCGTGCAGCAGCATCTGGGCGGCGAGCAGGGCGGACGGCCGTACCGGGGTGGTCGACATGCGGCGCAGGATGCCGCGCTCCCGGTAGCCGGTGAGGACCGGCGGCATGGCCTGGAGCCCCGCCATGATCATGGCGAGCAGCACCGCCACCGGGACGTACACGTCGATGGTGCGGCGCCCGCCGAGCGCGTCCTCGGGCTCCCGGAAGGACGGGATCAGGCCGAGGACCGTGAGCAGCAGGGTCGGGAAGCCCAGGATCCAGAACAGGCTGCCGGGTTCGCGGAGGAAGAGCCGCGTCTCGGCCCTGAGGACCGCCGCCCAAGGGGCGGGGGCGTGCGGAGTCCGGGCGGGTTCGCCCGGGTTCGAGGGGTGTGAGGGGTGTGAGGGGTGCGAGGGATTGGAGGGATTCAACGGGCTCGCCGGGGTCGACGGGTTCAGCGGGTTCGACGTGTTCAGCGGGCTCTCCGGGATCGACGTGCTCAGCGGGTTCGACGGGCTCGACGGGCTCGACGGGCTCGACGGGCTCGACGGGTTCACGGTGGTCATGTCAGGCCGCCCGTTCCGTGAGGTCGAGGAAGGCGTCGTCCAGGGTCGCCTCGGAGACGCGCAGCCGGTGGGCGGTGATGTGGTGACGGGCCAGCAGTGAGATCACCGCGTTGGCCGTCTCGTCGGTGCCGTTGATGACGATCCGTCCGTCCTCGCGTTCCACGGACGTGGCTCCGGGCAGCGCGTCGAGTTCGGCGCCGTCCAGGGGGCTGGACGGGGTGAAGGAGATGACCGTGGACGTGTCGGCCCTGCTGATCAGACCGGACGGGGTGTCGAGGGCGACGACCCGGCCCCGGTCGATCACGGCGACGCGGTCGCAGAGTCGCCGGGCCTCCTCCATGAAATGAGTGACCAGGAGGACCGTCACGCCGCTGTCGCGCACGTCCTCGATGAGTTTCCAGGTGTCCCGGCGGGCCCGGGGGTCGAGGCCGGTGGTGAGTTCGTCGAGGACCACGACCTTCGGGTTGCCGACCAGGGCGAGCGCGATGGACAGACGCTGCTTCCTGCCTCCGGACAGCGCGGCGAACCGGGTGCGCAGGGAGGTGTGCAGACCGAGGCGTTCGGCGAGGGCGCGCCAGTCGCCCGGTTCCGGATGGAAGGCGCTGTGCAGTTCCAGCGCCTCGGCGACGGTGATCTTGGGCTGGAGTTCGCTCTCCTGGAGCTGGGCGCCGAGCAGCCGGGTCACCCGGGCGTGGTCGGCCACGGGGTCGAGGCCGGCGACCCGGACCGTTCCGGCGTCGGGAACCCGCAGTCCCTCGACGCATTCGACGGTGGTGGTCTTGCCCGCGCCGTTGGGACCGAGGATGCCGAAGATCTCCCCCTGGTCGACGGTGAAGCTCACGCCGTCCACCGCGGGACGCCCGGCGTAGGCCTTGTGCACCCCGTCGACTTCGATGATTGCCATGCCACGAGGATCGTGACCGGCGGTCCGGCGCACCATCGTCCATCACGCTCGAAAACGCATCGGCCGATCGGTTGATGCCGGGGTGGAACCATGCCCCCGCCTGCGCCGGACGGCTGCGGCACGGCACGTAACCCGCCCGAGCCCGGAGCAGGGTGTCGCCATGGCGCGGGACCGGCTCGCGGGCCCGCGATCACCACGAGGGACATCGCGGCGAACGCGAGAAGGCTCTCGGCGGTCACCCCGGGCGGGTACTTCCTGATCCCTGCCGCGCGGCCGGTGGGGCCGGCCGGCGGGCGAAAACCACATGAGCGACGTCCGTGTCGAACCGTAGGCTCGACCGCGATGCCCGAACAACATGCAGACCCCGACAGTCGCTCCACAGCACGCTCCCTGTTGCGGTTGTGGCCCTATGTGAAGCCGGTGCGCAAGCGCCTGTTCGGCGCCGCGCTGGTGGCGATCCTCGCTTCCTGCATCGGCCTGGTGATCCCGCTCGTCCTGAAGTGGGTGGTCGACGGCCCGGTCGCGGATCGCGACCCCGGCGGCGTCCGGCTCGGCGCGCTGTACCTGTTGCTGTTGGGGGTGGCCGAGGCCGCCCTCTTCGGGGTGCGCCGCTGGCTGGTGGCCCGGCCGCTGGCCGGGGTCGAGGCGGCGATGCGGGCCGACCTGTACCAGCACCTCCAGCGGCTGCCGGTGGCCTTCCACGACCGCTGGCCGTCGGGGCAGTTGCTCTCCCGGGCGACCACGGACCTGATGCTGCTGCGCATGTTCCTCGCCTTTCCGCTGACGTTCCTGCTGGTCAACGGCACCACGATCGTTGTCGGTTTCCTGATTCTGCTGATGCAGCAGTGGACGCTGGGGCTGGTGCTGCTCGCTCCGGTGGTGCCGCTGATGATCGTCTGCTCGGTCTTCGAGTCGAAGTACTCGGTCGTGACGCGCCAGGCGCAGGACCAGGTCGGTGATCTGACGACGGTGGTCGAGGAGAGCGTGCTGGGCATCCGCATCATCAAGGGCTTCGGCAGGCACCGCAGTCAGACCCGTGCGTTCCGCGCCCTCTCGGAGCGGCTGCGCGACACGGAACTGCGCAAGGACCGGCTGCTCGCGAGCATCTGGGCGGTCGTCACCGCGATTCCCGAGCTGGCGATCGGGGCGGCGCTGGTCCTGGGCACGATCCAGGTCGCGGACGGCGGGCTCTCGGCGGGCACCCTGGTCGCTTTCCTCTCCACCGCTCTCGCGCTGCGGTGGCCGATCGAGTCGATCGGCTTCCTGCTGGCGATGAGCCAGGAGTCCGCGACGGCGACCGATCGGTTCTTCGAGGTCATGGACGTGGCGGAGGAGAAGGACACCGCGCCCGCCGTCCAGGGCCTGGCCGCCGGACAGGACCCGCCCGCCCTCCAGGACCCGGACGACCCGGCGGGACCGGTCGGCCGGAGTGTTCCGGTCGGTCCGGCGGGACCGGTCGGCCCGGCGCCGCAGGGCGTCCGCGGCGGGATGGTGTTCGAGAAGGTGGAGTTCCGCTACCCCGACGCCGACCCCGACTCCGCACCCGTGCTGTCCCGGATCGACCTGAGCATCCGGCCCGGCGAGACGATGGCGCTGGTCGGGGCCACGGGCTCGGGCAAGACGACGCTCACCGCCCTCGTGCCACGGCTGTACGAGACCACCGCGGGACGGATCACGCTCGACGGCAGGGACATCACCGCCATGCCCCGGCAGGAGCTGCGCGAGCTGGTGTCGGTGGCCTTCGAGGAGCCCACCCTGTTCTCCGCGACCGTCGGGGAGAACGTCCTGATGGGCGCGGAGGGTGCCGGGGAGGACGAATTGCGCCGCGCGCTCTCGGTCGCCCAGGCCGACTTCGTGCACGACCTGCCCGACGGCGTCGACACCCAGGTCGGCGAGCAGGGGCTCAGCCTGTCCGGCGGGCAGCGGCAGCGGCTGGCGCTCGCCCGCGCCGTGCTCGGCCGACCCCGTTTCCTGGTGCTCGACGACCCGCTCTCGGCCCTGGACGTGCACACCGAGGCGCTGGTGGAGGCCGCACTGCGCCAGGTGCTCCGGGAGACGACGGCGATCGTGGTGGCGCACCGGCCGTCCACCGTGATGCTCGCAGACCGGGTGGCGCTGCTCTCCGGCGGCCGGATCACCGCGGTCGGCACCCATCAGGAGCTGCTGCGCGGTAGCACCGAGTACGCCCGGCTGATGTCCGGCGCCGGGAGCGAGGAGGACTCCCCCGCCGAAGACTCCTCCGCCCAGGACTCCTTCACCGAGGACTCCTTCACCGAGGACGCCGGCGCGGGCCCGTCGGCCGGGGAAGCCGTTCCCGGTCCGCCGGGTGGGGACGCCCCCGCCTGGTCGTCGTCCCCGGGTGCGTTCCCCGGTCCGCCCGACGACGACCGCCGCGTGCCGGGCGTCCCCGCCGAGAAGGGCAGCACCCGATGACCAGTACCACGAACACGACGACGGCCGGGACCGCCGGCCGACGGGGCGCGAGGAAGGGACCCGCGGACGCGCCCCCGTCCGGCGACGCCCGGGACGGCTTCGACCAGGACGGGTTCGACCGGGACGAATTCGACCGGGACGACCTGCCCACGCCCCCCGGTGCGACCCGCGCGCTGCTGCTGTCCCTGCTGCGCCCGCACCGGACCCGGCTGCTGGTGCTGTCGCTGGTGCTGCTGGTCCAGCAGGCTGCCGTGCAGGCGGGCCCGCTGCTCGTCGCGTACGCCATCGACAGCGGCGTACCGGCCTTCCGCGAGTCGGACCACGGGCCGCTGATCGCGGTGGGCGTCGGGTACGCGTTGTGCTCGGCCGTCGCGGGGGGCATGCAGTACGCCTTCATCCAGGTCTCCGCCCGGGTCAACCAGGGTGCGCTGCTCGACCTGCGCGGGCGGATCTTCCGTCACGCACAGGCGCTGAGCGTGGAGTTCCACGAGCGCTACACGTCGGGTCGGCTGATCTCCCGCTCCACCACGGACGTGGAGTCGCTGCGGGAACTGCTCAGCGAGGGACTGCAGGAACTGATCAACGTCATCCTGTCGTTCGTCTCCATCTCGCTGGTGCTGCTCTGGCTGGACCTCGGCCTCGGCGCGGTCGCGGTGCTGTCCTTCGCGCCGCTGTACCTGCTGGTCCGGTCCTACCGGCGGAGGGTCAAGGTCCTGTACACGGCCCGGTCGACGGCGATGGCCGCGGTCATCGTGAAGTTCGCCGAGTCGATGAACGGCATCCGTCCGGTGCGGGCATTCCGCCGGGAGCGGGTCAACGACGCCCACTTCGAGGAGCTCAACCACAGGCATCGCTGGTCGAACGGCGGCGCGATGCTGGAGATGGCGCGCTACGTCGTCAGCTCCCGGCTGGTCGCCAACACGGCGGTCGCCGGGATCGTGCTGTGGGGTGCGTACCGGGTGGCCTCGGGCACCCTGGCCCTGGGTGTGCTGGCCGCGACCGTGCTCTATCTCCGGCGGCTGTACGACCCGATCGACCGGCTGGGGATGTTCCTCAACTCCTACCAGTCGGCCGCCGCTTCGCTGGAGAAGATCGCGGGGCTGCTGGCCCAGACCCCGTCCGTGCCCGAGCCGTCGGAACCCCGGGAGCTGCCCGCCCTCACGGGTGGGCAGCCGGGCCGCGAGGTGGTCTTCGACGCGGTGCGCTTCGCCTACCGCACGGGCGGCGAGGTGCTGCCCCGCTTCGACCTGACGATCCCGGCCGGGCAGACCGTCGCCGTGGTCGGTTCGACGGGTGCGGGCAAGTCGACGCTGGCCAAGCTGCTGGCCCGCTTCTACGACCCGTCCGAGGGACGGGTGCTGCTCGATGGGACCGACCTGCGGGATCTTGCCGCACCCGAGCTGAGGCGGGGTGTGGTGATGGTGACCCAGGAGGCGTTCCTGTTCTCCGGGACGGTCGCCGAGAACATCGCGATCGGCCGACCGGACGCCACCCGTGAGGAGATCGAGCGTGCCGCGCGGGCGATCGGCGCGCATGAGTTCATCACCGGTCTGCCGGACGGGTACGACACGGACGTGCGCAAGCGGGGCGGCCGGATCTCGGCAGGTCAGCGCCAGCTCGTCGCGTTCGCTCGGGCCCTGCTCGCCGACCCGTCGGTGCTGATCCTGGACGAGGCCACGAGTTCCCTGGACATCCCCGGGGAACGGGCCGTGCAGCGGGCCATGGACACCGTGCTGCGCGGCCGCACAGCGGTGGTGATCGCGCACCGCCTGTCGACCGTGGAGATCGCGGACCGGGTGCTGGTGATGGAGCACGGGCGCGTGGTGGAGGACGGCGCCCCGTCCGACCTCGTCTCCGGCACCGGCCGTTTCGCGGGTCTCCACCGTGCCTGGCGGGAGAGCCTGACCTGACGTACCGGCGCGGGCCGCGGCGGCGCCCGGTCGTGGCGCCTCGCCGTGGGCGGACGGCCGCCCGGCCGGGCCGACGCCCCGTCGGCCCCGTCCGGCGCGCGCGAACGGGCCGGGGCTGGTCTGCTGGACCCGAAAGTGTCCCGCCGTGACCAGGAGAGCCGGATGAACGTCCGTCGAGCCGCGCAGGTTGCCACCGCCGGTGGTCCGTTCGAGATCGTCGAGCGCGAGGTGCCGCAGCCGGGTCCGGGCCACGTGCGCGTGGCCGTGGACGCCTGCGGTATCTGCCACAGCGACGTCCTCTTCGTGGACGCCCTGGTTCCGGGCGTCCGGTTCCCGGTGGTCCCGGGCCATGAGATCGCCGGACGGATCGAGGAGCTCGGCGCGGGCACGGAGGGCGCCTGGCAGGTGGGCGACCGGGTGGCGGTGGGCTGGTTCGGCGGCAGCTGCGGCCACTGCACTCCGTGCCGGCAGGGCGATTTCGTCGTGTGCCGGTACCTGAAGGTCCCGGGCTGGGCGTACGACGGCGGATACGCCGAGACGGTGGTCGCCCCCGCGGACGCCCTGGCCCGGATCCCCGACGCGCTCGCCGCGACCGAGGCAGCGCCCATGGCCTGTGCGGGTGTGACCACGTACAACGGTCTGCGGCGCAGTGCCGCCCGGCCCGGCGATCTGGTCGCCGTGCTCGGCCTCGGCGGCCTCGGCCACCTGGGGGTTCGGTACGCGGTCGCGATGGGTTTCGAGACCGTGGCCATCGCGCGCGGGGCCGCCAAGGCGGACTTCGCCGGGGAGCTCGGCGCGCACCACTACATCGACAGCATGGCGAGCACCTCGGTCGCGGACGCGCTCCAGGCGCTCGGTGGCGCCCGGGTGGTCCTGGCCACCGCCGCGAACTCCGGGGCGATCACGGCGACCGCGGACGGACTCGCGCCCCGCGGTGAGCTGGTGGTCATCGGGGCGGATGCCGAGCCGCTGGGCATCAGCCCGAACCAGTTGCTCATGACCGGCAGGGTCGTCCGGGGCCACCCGTCCGGCACCGCCCAGGACGTGCAGGACACGCTGGCGTTCAGCGCGCTCCACGGCATCCGGCCGATGACCGAGAACGTGCCGCTGGACGAGGTCGCCGAGGCGTACCGGAAGATGCTCTCGGGGGCGGCCCGCTTCCGGATGGTCCTCACCACCGGCTGACACGCCGCATCCGTACGGGCCCGTGCCCGCAACCGCAGGACAGCACCGACCGGATCCACCCGAATCAACTCAACCGGCCCCAGCCACACCGGCGGTCCCGGCAGCCCCAGTGGACCGAGCGAGCCCAGTGGCCCCAGCAGCCCCAGCGACCCCGGCAGCCTCATCGGCCCGAGCGGCCCCAATGGCCCCAGCTGCCCCAGCTGCCATGACAGCCTCGTCGGCCCGAGCAGCCCTGGCGACCCCAACGGCCCCAACGGCCCCAACGGAATCGTCCGTTGTGCCCCGCTTCCGGCCGCCGTGCCCCATGATGGGCGATCGGGGCCGGAAGTCGCCGTCGGCAAATCCGGCCGGTGTAGTGGCGCCGGCCGTGGACGGCCCACGTCCGCACCCGCCGCCCCAACCATCCCGGCCGTCCGCGGCACGCGGTCCGCGGTACGCAGCGCCACGGGCGCCACGGCACCCTGATCGGCATCACCACCTCCCGGGCAACGCAATTTTCACCGCGCGCCATGCAGCACACCCGCACCACCATGCCCAACCGACCCTGCCCCGCCCGGCCCCACCCGGCCATCCCGACAAGCCTGTGCCGCAGCCGATTCGGCGGGGCGCGCACGGCGCGGACCGGACCGTCCGGCGCGGAGTGCATGGAAAGAAACAAGCCACAGTTTGATGCCATCTCGGCCAGTGGCGCCCGCTCGCTCCCGCACCCCCCGTTCGAACACGATTCGTTCGAAGTCGACCTCGACACTCTCTTCGAATTCGGGCCGCAACGGACTCCGGGCGACGCCGCGGTGATGATCGGCGAAACGTCCGCTTAACGAACATGACCTTTCCGGCAACGAACGACTTCCGGCCAAGTTGTTGACGCGGTCCTGACAGAACCGGTCTCCGGCTGACACTCTTCACCCCGTTCTGCGCACTTCTCGTTCTTCCGGCCGGTACACCCTGCCGCCGGTACCCCCCTCGCAGAAGGAGTCCGCGTGAGATCCACGCCCAGCCGTCGTGCCACAGCGACCGGCGCTCTGATAGCCGCAGCAGCGCTTCTCGCCGTTGGCGTCCAGGCCGGTACGGCCACCGCCACCCCCGGTGCCGACAACGCGGCGCAAACCGCGACCGCCGGTGCCCAGTTCGGTGCACTGGCCAAGCAGCTCTCTCCGTCCCAGCGTGCCGAGCTGATCCGCGAGGCCGACGCGACCAAGGCGGCCACGGCCCAGGAACTCGGTCTCGGTTCCCAGGAGAAGCTCGTCGTCCGGGACGTGATCCAGGACAACGACGGCACCACGCACACGCGTTACGAGCGCACCTTCGCCGGACTGCCGGTGCTCGGCGGCGACATGGTCGTCAAGGAGTCCAAGGCCGGCGTGACGCAGGGCGTCACCAAGGCGTCCGGTGTCAGCAGCAGCACGCTGAAGGCCATGGACATGAAGGCCGACGTCGCCCCCGCGGCGGCCGAGAAGCAGGCGCTCGGGCTCGCCAAGGCCGACGGCTCCCAGAAGGCCGCGGCCGACCGGGCGCCCCGCAAGGTCGTCTGGATGGCGCAGGGCAAGCCGCAGCTCGCCTACGAGACCGTCGTCGGCGGCCTCCAGCACGACGGCACCCCGAACGAGCTGCACGTCATCACGGACGCGGCCACCGGGGCGAAGCTGTACGAGTGGCAGGCTGTCGAGAACGGCGTCGGCAACACCGAGTACAGCGGCAAGGTCACCCTCGGCACCGCGCCGTCGTACACGCTGACCGACACCGGCCGCGGCAACCACAAGACGTACAACCTGAACCACGGCTCCTCCGGCACCGGGACGCTGTTCACCAACTCCACCGACGTGTGGGGCGACGGCACCCCGTCGAACGCCGAGACGGCCGCCGCGGACGCCCACTACGGTGCCGCGGAGACCTGGGACTACTACAAGAACGTCCACGGCCGCACCGGTATCCGGGGCGACGGCGTCGGCGCGTACTCCCGCGTCCACTACGGCAACAACTACGTCAACGCCTTCTGGCAGGACAGCTGCTTCTGCATGACGTACGGCGACGGCAGCGGCAACGCGAACCCGCTGACCGCCCTGGACGTGGCCGCGCACGAGATGTCGCACGGTGTCACCGCCGCCACCGCCAACCTGGTCTACAGCGGCGAGTCCGGTGGCCTCAACGAGGCGACCAGCGACATCTTCGCCACCGCCGTCGAGTTCTACGCCAACAACGCCGCCGACAAGGGCGACTACCTCATCGGCGAGAAGATCGACATCAACGGCGACGGCACCCCGCTGCGCTACATGGACAAGCCGAGCAAGGACGGCGCGTCGAAGGACGCCTGGTACTCGGGCATCGGCAACGTCGACGTGCACTACTCCTCGGGCCCGGCGAACCACTTCTTCTACCTGCTCTCCGAGGGCAGCGGAGCCAAGGTCATCAACGGCGTCTCGTACGACTCGCCGACCTCCGACGGCCTGCCGGTGACCGGCATCGGCATCAACAAGGCCGAGAAGATCTGGTTCAAGGCGCTCACCACCAAGTTCACCTCCACCACGAACTACGCGGCGGCCCGCACCGGGACCCTCGCCGCGGCCGGTGAGCTGTACGGCACGAGCAGCGCCGAGTACAAGGCCGTCGCCGACGCCTGGGCCGCCATCAACGTCGGCTCGCGGCCCGGCGGTGGCGGCGACCCCGACCCCGAGGGCACCGTCTTCGAGAACAGCACCCCGGTCACCATTCCGGACCGCGGCGCCGCCGTCACCAGCTCGGTCAACGTCACCGGCCGCACCGGCAACGCCCCGAGCGCCCTCAAGGTCGGCGTGGACATCACCCACAGCTGGCGCGGTGACCTGAACATCGACCTCGTCGCCCCGAACGGCACGACGTTCCGTCTGAAGAGCGCCTCCATCTCCGACTCGGGGGCCGACATCAAGACCACCTACACGGTCAACGCGTCGTCGGTCGCGGCGAACGGCACCTGGAAGCTGAAGGTCCAGGACATGTACACGAGCGACAGCGGCAAGATCAACAGCTTCAAGCTGACCTTCTGAACCGCAAGCGGTACCCCCGGAGTCCGGGGCGGCACCTCGTGAACGCCGCTCCGGATCCCCGGAACACCGCCCCGGGCCCCGGCCCGGACCACCCGCACGGCGAACCGCCCGGGAGGAGCATCGCGCCCCTCCCGGGCGGTTCGCCGTGCGTGGCGGCTCAGCGCATGAGCAGTCCGGCACCGTCCCCCGCCGAATCCGGCGGCAGCGCCACCAGGCCGAGTTCGGCGCCGGTCGCGAGCAGCGGGTGCGAGGGCAGCACCCGCACCGTGTAGCCGTACGGGCCGGTGCGGTCGAGGGTCAGCGGCCCCTCGTAGAGCCAGCGGCCCTCCAGGTCCTGGCCCCCGGCGGGCTTCAGCGGGAAGACCTGGGCGTCCGAGATCCCGTCGGCCGCGTCCACCCGGCCCGCCACCGCCTGCACCTCCACGTCGCCCGGTTCCAGCTCCCCGAGGGCGATCCTGACCCGCAGCACCAGCGTCGACCCCAGTTCGGCCGAACCGCCGGCCGCGTCCGTCGCCGCGGCCTCCACGTGGTCGACGGCGACCTCCGGCCAGGCAGAGCGGACGCGGGTCTTCCACGCGGCGAGCCGCCGGGCCGCACCGCGGTCCGTCGCACGGTGCGCGAGCGCCGCGGGCGCGTACAGCCGCTCCACGTACTCGGCGACCATGCGCCCGGCGAGGACCTTCGGCCCGAGGTCGCGCAGGGTGCGGCGGACCATCTCGATCCAGCGCCCCGGGAGTCCCTCGCCGTCCCGGTCGTAGAAACGCGGCGCGATCCGGTCCTCGATCAGTTCGTAGAGCGCGCCCGCCTCCAGATCGTCGCGGCGGTCCTCGTCCGGGGTCGACCCGTCGGCGGTGGGGATCGCCCAGCCGAAATCCGGCTCGTACCACTCGTCCCACCAGCCGTCGAGGACCGACAGGTTGAGGCAGCCGTTGAGCGCGGCCTTCATGCCGCTGGTGCCGCATGCCTCCAGGGGGCGCAGCGGGTTGTTGAGCCAGACGTCGCAGCCCGGGTAGAGGTTCCGCGCCAGGGCCATGCCGTAGTCCGGCAGGAAGACGATGCGGTGGCGGACCCGGGGGTCGTCGGAGAACCGCACGAGTTCCCGCACCAGTCGTTTGCCGCCGTCGTCGGCGGGGTGGGCCTTTCCGGCGACGACGATCTGGACCGGCCGGGTGGGATGGAGCAGCAGTTCCCTGAGCCGGTCGTGGTCGCGCAGCATCAGGGTGAGCCGCTTGTACGAGGGGACGCGGCGGGCGAATCCGATGGTCAGCACGTCCGGGTCCAGCACGCCGTCGATCCACCCGAGTTCGGCGGCCTGGGCACCCCGGTCCCGCCAGGCGGCGTGCAGCCGTTCGCGCACCTCGGTGACGAGTCGCGCGCGCAGCGTCCGCCGCAGCTCCCAGAGTTCCCGGTCCGGGATGCCGTCGGCCGCCTCGGTGCCGCCGGGGGCTCCGTCGCACGGGCCGTGCAGGGGCAGGATCTCGGGCGCGACCCAGGTGGGGGCGTGGACCCCGTTGGTGACGGACGTGATCGGCACCTCCGCGGCGTCGAAGCCGGGCCACAGACCGGCGAACATCTCCCGGCTCACCTGTCCGTGGAGGGTGGAGACGCCGTTGGCGCGCTGGGCGAGCCGCAGGCCCATGACCGCCATGTTGAAGAGTCCCGGCTCGCCGCCGGGGTACGTCTCCTTGCCCAGGCGCAGGACGTGTTCGACGTCCACGCCCGGGAGTTCGCCGTCGTCGCCGAGGTGCCGGGCGACGAGTTCGCGGTCGAACCTGTCGATCCCGGCGGGCACGGGGGTGTGGGTGGTGAAGACCGTGCCGGCCCGCACGGCCTCCACCGCCGCGTCGAAGTCCAGTCCGGTGTCGGCGAGTTCGCGGATGCGTTCCAGGCCGAGGAACCCGGCGTGCCCCTCGTTGGTGTGGAACACCTCGGGCGCCGGACGCCCGGTGAGGCGGCAGTAGGTGCGCACCGCCCGTACCCCGCCGATGCCGAGCAGCATCTCCTGGAGCAGCCGGTGCTCGCTGCCGCCGCCGTACAGCCGGTCGGTCACCTCGCGTTCGCCGGGGGCGTTCTCCTCCACTGCGGAGTCCAGCATCAGCAGGGGGACGCGTCCCACCCGGGCGTGCCAGATGTGGGCGTGCAGCGACCGGCCGCCGGGCAGGGCGAGCACCACCCGGCTGGGGCTGCCGTCGGCCTCGCGGAGCAGGGTGAGGGGCAGCTCGTTCGGGTCCAGCACGGGGTAGTGCTCCTGCTGCCAGCCGTCACGGGACAGGCTCTGGCGGAAGTAGCCGTGGCGGTAGAGCAGGCCGACCGCGACGAGTGGGACGCCGAGGTCGCTGGCCGCCTTGAGGTGGTCGCCGGCGAGGATGCCGAGCCCGCCGGAGTACTGGGGCAGGGCCGCGGTCACGCCGAACTCGGGCGAGAAGTAGGCGACGGCGGCCGGCAGCTCCGCGCCCCGGGCGAGCCGGTCCTGATACCACCTGGGCCCGTCCAGGTAGGCCCTCAGGTCCGCGGACGCCTCGGCCAGTCGGCGCAGGAACTGCGTGTCGCCTGCCAGCTCGGCGAGCCGCCCGGCGGAGACGGCACCGAGCAGCCGCACGGGGTCGCACTCCGCCGACCCGGCCACGGGGTCGACGGCCCGGAAGAGTTCGCGGGTATCGGTGTGCCAGGACCAGCGCAGGTTGCGGGCGAGGTCGCTGAGCGGTCGGAGGGGTTCGGGGAGGACGGGGCGCACGGTGAATCGACGAATGGCCTTCACGTGTTCCACCTTTACAGGGGACGTACGGTTCCGGGCGGACGCACCACGGGCGTGCGTCGTTCCGTCACCCCGGCACCACCCGTGATTCCGCCGCGTCGACCGCCCCGACCGTTCCGGCCCGCGCTCGCGGGTGAATTCCGCGGCCCGGTTTCCGGCAGCGGGATGTCCGTCGCCCGGGGCGCGTGTGCCACCTCTCCCGTGCCGTCCCCTGCTGTATTCCGTCGCATTCCGTGGCGCGGGTTGCGACGGTTCCGCGGACGCGTGCGCGAGAAGTCCGGACCGTTCCTCCTGCGCACGGAGACTGCGCGAATTCCGCGCCGGATCATGCGCGTGCGGGCCGTTCGACTGCCATTGGAGTGAATGCGGACGGGCCTGGCCACGCCCACACCCCGTGCGGGGCCGGCCGAGCGGTTAGAAAGGACGGAACCCCACCGTTCGCGGTGCGTCCGTCTCGCGCTCCGCGGCACCGACGTGTCCTGCCAGTGCCGTGACCGGCCGTGTTCGCCGGGAGGGGCACCGGGCCCGAGCCCCGTCCCGGAGGATTCCATGATCGGCCGCATTCCCGTCCTCGACGTCCGCCCGCTGGTGGACTGCGGCAGAAGACCCGCCAAGGCCGTTGCCGGTGAGACCTTCCAAGTCACCGCGACCGTCTTCGCCGAGGGGCACGGCGCCGTCGCCGCCAATGTGGTCCTGCTCGATCCTCACGGGCGTCCCGGTCCATGGACGCCGATGCGGGAACTCGCGCCCGGCACCGACCGGTGGGGCGCCGATGTCACCCCGGACGCCGAGGGTCGCTGGTCGTTCGTGGTCGAGGGCTGGAGCGACCCGGTCACCACTTGGCGGGAGGCCGCGAGGATCAAGATCCCGGCCGGTATCGACACCGCGCTCGTCCTGGCGGAGGGCGCCGAACTGCACGAACGGGCCGCCGCGGGCGTACCCAAGCGGGACGGGCGCGAGGCCGTGCTGGCGGCGTCCGACGCCCTGCGCGACGAGACCCGGCCGGCCGCCGCCCGGCTGGCCGCGGCGCTGGCCCCCGAGGCCCGGGCCGCGCTCGACCGCCACCCGCTGCGCGAACTGGTCACCGCCTCCGCCCCGCTCCCGCTGGTGGTCGAACGCCGACGGGCCCTGTTCGGTTCCTGGTACGAGCTGTTCCCCCGCTCGGAGGGCGCCCGGACGGAGTCGGCGGATCCGGTGGGGAGCGGCGGGACCGGCCGCACCGGGGCGCGGTCCGGCCGGATCGTCGGCGGCACCTTCCGCACCGCCGCCGAGCGGCTGCCCGCCGTCGCCGCCATGGGGTTCGACGTGGTCTACCTCCCGCCCGTCCACCCCATCGGCACCACCCATCGCAAGGGCCCCAACAATTCGCTCTCCGCCGCCCCGCACGACGTGGGCGTGCCCTGGGCGATCGGCTCGGCCGAGGGCGGGCACGACGCCGTCCACCCGGAGCTGGGCACCCTCGACGACTTCGACCACTTCGTGGAGACCGCCCGCGGGCTGCGGATGGAGATCGCGCTGGATTTCGCGCTCCAGTGCTCCCCCGACCATCCGTGGGTGAAGGAGCATCCCGAGTGGTTCCACCATCGCGTGGACGGTTCGATCGCCCACGCCGAGAATCCGCCGAAGAAATACCAGGACATCTATCCGATCGCCTTCGACAAGGACCTGCGCGGACTGGTCGCGGAGTCGGTGCGCATTCTGCGTTTCTGGATGGACCACGGCGTGCGGATCTTCCGGGTGGACAATCCGCACACCAAACCGGTGGTCTTCTGGGAGAGGGTGATCGCCGAGATCAACGCGTCCGACCCGGATGTGATCTTCCTGGCCGAGGCATTCACCCGGCCCGCGATGATGCGTGCGCTGGCCGCCGTCGGATTCCAGCAGTCCTACACGTATTTCACCTGGCGCACCGGAAAGCGGGAGATCACCGAATACGTCACGGAACTCGCGGACGAGACCGCCGCGTTCATGCGGCCCAACTTCTTCGTGAACACCCCGGACATCCTGCCGGGCCATCTCCAAGGCGGCGGACGCCCGGCCTTCGAGGCGCGGGCCGTGCTCGCCGCGACGCTCTCCCCCTCCTGGGGCGTGTACGCGGGCTACGAGCTGTGCGAGAACACACCGGTCCGGCCGGGCAGCGAGGAGTACCTCGACTCGGAGAAGTACCAGATCCGGATCAGGGACTGGGAGTCGGCCGAGCGCGAGGGCCGTTCGCTGGCCCCGCTCATCACCCGCCTCAACCGCATCAGGCGCCGCCATCCGGCGCTCCAGCAACTGCGCGACGTGCACTTCCACTTCGTCGACAACGACGCGTTGATCGCGTACAGCAAGCGTTCGGGTGCGGACATCGTCCTGGTGGTCGTCAACCTCGACCCGCACCACACCCAGGAGGCCACGGTCTCGTTGGACATGGCGCGACTCGGCCTCGACCGGCACGAGAGCGTGCCGGTGCGCGACGAGCTCACCGGCGACACCTATCACTGGGGCAGGACCTTCTATGTGTGTCTGAAGCCGGGCGTCACGCCCGCGCACATCGTGGTTCTGCGACCGTCCCCGCCGACCGGAGGGTCACCCACACCATGATCGTCAATGAGCCCGTCCACGACACGTTCGAGGACACCCCGGCCAGGGACCGCGATCCCGACTGGTTCAAGCGCGCCGTCTTCTACGAGGTACTCGTCCGGTCCTTCCAGGACTCCAACGGCGACGGCATCGGCGACCTCAAGGGCATCACCGCCAGACTGGACTACCTCCAGTGGCTGGGTGTCGACTGCCTCTGGCTGCCGCCGTTCTTCAAGTCGCCCCTGCGGGACGGCGGTTACGACGTCTCGGACTACACGGCGGTGCTGCCGGAGTTCGGCGACCTCGCCGACTTCGTGGAGTTCGTCGACGCCGCGCACCAGCGCGGCATGCGCGTGATCATCGACTTCGTCGTGAACCACACGAGCGATCAGCACGAGTGGTTCCAGCAGTCCCGCAGCGACCCGGACGGCCCGTACGGCGACTACTACGTCTGGGCCGACGACGACAAGCAGTTCCCGGACGCCCGGATCATCTTCGTCGACACGGAGACGTCCAACTGGACCTTCGACCCGGTGCGCAAGCAGTACTACTGGCACCGGTTCTTCTCCCACCAGCCCGACCTCAACTACGAGAACCCCGCGGTGCAGGAGGAGATCCTCGCCGCGCTGCGCTTCTGGCTCGACCTCGGCATCGACGGATTCCGCCTGGACGCGGTGCCGTACCTCTACCAGCGCGAGGAGACCAACTGCGAGAACCTGCCCGAGACGCACGACTTCCTCAGGCGGGTCCGCAAGGAGATCGACACGCACTACCCGGACACCGTGCTGCTCGCCGAGGCCAATCAGTGGCCGGAGGACGTCGTCGACTACTTCGGCGACTACGAGGCCGGCGGCGACGAGTGCCACATGGCCTTCCACTTCCCCGTGATGCCGCGGATCTTCATGGCCGTGCGCCGCGAGTCGCGCTACCCGGTCTCCGAGATCCTGGCGAAGACACCGGCGATCCCGAGGAACTGCCAGTGGGGCATCTTCCTGCGCAACCATGACGAGCTCACCCTCGAAATGGTCACGGACGAAGAGCGCGACTACATGTACGCGGAGTACGCCAAGGACCCCCGGATGCGCGCCAACATCGGCATCCGGCGGCGACTGGCCCCGCTGCTGGACAACGACCGCAACCAGATCGAGCTGTTCACCGCGCTGCTGCTCTCCCTGCCCGGCTCCCCCATCCTGTACTACGGGGACGAGATCGGGATGGGCGACAACATCTGGCTGGGCGACCGGGACGCGGTGCGCACCCCGATGCAGTGGACGCCCGACCGCAACGCCGGGTTCTCCTCCAGTGATCCGGGCAGGCTCTACCTCCCCACGATCATGGATCCGGTCTACGGCTACCAGGTCACCAACGTCGAGGCGGCGATGGCCTCGCCCTCGTCGCTGCTGCACTGGAAGCGGCGGATGATCGAGATCCGCAAGCAGAACCCCGCCTTCGGCCTCGGCTCGTACAACGAACTGCCGTCGTCGAATCCGGCGGTGCTCGCCTTCACCCGTGAGCACGGGGACGACCTCGTGCTGTGCGTGCACAACTTCTCCCGGTTCGCGCAGCCGACGGAGCTGGACCTCCGGTCGTTCGACGGGCGCCATCCCGTGGAGCTGATCGGCGGGGTGCGCTTTCCGGCGATCGGCCAACTGCCCTATCTGCTGACGCTCGCGGGACACGGCTTCTACTGGTTCCGGCTGCGCGGCGACGCGCCGCCGAGCTGACCGGGCGCCCCGCGCCCGACCGCGGGGCGGTTGCAGCCGCCCCGCACCGGCACCCGTTCCTCGCCGGACACCCCGCGCCCCTGTCCCCCACCGGCGGGACGGCCCGGCCCCGCCCCCTTTCGGTTCTCCCCCTCCTCCGCTCCGGTTTTCCCCCTTCTTCGCCCCGGCTCTCCCCCGCTCGGACGCCTCTCGCTTTCAAATCCCCTCGCTCCCGTCCGGAACCTCGCGGCCCGCCGCCGGTGTCCCGCACCCGCGGGCCGAGTCCGTACGGACCATCCTGACCCGACACGTCCCGCACAGCCGGACACCCAATGCCGCAATCCGGGACACTCTTCGCATCCTGTGGTGTGCCCGGGGAAAGGACGCGTTGCCATGTCGGAGGCTGCATCCACTCGGGTCGCCATGGCCGACAGCACTGCTCTGCTCCCGTCCCTCGCCCCGCTGCTGCACGAATGGCTGCCCCGGCAGCGGTGGTTCGCGGGCAAGGGACAGCCGATCACCGCGTTCTCACTGGTGTCGGCGACCGAAGTGCTACCGGTGGACTCCCCCTCCGTGGGTGCCGGAACCGGGGCCGGGCTGCTCCATCTTCTGGTCCGCGCCCACCAGCCGTCCGCGCCCGCCCAGTGGCCGGCCGACTGCTACCAACTGCTGCTCGGGGTACGGGCGACGCTGCCGTCCCGGTCGGCGGCCGCGATCATCGGCCGGCCGGCGGACGGGCCGCTCGCCGGGCACACGGTCTACGAGGGACTGCACGACCCACGCCTCGCCGCGCTCCTGCTGGAGCGGCTCCGCACCCCCGGCAGACTCGGCGCCCTGCGCTTCGACCGAGGCGGGGCCGCCATCGCCGCGGGGGCCGCCCCGCGCGTCCTGGACACCGAGCAGTCCAACACCTCGCTCGTCTACGGCGACGCCTACATCCTCAAGATCTTCCGCCGGGTGTTCCCGGGCACCAATCCGGATCTGGAGCTGCCGCTCGCCCTCGCCCGCGAGGGGTGTGGGCGGGTGCCCGCGCCCGTCGCCTGGTTCGAGGCCACCGTGCCGGAGCCGCTCACCCTCGGAGTGCTCCAGCCGTTCCTGCGCGGCGCGGAGGACGGCTGGCAGCTGGCGTTGCGGGCGCTCGCCCGGGGCCACGACTTCACCGTGGAGGCACAAGCGCTGGGCCGGGCCACCGCCGAGGTCCACACCGCGCTGGCCGCCGCACTGCCCACACCGGCGCTGCACCGTGCACAGACCGCGCACCTGGCCGGTGCGATGGTGCGGAGGCTGGAGGCCGCGGCGCGTGCGGTACCGGCGCTGCTGCCGTACGTGCCCGGTCTGCGCGCGGCCTTCGACGCGGTCGCCTCCCTCGGCGACCGGGGCCGCGACTGGGCGGCCCAGCGGGTCCACGGCGACCTCCACCTCGGCCAGACGCTGCGCGCGACCGACGGTTTCTGGTCGCTCATCGACTTCGAGGGGGAACCCGCCAAACCGCTGACCGAGCGCCGCCGCCCGCAGCCGCCGGTGCGCGACGTCGCCGGAATGCTCCGCTCCTTCGACTACGCCGCCCGCTCGCACCGCCCGTGGAACGCCGCATGGGCGGCGCGCTGCCGAACCGCGTTCTGCGAGGGGTACGCGGCGGCCTCGGGCATGGACCCGCGCAGCGAACCGGAGCTGCTGCGGGCCCATGAGACCGACAAGGCGGTGTACGAGGTGCTGTACGAGGCGCGGCACCGGCCCGACTGGCTGCCGGTCCCGATGGCCGCGATCCGCCGTCTGGCCGCCGGCTCCGACTGACGCCCCGCGCCCGGGCCCGGACGCCTGCCCCGCTCCCCGCCCCCGCCCGTCCGCCCCGTTCGTTCCGCCCCCACCACCGCGAAGGAGGCAGTCCCCCGTGACCGCCCGCAAGCCGTCCCGCACCCAGCCGGTGCCCGTCGAGGCCGAGGCCCGCCGGACCGCCGCACCGACGAAGGAAACCGCCCCGGCCGCTCCGGAGCCGGCGCTCCCGGAGCCGCCCGCCACCGCCCCCTCCACCACTCCGGCCCCGGCCCCGGCCCCGAGGAGGAGACCGGCGGTCCGGCCGCGCGACGGCGTGGGCGGCCAGGGGGTCCGCGAGGCGCAGCCCCTCGACGACGGCGACCGGGCCCGTCTGCTCGCCGGGGAGCACCACGCCCCGCACGACCTGCTCGGCGCCCACCCGGTCCGCGGCGGCGTGGTCGTGCGCGTGCTGCGCCCGTCCGCGCGGTCCGTGACGGTGCTGGCCAAGGGGCTCCGGGCGCAGTTGCACGACGACGGCGAGGGCCTCTTCTCCGGGCTGCTGCCGATGCCCTCGCTGCCCGAGTACCGGCTCCTGGTCGGCTACCCGGACAACGAGATCGAGGTCGGGGACCCGTACCGCTTCCTGCCCGCGCTCGGCGAACTCGATCTCCATCTGATCGGCGAGGGACGCCACGAGGAGTTGTGGACCGCCCTCGGCGCGCGGCCCATGGAGCACCAGGGCGTGGCGGGGACCCGGTTCACCGTCTGGGCGCCCGACGCGCGCGGGGTACGGGTCGTCGGGGACTTCACCTTCTGGGACGGCACCGGCTTCCCGATGCGTTCGCTCGGTGCCAGCGGGGTGTGGGAGCTGTTCCTGCCGGGGATCGGCGAGGGCACGCTGTACAAGTTCGACATCTGCCGCCCCGACGGCTCGCACACCACCCGGGCCGATCCGATGGCCCGCAGGACCGAGGCGCCGCCCGCCACCGCCTCGATCGTGACGGCCGCGCACCACGAGTGGCGCGACCAGGAGTGGATGGCGCACCGCGGGGACGTACCGGTGCACGAGGCCCCGTTCTCGGTGTACGAAGTACATCTCCCGTCCTGGCGGCCCGGCCTGACGTATCGTCAACTCGCCGTGCAGTTGCCGCGGTACGTACGGGAGCTGGGCTTCACGCATGTGGAGCTGATGCCGGTCGCCGAGCATCCCTTCGGCGGCTCCTGGGGGTATCAGGTCACCGGCTTCTACGCCCCGACCGCCCGTCTGGGCACGCCCGACGACTTCCGGCATCTCGTCGACTCCCTGCACCGGGCGGGCATCGGCGTCATCGTCGACTGGGTACCCGCGCACTTCCCGCGCGACGACTGGGCGCTCGCCGAGTTCGACGGGCGTCCGCTGTACGAGCACTCGGACCCGTCGCGGGCGGCCCATCCGGACTGGGGCACGCTGGAGTTCGACTACGGACGCAAGGAGGTGCGCAACTTCCTGGTGGCCAACGCCACGTACTGGTGCGAGGAGTTCCACATCGACGGGCTGCGGGTCGACGCCGTCGCCTCGATGCTGTATCTCGACTACTCGCGCGAGGACGGGCAGTGGTCCCCGAACGAACACGGCGGCCGGGAGAATCCGGATGCCGTCGCCTTCCTCCAGGAGATGAACGCCACCGTCTACCGGCGCAACCCCGGTGTCGTCACCATCGCCGAGGAGTCCACCGCCTGGGACGGGGTGACCCGCGCGACCGACCGGGTGGGCGCCGGGGGCTACGGCGGTCTCGGCTTCGGCCTGAAGTGGAACATGGGCTGGATGCACGACTCGCTCCAGTACGTGTCCAAGGAGCCGGTGCACCGCAAGTACCACCACAACGAGATGACCTTCTCGATGGTGTACGCGTACAGCGAGAACTACGTGCTGCCGATCTCGCACGACGAGGTGGTGCACGGCAAGCAGGCCCTGGTGAGCAAGATGCCCGGCGACTGGTGGCAGCGGCGCGCCACCCACCGCGCCTACCTCGGCTTCATGTGGGCCCATCCGGGCAAGCAACTCCTGTTCATGGGGCAGGAGTTCGCCCAGGGCGCGGAATGGTCGCAGGAGCACGGCCCGGAATGGTGGCTGCTCGACCCGACGTACCACTCGGCGGGGGACCACCACGGGGTGCGGACGCTGGTCGGTGATCTGAACGCGGTGTACCGGGTCACCCCCGCGCTCTGGCAGCGCGACACCTCGCCGGAGGGCTTCGCCTGGGTGGACGGGGGCGCGGCCGAGGACAACGTCTTCGTCTTCCTGCGATTCGACGCCCACGGCTCCCCGCTGCTCGCCGTCAGCAATTTCTCCCCGGTGGTGCGGCACGACCACCGCGTCGGCGTCCCGGACGTGCGGGGCGGCCGGGTCGCGTGGGAGGAGGTCCTCAACACGGACGCGGTCCGGTACGGCGGCAGCGGTGTGGGCCACCCCGATCCGCTGAAGGCCGAGGCGGAGGGCGCGCACGGCAGGCCCGGCAGTCTGCTGCTGACGCTGCCGCCGCTGGCCACGGTCTGGTTCCGGCCGGTCTGAGCACCTGCCGGGTGGCCTCGGCCGGAGGACGGACGGGACGCCGCCGCCCGATCGGGGCTCCCCCGGCCGGCTCTCCGCCGCGCGTATCGGCGGCGGTGGACGTTCATGCCGGCGTCGGGACACGGAGACGACGACCGGGGTGGGGGCGCCGGGGGTCGGGGGGCCCCCCCCCGGCGCCCGCAGGCCCCGGGGGAACCCATAGCCCCCGCCGGCTCCAGGGCGCCGCCCCCCGGGGGGGGGCC
>NZ_JBHJWQ010000001.1:572655-709853 GCF_042266885.1 Streptomyces sp. NPDC056061 | reverse complement strand
GCGGGGGCCCCCCCGGCCGGCCGCCCGCCGGCGGGCCGGGGGGGGGGTGCCGGTACCGGCGGGGGGGGGCCCCCGCCCCCCCCGCCGGGGGGGGGCCCGCGGTGTGCGGGCGCCCCCACCCCGGTCGCCGGATGCCCGCGTGCTACGCCTTCGCCCCCGCGGGCTCCTGGTCGCCGCCGCGCGGCTGCGGGACGTCGTCCGCGGCGTCGCCGTGCTCGCCGTCCTGGCCCAGCATCTGCTCGTTCCACGGGAGGGCGCCGGAGAGGACCAGGTCCACGCGTGCCTTGTCGATCTCCTTGGTCCAGGTGCCGACCAGGACGGTGGCGACCGCGTTTCCGGCGAAGTTCGTCAGGGCACGGGCCTCGCTCATGAAGCGGTCGATGCCGACGATGAGACCGACGCCGTCGACGAGTCCGGGCCGGTGCGACTGGAGGCCGCCCGCGAGGGTGGCGAGCCCCGCGCCGGTGACCCCGGCCGCGCCCTTCGAGGCGACGATCATGAACAGCAGCAGGGAGATCTGCTCACCGGCGCTCAGCGGGTCGCCCATCGCGTTGGCGATGAAGAGCGACGACATCGTGAGGTAGATCGCGGTGCCGTCGAGGTTGAAGGAGTAGCCGGTCGGCACGGTGATGCCGACGACCGGGCGGCTGACGCCCAGGTGCTCCATCTTCGCGATGAGCCGCGGCAGGGCGGACTCCGAGGAGGAGGTGGAGAGGATCAGCAGGAACTCACGGCCCAGGTACTTCAGCAGGGCGATCAGGTTGACCCCGGCGACCAGCCGCAGGATCGTGCCGAGCACCACGAAGACGAAGATCGCGCAGGTGAGGTAGAAGCCGATCATGATGACCGCGAGGGACTTCAGCGCGTCGACGCCGGTCTCGCCGACCACGGCCGCCATCGCGCCGAACGCACCGACCGGGGCCACCCACATGATCATGGCGAGGATGCGGAAGACGAGACGCTGGATGTGGCCGATGCCGCGCAGGACCGGTTCGCCCGCCGCGCCCATCGCCTGGAGCGCGAAGCCCGCGAGCAGGGCGACCAGCAGGGTCTGGAGCACCTGGCCCTCGGTGAAGGCGGAGACGATGGTCGTCGGGATGATGCCGAGCAGGAAGTCCGCGGTCGACTCACTGGCGCCCGCCGCCTGCTTCTCACCGGCGGCGCGGGCCGCCTCGGTGAGGTGCAGGCCCTGACCGGGCTCCAGGAAGTTGCCGACGAGCAGGCCGATGGCGAGCGCGACCGTCGACATCACCAGGAAGTAGCCGAGGGCGAGTCCGCCGACCGCTCCGACCTTGGCGGCCTTGCGCACCGAACCGACGCCCAGCACGATCGTGCAGAAGATGATCGGCGAGATCATCATCTTGATGAGGTTGACGAATCCCGTACCGATCGGCTTGAGCTCGACGGCGACGCCCGGGGCCACGAAGCCCACCAGGATGCCGAGGCCCACGGCGGCGATCACGGCCAGATACAGATAGTGCGTGCGGTCCCGCCTGGCGGCTGCCACGGTCACGGGGTTCTCCTCGGTTCGTCCGGGTCGCTCCCCCGTCCCTGGGGGCGCAAGGGCTGTCCGGCGGAACGGGGCCGGAAAACCCTTGGTGAATATCTCGCTCCTTGTGACGACGGTCACGGTTGCGTGCATTTCGTTCATGCGTTTCCGGCCGGGCAGACTGGAACCATGCGTTTCCCCCGTACCCGTCCGCGCAGCCTTGCCGGGCAGCTCTTCACCATGCAGGTGGTGCTGGTGGCTGCCGTCGTGGCGGGGTGCGCGTTCTTCGCCTACGCCTCCGGTCGCAAGCAGGCGGAGGAGACCGCGACCCGGCAGGTGAGGACGGCGGCGCTGGCCATCGCGAACGCCCCGTCCGTGCGGGAGGCGGCCCGCGCCCCGGAGCCGTCCGCCGTGCTCCAGCCGTACGCGGAACGGGTCCGCAGGGACACCGGGATCGCCTTCGTCACGATCATGTCCCCGCAGCGGGTCCGCTGGACGCATCCGGACACCGACCGGATCGGGGAGGAGTTCCTCGGGCACACCGCGCAGGCGCTGCGCGGGGAGACGTTCACCGAGACGTACACCGGCACGCTCGGCCCCTCGATCCGCGTCGTCACCCCGATCCGGGACGGCGGCAGGATCACCGGCCTGGTCAGTGCGGGCATCACGGTCGACCGGGTCTCCTCGCAGGTGCGGGCGCAGCTGGGGGCGCTGGGGCTGGCCGCGGGCGGGGCACTGGCCCTCGGCGGCATCGGGACGTACGTGATCAACGCCCGGCTGCGGCGGCACACGCACGGCATGAACGCGGCCGAGCTGAGCCGGATGCACGACTACCACCAGGCCACGCTGCACGCGGTGCGTGAGGGCCTGCTGATGCTCGACGGGCGGCGCAGGATCGCGCTGATCAACGACGCGGGCCGGGAACTGCTCGGCCTCGGACCGGACGCGCTCGGGCGCCGCGTCGCCGACCTGGAGCTGCCGGCGCCACTGACCGGTGCACTGCTCGCCTCCGAGGAGCGGGTCGACGAACTGCATCTGACGGCGGACCGGGTGATCGTGGTCAACACCCGTCCGGTGGTGGGCGGGGAGCGGCGCGGCACCGTCGTGACCCTGCGCGACCACACGGAACTCCAGGCGCTTTCCGGCGAGTTGGACTCCGAGCGGGGGTTCACGCAGGCCCTTCGGTCCCAGGCGCACGAGGCGGCGAACCGGTTGCACACCGTCGTCTCGCTGATCGAGCTGGGCCGGACCGAGCAGGCGGTCGGGTTCGCCACCGCAGAGCTGGAGCTGGCCCAGACCCTCACCGACCGGGTGGTGGGCGCCGTCGCCGAGCCGGTGCTGGCGGCCCTGCTGCTGGGCAAGGCGGCACAGGCGAACGAACACGGCGTGGAACTGGTGCTCGCGGACGACAGCCTGATCGACGACGGCGCGCTGCCGGCGGCGCTGCCGGACCGGGACCTGGTGACAATCCTCGGCAACCTGATCGACAACGCGGTGGACGCGGCGTCGGAGGCAGCCACCGGCGGGCCGGTTCCCGCGGCGGTGCCGGGCCCCCGGGGTGCGGAGCGGCCGGAGCCGCCCGTGCCCGGGGAGCCCGACGCGGCACCGGCCCGGTCCGGCCGGGCCCGGGTCACCGTCACGGCACTCGCCGGGGAGGACGAATTGCTGCTGCGGGTCACCGACACCGGGGCGGGCATCGACCCGGGGGACGCCCCCGAGGTCTTCGACCGCGGCTGGTCGACGCACGGCCAGGGCCGGGGCATCGGCCTGGCCCTGGTACGGCAGGCGGTGCACCGCAACAACGGGACGGTGGAACTGGACCGGGGGCCGGGCGGCGGCGCCCGGTTCACGGTGCGCCTGCCGCTGACGGCGGGCGACCGCGGGCGGCATGCCACCGAGGAGGTCGTCGCATGATCCGGGTGCTCGTCGTCGAGGACGATCCCGTCGCCGCGGACGCCCATCGACTGTACGTGGAGCGTGTCCCCGGCTTCGCGGTGGCCGCGGTCGCGCACTCGCGCGCGGAGGCGGTACGGGCGCTGGACCGCGCCCCGGTCGACCTGCTGCTCCTGGACCTGTACCTGCCCGACGGCCACGGCCTGCACCTGCTGCGCTCGCTGCGCGCGGCCGGGCACGCGGCGGACGTCATCGCGGTGACGTCGGCGCGCGACCTGTCGGTGGTCCGGGAGGGCGTGTCGCTCGGGGTCGTGCAGTACGTGCTGAAGCCGTTCACCTTCGCCACCCTGCGCGACCGGCTGGTCCGCTACGCCGAGTTCCGTGCGGCGGCCGGTGAGGCGAGCGGCCAGGACGAGGTGGACCGTGCGCTCGGTGCGCTGCGCGCCCCGCAGCCGTCCCGGCTCCCGAAGGGGCTGAGCGCCCCGACGCTGGAGGCCGTGACCCGTGCCCTGCGGGCCGCGCCCGACGGGCTGACGGCGGCGGCCGCCGGGGCCGGGCTGGGCATTTCGCGGATCACCGCGCGCCGCTACCTGGAGCACCTGGTGGCGGTCGGGTGCGCGGCACGCAGTCCGCACTACGGTCAGGTCGGACGACCGGAGCTGCACTACCGGTGGGTGGACCGGGGGCACTGACCCCGCCCGGCGCATAGGACGTTCCTACGAGCCGGGATATCGGCGGAACGCACCGTGGTCGCACGGCCGGCCGGCTCCTACGGTGGGGCCGTGCCCCCCTCCCCGCGCCCCGATTCCCGGCCCTCGGGCTCCCCTCCCTTCGACGCCCCCGCCGCACGCCGTCTCCGCGAGGCCCTGGGAATGCTGCCCGGACATGTCGCGTACGGCCTCGGGGCCCAGTACGGGCTCCGGATCGATACCTCGACGGTGATCGCCTGGGAGCGTGGGGCCGCCACCCCGAGCGAGTACGAACTCACCGCGCTGGCCGGGGTGTTGTGGTGCTCGCCGGATGAACTGCTGACCGCCGCGCGGACCCTGCGGGAGCACCGGACGGCCCGGCGGCTCTCCGCGGCGGAACTGGCGCGGCTGGTCGGGTTGACGGCCTCCGCGTATCTGCGCATGGAGGAGTCGGGGCGCTGGCGCGGCAACGAACGCCAGTCCGCGGCGCTCGTCGAGGTGCTGGGGCTGACGCCCGCCGGACTGGTGACGGTGTCCGGCCGGGACGAGGAACTCGCGGAGCTGCTGCGCGACGCGGTCACCACGCATCGGCAGGCGCAGATCCGGTCGGTGGCGAAGCTGGTGCCGCTGGAGCGGGGGCTCCTGGTGGACACGCTGGAGCGGTTGCACGCCGACTACCGGGCGCTGGCGGTGCCGACGCCGAGCCGGGGAGGTTCGGAGCGGGACGGGGCGGCTCGGGACGCGGAACGGGCGTTCCTCGCCCAGATCCTGGAACGCTTCTGGCGGGCGGCGGGGGTGGTGGGAACGGGCAGCTGAGCCGTCGGGCCGCCTGCGAGGGCGCGGCCGGGCCGCGCCACACCCGCCGACGCGCGAGCCGGTCGGCGACCTCCGGCCGGAACGTGACCGGTGTACCGGCCGGGCGGCAGCCCCCGGCCGGGACGGACCCCGCGCGTCGCACCCGCCGCCGGTTGTCCTGGTCAGCCGCCGTTGCCGCCCGCGGCCACCGGGTCGGTCAGGGCCACCGGGGCACGTCGCACCGCACCTCCACGACCGACGCGCGAGGACGGCCCGTCCCCGCGCACCGGACCACGCACCGGGAGCGCGTGCCCGGGGTCAGAAGACCGACTCGGCCTCGTCCATCCGGTTCTTGGGGACCGTCTTGAGCTGCGTGACGGCGTCGGCGAGCGGAACCATCTCGATGTCGGTGCCGCGCAGCGCCGTCATCCGGCCGAAGTCCCCCCGGTGCGCGGCCTCCACGGCGTGCCAGCCGAAGCGGGTGGCGAGCACCCGGTCGTACGCGGTCGGCGTGCCGCCGCGCTGCACATGGCCGAGAATGACCGGCCGTGCCTCCTTGCCGAGGCGCTTCTCCAGCTCGATCGCGAGACGGTTGCCGATGCCCTGGAAGCGTTCGTGACCGTACTGGTCGATCTCGCCCTTGGCGTACGGCATGGAGCCCGCGGCCGGATGAGCGCCCTCGGCCACGCAGATGACCGCGAACTTCTTGCCGCGCGCGAAGCGCTCCTCGACCATCGTGACCAGATCGTCGACCTCGAAACGGCGCTCGGGGAGGCAGATGCCGTGCGCGCCGCCCGCCATGCCGGACTCCAGCGCGATCCAGCCCGCGTGGCGGCCCATCACCTCGACGACCATGACCCGCTGGTGCGACTCCGCGGTGGTCTTGAGACGGTCTATGGCGTCGGTCGCGACCCCCACCGCCGTGTCGAAGCCGAAGGTGCGGTCGGTGGCCGAGATGTCGTTGTCGATGGTCTTGGGGACACCGACGACGGGCATGCCCGCGTCCGACAGCATCCGCGCGGCGGTGAGGGTGCCCTCGCCGCCGATCGGGATGAGCGCGTCCATGCCGTAACGGCGGCTCAGTTCGGCGCAGTTCTCGGCGGCCTCGCGCAGCCGGTCGCGTTCCAGCCGGGCCGAGCCGAGGATGGTGCCGCCGCGGGCGAGGATGCCGCTGACCGCGTTGAGGTCGAGCGGACGGAAATGGCCGTCGAGCAGCCCCTTGAAGCCGTCCTCGAAGCCGATGACCTCGTCGCCGTGACCCACCACGGCACGGTGCACGACCGACCGGATCACTGCGTTCAGGCCCGGGCAGTCGCCGCCTGCGGTGAGAACTCCGATGCGCATCGTGTGCTGTCTCCTGCTCGCTAGTGCTGTGACCGTGCATCGCGGGAGGAATCGGGATCTCCCGCCGCCTGGGCCACGTCGATTGTCCCACGTCTGGTCTGGACCTCACCGGCTCATCCGTTGCGGGGGTCGCCGCACGGGTGTTCCGCCGGCCCCCGCGGCGATTCGACCGCCGCTCCGGAGCGCGGTTCGACGGCCTCCGGCGCGACCCCCTCCTCCGGTGGGCTGCGCTTCCGCCGGCACGGGTATCGTCAACATCGCATTGCCATCCCAAACCGCACATATGGACGGGAGAGCACACGTGTCACGCAGCGTGTACGTGACCGGGATCGACCGGGGAGACGGCCGGCAGGTCGTCGATCTGGGAGTCATGGAACTCCTGACGCGTCAGGTGGACCGGGTCGGGGTCTTCCGGCCGCTCGTCCACGAGGGGCCGGACCGGCTGTTCGAGCTGCTGCGGGCCCGGTACCGCCTCTCCCAGGACCCCGCGTCGGTCTACGGCCTCGACTACGAGGCGGCGTCCGCGCTCCAGGCCGAGCAGGGTACCGACGAACTGGTCTCCCGCCTCGTCGACCGTTTCCACGAGGTGGCCAGGGCGTACGAGGTGGTGCTGGTCCTCGGCACGGACTTCGCCGCCACCCAGCTGCCCGACGAACTGGCGCTCAACGCCCGGCTCGCCAACGAGTTCGGCGCCTCGGTGATCACGGTGGTCGGCGGCCGGGGCCAGACGGCGCAGTCCGTCCGCGCCGAGGCCCGCAACGCCTACCGGGCCTACGCCGGACTGGGCTGCGACGTCGTCGCGGTGATCGTGAACCGGGTGGCGGCCGGGGACCGGGACGCCATGGCGGAACGGCTCGCGCCACAACTGCCCGTCCCCTGTTCGGTGCTGCCCGACGACGCGGCACTCTCCGCGCCCACCGTCGCCCAGATCACCGCGGCGCTCGGCGGCACGGTGCTGCTCGGCGACGACTCCGGGCTGGCCAGGGACGCGCTCGACTTCGTCTTCGGCGGCGCGATGCTGCCGAACCTGCTGAAGGCGCTGACACCGGGCTGCCTGGTGGTGACGCCCGGGGACCGGGCGGACCTGGTGGTCGGCTCGCTGGCCGCGCACAGCGCCGGGACCCCGCCCATCGCGGGGGTGCTGCTGACCCTGGACGAACGCCCCGACGAGGAGATCCTCACCCTCGCCGCACGGCTCGCGCCCGGCACCCCGGTCGTCTCCGTGGCCGGCGGCTCCTTCCCGACCGCCGGGGAACTCTTCGCCCTGGAGGGCAAGTTGAACGCGGCGACGCCCCGCAAGGCGGAGACCGCGCTGGGCCTCTTCGAGCGCCATGTGGACACCGGCGCGCTGCTGGACCGGATCTCGGTGGCCCGCAGCGGCCGGGTCACCCCGATGATGTTCGAGCACGAGCTGCTGGAGCAGGCGCGCGCCGACCGGCGCCGGATCGTCCTGCCGGAGGGCTCCGAGGAACGCGTGCTGCGCGCCGCCGACGTGCTGCTGCGCCGCGACGTCTGCGACCTCACACTGCTCGGCGAGCCCGATGCCATCCGCAAGAAGGCCGCCGACCTCGGTATCGACCTCGCCGACACCCGGATCATCGACCCGCAGACCTCCGAGCTGCGCCTGGCCTTCGCCGAGCGGTACGCGCGACTGCGCGCGCACCGCGGCGTCACGGCGGAACTCGCGTACGACGTGGTCGCGGACGTCAACTACTTCGGCACCCTGATGGTCGAGGAGGGGTTCGCGGACGGCATGGTCTCCGGGGCGGTGCACTCCACCGCGGCGACGATCCGGCCCGCGTTCGAGGTCATCAGGACCAGGGGCGCCGGACAGGGCCCCTCGGACGGCGCGGCAGGCGACGGGCGCGCCGCGTCGATCGTGTCGTCCGTCTTCTTCATGTGCCTGGCCGACCGGGTCCTGGTGTACGGCGACTGCGCCGTCAACCCGGACCCGGACGCGAAGCAGCTCGCGGACATCGCGGTGCAGTCGGCCGCCACCGCCGCCCGGTTCGGTGTGGAGCCGCGGATCGCGATGCTGTCGTACTCGACGGGCAGCTCGGGATCGGGCGCCGACGTGGACAAGGTGCGCGAGGCGACGGAACTGGTCCGGGCGAGCCGGCCGGACCTCCTGATCGAGGGCCCGATCCAGTACGACGCCGCGGTGGATCCGGGCGTCGCCGCCACGAAGCTGCCCGGTTCCGAGGTGGCGGGCCGGGCGACCGTGCTGATCTTCCCGGACCTGAACACCGGCAACAACACCTACAAGGCCGTGCAGCGCTCGGCGGGTGCGGTCGCCGTCGGACCGGTGCTCCAGGGGCTCCGGAAGCCCGTCAACGACCTGTCCCGGGGCGCACTCGTCCAGGACATCGTGAACACCGTGGCCATCACGGCGATCCAGGCCCAGAACGAGGAGCGCACCGCATGACCGCCCGGAACACACCGGACTCGTCCCACCCGGCCCCGCAACGCCCGTCCGGCACCGCCCCGCATCGGGTACTCGTCCTCAACTCCGGCTCCTCGTCGGTGAAGTACCAGCTCCTGGACATGAGCGACCACTCCCGGCTGGCCTCCGGGCTCGTCGAACGCATCGGCGAGGAGACGTCCCGGCTGGTGCACACGCCGCTGGTCGGCGAAGGCGCCGAGCGACGCGAGCGCACCGGCCCGATCGCCGACCACGAGGCCGCGCTCAAGGCGGCGGCCGAGGAGCTGTCCGCCGACGGACTGGGCCTGGACTCCCCCGCGCTGGCGGCGATAGGGCACCGGGTGGTCCACGGCGGGCTGCGGTTCACCGCACCGGTGGTGATCGACGACGAGGTGCTGGAGGAGATCGAGCGGCTGATCCCGGTGGCCCCGCTGCACAACCCGGCGAACGTCCTCGGCATCCGCACCGCGCGAGCGCTGCGCCCGGACCTGCCGCAGGTGGCGGTCTTCGACACGGCGTTCCACACGACGATGCCGGAGTACGCGGCCCGGTACGCGATCGACACGGAGGTGGCCGACGCGCACCGCATCCGGCGCTACGGCTTCCACGGCACCTCGCACGCCTACGTCTCCCGCAAGGCCGCCGAGCTGCTGGGGCGCGCGCCCGAGGACGTCAACGTCATCGTGCTGCACCTGGGCAACGGCGCATCGGCGTCGGCGGTGGCGGGCGGCCGGTGCGTGGAGACCTCGATGGGGCTGACGCCGCTGGAAGGGCTGGTGATGGGCACGCGCTCCGGGGACATCGATCCGGCCGTCACCTTCCACCTCGTGCGGGTGGCGGGCATGTCGACGGACGAGATCGACACGCTCCTGAACCGGCACAGCGGCCTGGTCGGGCTGTGCGGCGACAACGACATGCGGGAGATCCGGCGCCGGGTCGAGGCGGGCGACGAGCGCGCGACGCTGGCCTTCGACATCTACGTGCACCGGCTGAAGAAGTACATCGGCGCCTATTCGGCGGTCCTCGGCCGGGTGGATGCCGTGGTGTTCACGGCGGGGGTCGGGGAGAACTCGGGGCCGGTGCGGGAGGCTGCGATCGCCGGTCTCGACGGGTTCGGCCTGGCGGTGGACGCGGACCTGAACGCCGTGCGGTCCGGCGAACCCCGGCTGATCTCGCCGGACCACGCGCGGGTGGCGGTCGCGGTGGTACCGACGGACGAGGAGCTGGAGATCGCCGTCCAGACCTTCGCACTCATCGGACAGAGCCACAACTGAGCACCCTCGCGCCCCTTTGTACCTTCCGCCAGACGGAATATTCCGCTGCTGAACAAACCGATAGGATCCGCCTCATGCGCCGTTCCAAAATCGTCTGCACACTCGGTCCCGCCGTCGACTCGCACGAGCAGCTCGTCGCTCTGATCGAGGCCGGCATGAGCGTGGCCCGTTTCAACTTCAGTCACGGCAGCCACGAGGAGCACCAGGGTCGTTACGACCGGGTCCGCCGGGCCGCCGCCGAGACCGGCAGGGCCGTCGGTGTGCTCGCCGACCTCCAGGGGCCGAAGATCCGTCTGGCGAAGTTCGCCGAGGGGCCGGTCGAGCTGGTCCGCGGGGACGAGTTCACCATCACCGCGGAGGACGTGCCCGGTGACAAGTCGATCTGCGGCACGACGTACAAGGGGCTGCCCGGGGACGTCGCCAAGGGTGACCCGATCCTGATCAACGACGGCAACGTCGAGCTGAAGGTCGTCGCGGTCGAGGGCCCGCGGGTGCGGACGATCGTCATCGAGGGCGGGGTCATCTCCGACCACAAGGGCATCAACCTGCCCGGTGCGGCGGTCAACGTCCCGGCCCTGTCCGAGAAGGACGTCGAGGACCTGCGGTTCGCGCTGCGGATGGGGTGCGACCTGGTGGCGCTCTCGTTCGTGCGGGACGCGAACGACATCAAGGACGTCCACAAGGTGATGGACGAGGAGGGCCGCCGGGTCCCCGTCATCGCCAAGGTGGAGAAGCCGCAGGCGGTCGAGCACATGGAGGGCGTCGTCATGGCGTTCGACGGTGTGATGGTCGCCCGCGGCGACCTGGCCGTCGAGTACCCGCTGGAGAAGGTCCCGATGGTGCAGAAGCGCCTGGTGGAGCTCTGCCGGCGGAACGCCAAGCCGGTGATCGTGGCGACCCAGATGATGGAGTCGATGATCACCAACTCGCGTCCGACCCGCGCCGAGGCGTCCGACGTCGCCAACGCGATCCTGGACGGCGCCGACGCGGTCATGCTGTCCGCCGAGTCCAGCGTGGGCGCGTACCCGATCGAGACGGTCAAGACGATGGCGAAGATCGTCGTCGCCGCCGAGAACGAGCTGCTCTCCAAGGGTCTCCAGCCCCTGGTGCCGGGCAAGAAGCCGCGCACCCAGGGCGGTTCGGTGGCCCGTGCCGCCTGCGAGATCGCGGACTTCCTGAACGGCAAGGCGCTGGTCGCCTTCACCAAGTCCGGTGACACGGCCCGGCGGCTCTCGCGCTACCGCGCGGCGCAGCCCATCCTTGCCTTCACCACGGACGAGTCCACCCGCAACCAGCTCGCGCTGAGCTGGGGCGTCGAGGCCCACGTCGTCCCGCACGTGGACAACACGGACGCGATGGTCGACCTGGTCGACGCGGAGCTGATGAAGCTGGGCCGCTACAACGAGGGCGACACGATGATCATCACGGCCGGTTCGCCCCCCGGCATCCCCGGCACCACGAACATGGTGCGGGTGCACCACGTCGGCGGCGGCGACCGCGACTGACGCAGTCCGGTACGGACACATACGGCAAGGCGGTGGGCCGCGCTCCCCGAAGGAGTGCGGCCCACCGCCTCGTGCGTGGTCCGGCCGGTCCGATCAGCCGGTGCCGCCGGTGAAGTAGTTGTGCAGCCCGGGCACCTTGAGCGTCCCGCCGAACTGCCCGGCCTGGGTCACCTTGACCTTGGTGAAGAAGGCGAAGGGGACGTTGAGCGGCGGCGGGCTGTGCGGGCTGAACGTGACCGGGATGAGGCCGAAGAGATTGCCCTTCAGCTCCTCCGTGTACATGGTCACCGTGCCGTGGCGGATGGTGGACGTGGAGCCCTTGCGCGCCTCGACGTGGGCCGTGGTGCCGATGGGGCCGACCGTCGTCTGGTGCAGGTCCTTGATGTCGACGGAGCTCGCGGTGAACTTCAGCACCTTCTTGATGGTGCCGTCGTACGTCTTCACCTCGACGATGCCCTTGTAGTCGAGCCCGCTGAGGGTGAGCATCGAGCTGTTCAGGATCCACGGGTCGGTCGGCAGCAGCGGCACCCCCGTCTCCAGGTCGGCCGCGGCCAGTGCCTCGGGGTCGGGCGTCGGGCACGGGAAGCGCGGCTTGGCGCCGTCCGGGATGTCGTCGTCCTTCTTGGCGTCGAGTCCCTTGACGCTCTCGTCGAGCTCCTCGACCGGCTTGCCGGCCTGCCGCGCGGCCTCGCGGATGGCGTCCGCGGTCCCGTCGACGGTCTTCTTCGCGGCGTCCGCGGGCTTCGTCGCCGTGTCCGCGGGCTTCGTCGCGGGCTCGGCCGAGTCGCCCCGCGACGGCTCCGGGGACTCGGCGGTCGCGGACGGCGACGGGTCGGCCGTCTCCTTGTCCGGGATGCCGAAGAGGTCCCTGAGCGCGTCCCCGACGCCCAGCGGGTCGAGCGGGTTCCTCGACTTCGTGGGCGTGGGGGTGGGGGTGGGGGTGGCACTCGGTGACGCGGCCGAGGAGTCGGCGGCCCCGGCCCCGCTCTTCGTCCCGCTCGGCCTCGCGGACTTCGCCGCGGCGTCGGCCGAAGGGGTCGTGGTGGGCTTCGGCGACTCGTCCTCGTCCTTGCCGCCGGAATCGGTGGCGGACGGCGACGGGGACTTCTTCTCCGACGCGGTCGGGGACGGCGACTCGCTCGGCTCGTCGGAACGGGTGACGCAGGGACCGGGGGCGAAGGGGATGTCCGCGTTGTCGTCGGCCAGTGCCAGCTTCGGCGTCAGCCCCATGCCCACGAAGACCGCCGTCGGCATCGCGGCGAGGGCGATGGCCTTGCCCGCGGGGATGTGCAGCTTCGTCAGCAGCGACTTCCTGGGGGCCGCGTGACGCGGTCCATTTCCCGTCCGGAGGTCCTCCCCGGCCGAGCTCAGCTCCCTCTCGTCACCCCGCACGATGCCTCCCGGCGTCGACCTCGACTGTCGTGTCGTTCTGCTCCGGGCGCCCCTGGGACACCCCCGCCTTGTGGAGGTCCGGGCCGGGCTCCCGCGTCCCCGTACCGGTGTCCTGCGACGAGGCGTCCCGCGCGCCGGCGTCCGGGAAATCGGGTTCCGGCTCGGCAGGCTCCCCCGGAGCCCACGAGACGGAGAGCGCACCGCCGAGCAGGGCGAACAGGAAGCCGATCAGGAAGCCGCCGATGTTGGCGACCGGTATGGAGATCAGCGCCAGCAGGATCGCGGCGATGCCGGCGAACACCCGCACGATGTGGTGGAACCACATCGTGAGGCCCAGCGTGATCAGCAGGACCCCGATGATCAGCGATCCCGCGCCGGCCGTCGTGGACATCGCCAGTGTGATGTTGCCGAGGTGCATGTTGGCGTACGGGAGATACGCGATGGGCAGACCGCCCATCATGGTGAACAGGCCCGCCCAGAACGGCCGGTCACCCCGCCAGGTGCGGAATCCGCGTCGGAAGGCGCGGAGGTAGTGCTCGTTCTGCCCTGTGGACTCGGGGCTCATGGAAAACAGCTCCCTGGAACCGGTACTGCTGTGAGAAGAGAAGGGGTGGGCGGCCGGAGGCCCATGACGGGCACCCCGGCCACCCAGGGCAAGTGCCCTAGTAGCAAGGCTTGTTGCCCGACTTCAGCCGCAGACTCAGGTCGCTGAGCTTGAAGGTGCCGGCCGTGGTCGCCCACGCCGTCTGCCTCACCTTGGTCAGCTTCGCCTCCTCCGCGCGCTGCCCGAAGCTGTTCGGGTTGACCTTCTTCTCGGTACCGGCCTGGATGCCCGGCTTGCCTATGTTGCCGGCCGCCACACCGATGTCGATGTTCGTGAACTCGGCGTCCGCGTCGAGTTCGGCGACGTCCAGGTACAGGTTGGACGCGGTGACCGGCTTGTTCGGGTTCGTACCCGCCGTCAGCCGCAGCGTGACGGTGCCGAGGCCGAACGGCAGGTTCGGAGTGACCACCGACTGGCACATGTTGGTGATCGTGGCATCACTGAAGCCGGAGACGGCGACGGCGTGCGCCTCGTCCTTGGTGCCGTCGAGGCTCTTGCCGGTGGCCACGGAGCCGTACTGCACGAAGTCGTGACCGACGAGGCTGTCCGCGGTCACCTTGAAGTCCTGGCCGGACACACTGAACGACGCCGCGAGGGCGCCCTGGGCGAGACCGACGCCGACCGCGGCGGTCGCGGCGACGCTCGGCACCATGACCAGAGCGAAGCGCTTCCATCTCGTGCCGCCACGAACCTGGGAACTCATCTATTTCCTCCTTCTCGGACGTACATCTCCGGTCCGGGCCCGGGGCCCGTCCTGGGATGGGAGAAGTGCTACGTCCTCGGTAAGGAGAGCGCCCGCGCACGGAGGCGGGAACCGCGTCCGAATCACCGGCGATCACCCCCGAGCGACAACCACCGGCCGCGCAGGCGCGCGGCCCGTTCGGACAGGCCCCGCCGGACGGCAGGAACCCCCCTGTCCGGGGCCGACACCGCTGCCGTCGGCCCACTCGGTGGGGACCCAACGGCGCCACCGCGCCGACTGGTGGCCGGGCTTGGCGTCATTGGACCGAGCGTGGCCGATCGTGGTGCATTCCCGGCCGCCGCACAAGGGGTTCGTTACTCGCTGGTAATGCACCGATAACCGGCGCACCACGGGGCGAAACCGGGCGGCCACGGACGGTGGCCCCGGAGAGGTGGACGAAAGGGAGAATCGGGACCCTTATGGGGACAGAACCCGGGAGGCGATTTACTGCGAGTAACAGGCGCGCTCTTTATCAAGATTTGGTAAAGCGACGCCGTCTCTTATCGCTCGCTCGCGAAAACGGCCGCGGCACCCCGAGGGTGCCGCGGCCGTTTTGTCACATCAGAACAAGACCCGGGCCAGAGCGGTGCGCGCGGCACCCACCCGCGGGTCGTCGGGGCCGATCACCTCGAACAGTTCCAGCAGCCGCAGCCGCGCCGCATCCCGGTCCTCACCCGCGGTCCGCCGCACCGTCTCGACGAGCCGGCCGAAGGCGTCCTCGACATGACCGCCCACCAGGTCCAGGTCGGCGGCGGCGAGTTGGGCCGTCACGTCGGCGGGACGCTCCGCGGCATCCCCGCGGACCTTCGACGCGTCCAAGTCCTTGACCCTGGCGAGGAGTTCGGCCTGGGCGAGGCCCAGCTTGGCCTCCGTGTTGGCCGGGTCGTCGGACAGGACGTTGCGGTACGCCTGGACCGCGCCGTCGAAGTCATTGGCGTCCAGGGCCCGCACCGCCGCTTCGAGCAGGGCGTCGTACGGTCCGGCGGGAGCCTCGGCCGGGACCCGGTCCGCCTCGTCGGCGGCGCCCTGGTCGACCGTGATGCCGGTGAGACCGAAACGCTCCTCGCCGACCTGGATCAGCTGGTCCAGCGTCTGCCGGATCTGATCCTCGGGGGCCACGCCCTGGAAGAGCGGGAGGGCCTGCCCGGCGACGACGGCGAAGACCGCCGGGATGCCCTGGATGCCGAACTGCTGCATCAGCATCTGGTTGGCATCGACATCGATCTTGGCCAGCACGAAGCGGCCGTTGTACTCGTGGGCCAGTCGCTCCAGGAGCGGGCCCAGCTGCTTGCACGGCTGACACCACTCGGCCCAGAAGTCGATGACGACCGGGACCTCGGCGGAGCGCTGAATGACGTCGTACTCGAAGGCGGCCTCGTCGACGTCGATCACCAGGGCGGACGGCGGCACGGCACCCGCACCGCCCTGCCGGGCGGCCTCGGCACGGGCCTGCTCCGCCTTCACCTTGGCCTCGCCGGCCGCCTTCACCGCGGCAAGGTCGACGACGCCGCTCATGGACATGTTCCTAGGCTGCATGCGTACATCCTCCCCCCTTGGCACACCGATACGGAAAGCGATGCGCGAACCGCACCCGTCCGCGCTCCCGCCGGTGTGCGGAGTGGACGGCCGGAGACGGTCCGTGGGCCCCTGAAAGACCCGTTCGGCGCCGGGTCCCCACCCGGTGCCTGTGGCTGTCGTTCGGTCGCGGCGCGGCGACGGCCCGGCCGTCGTCCTTACGCTACGGGTCGTAGCGTAACTGCCCGACCCCCCTCGCGCACATGGGCGTTCGGTGATCTGTCTCACGCGGAACAGGACCGGTCGACTCTACTTACTGACCGGTATGGTCGCGGCATGCCGAGCCGCAGCCACCCCAAACCCCCACGAACGGGACGTCCGCGCAGTGCCGCGGCCGACGAAGCGATCCTGGAGGCGACCAGGGCCTCCCTGGTCGACCTCGGCTGGTCGAAGCTGACGATGAGCGATGTGGCGACGCGCGCCGGGGTCGCGAAGACGACGCTGTACCGGCGGTGGGCGGGCAAGAACGAGCTGGTGGTGGACGCCGTCGCGGTCCTCTTCGACGAGCTGGAAATGCCCGATCTGGGAAGTCTGGCGGCCGATGTGCAGGCGGTGGTGCTCCAGTTCGCCGCGTTGCTGGAGCGGCCGGAGACCCGGACCTCGTTGATGGCGGTGGTGGCGGAGTCCACCCGGGACGAGGCGCTGCGGACCCGGATACGCGACTCGATCGTGGACCGGCAGAAGCGGCTGGTGCTCCAGGGCCGCCGTCGGGCGCAGGAGCGGGGCGAGTTGCCCGCCGAACAGGACGAGGCCGTGGCGGCGGCGACCGCGGACCTGATCTTCGACGTGATCGCCGGGGCGGTCGTGCACCGGGTGCTGGTGAGCGCCGAGCCCGTGGACGAGAACTGGGCCCGCCGCTTCACCGGCCTGCTGCTCGGGGGGCTGGCGGCGGCGTCCGCCGCGTAGTCCCCGCGTCGAGGGGGCGTCGCCGCGTTGTCCCCGCGGCGACGCCCCCTCGATGCCCGGGTCAGAAGCCGGGCGGCTCCGTGTAGGTGCCCCATTCGTCGCGCAGGGCCCCGCAGATCTCGCCGAGCGTCGCCTCGGCGCGCACCGCGTCGAGCATCGGACCGATCATGTTGGAGCCGTCGCGGGCGGCGGCGAGCATGGCGTCCAGCGCCGCCTTCACCCGCGCGTCGTCGCGGGCGTCCTTGCGATCGGCCAGCACGCGCACCTGCTCGCGCTCCACCTCGTGGCTGACCCGGAGGATCTCCAGGTCGCCGGTGACCGAGCCGTGGTGGACGTTGACGCCGACGACCCGCTTGTCGCCCTTCTCCAGCGCCTGCTGGTACCGGAAGGCCGATTCGGCGATCTCGCCGGTGAACCAGCCGTCCTCGATCCCGCGCAGGATGCCGGAGGTGATCGGTCCGACCGGGTGCTGCCCGTCGGGGTGTGCCCGGGTGCCGCGCTCCTTGATCTGGTCGAAGATCTTCTCGGCGTCGGCCTCGATGCGGTCGGTGAGCTGCTCGACGTACCAGGAGCCGCCCAGCGGGTCGGCCACGTTGGCGACGCCGGTCTCCTCCATCAGCACCTGCTGCGTGCGCAGCGCGATCTCGGCGGCCTGCTCGGAGGGGAGCGCGAGGGTCTCGTCGAGGGCGTTGGTGTGCAGCGAGTTGGTGCCGCCCAGGACCGCGGAGAGCGCCTCGACCGCGGTGCGCACGACGTTGTTGTAGGGCTGCTGGGCGGTGAGCGAGACCCCGGCGGTCTGGGTGTGGAAGCGGAGCCACTGGGCCTTGTCGGTCCTCGCCCCGTAGGTCTCCTTCATCCAGCGGGCCCAGATCCGGCGGGCCGCGCGGAACTTGGCGATCTCCTCGAAGAAGTCGAGGTGCGCGTCGAAGAAGAAGGACAGGCCGGGCGCGAAGGTGTCGACGTCCAGCCCGCGGGAGAGGCCGAGCTCCACGTACCCGAAGCCGTCGGCGAGGGTGTACGCCAGCTCCTGGGCGGCCGTCGCCCCGGCCTCGCGGATGTGGTAGCCGGAGACGGAGAGCGGCTTGTAGGCGGGGATCTCGTGGGCGCAGTGCTCCATGAGGTCGCCGATGAGGCGCAGGTGCGGCTCGGGCTGGAAGAGCCATTCCTTCTGCGCGATGTACTCCTTGAAGATGTCGGTCTGGAGCGTGCCGTTCAGCACACCCGGGTCGACGCCCTGGCGCTCGGCGGCGACCAGGTACATGCAGAAGACCGGGACGGCGGGACCGCTGATCGTCATGGAGGTGGTGACGTCGCCGAGCGGGATGTCCCGGAAGAGGACCTCCATGTCCGCGGCGGAGTCGATGGCCACGCCGCAGTGCCCGACCTCGCCGAGCGAGCGGGGGTCGTCGGAGTCGCGGCCCATCAGCGTCGGCATGTCGAAGGCGACGCTCAGTCCGCCGCCGCCCGCGGCGAGGATCATCTTGTAGCGCTCGTTGGTCTGCTCGGCGTTGCCGAAGCCGGCGAACTGGCGGATGGTCCAGGTGCGCCCGCGGTAGCCGGTCGGGTGCAGCCCACGGGTGAAGGGGTACTCGCCGGGCCAGCCGATCCGCTCGAACCCCTCGTACGCGTCCCCGGGGCGGGGGCCGTACACGGGCTCCACGGGGTCCCCGGAGAGCGTACTGAAGTCCGCGTCACGCTTGCGGGCCTTGTCGTAACGGGCCTGCCAGCGGCGGCGGCCCTCCTCGATCGCGTCAGCGTCCATACCTTCGAATTTACTAGGACGTCCTAGTAAATGTCGATGGCAAACCGCCCAGCGCTCGGCACGGGGCGGTTCGGGAGACGGGGAGCCGGGGCCGCGGCCCCGGTGGATCAGGCCCCGGCGGTCGCCGGGGAGGCGTCGGCGACCAGCGGCTCGACCTCGCGCACGACCTTGCGCTCGACGAAGAACGCGGCGGTCGGGATGGTGCCGGAGATCAGGACCCAGAGCAGCTTGCCGACCGGCCACTTCGCCTTGGAACCGAGGTCGAAGGCGAAGACCAGGTAGATGATGTAGAGCACGCCGTGGACCTGGGAGACGACGAGCGTCAGGTCCTTGCCCATGTCGAAGCCGTACTTGAAGACCATGCAGGTGCAGAGCACCAGCAACATGACTGCGGTGACGTAGGCCATCACCCGGTACCGGGTCAGCACACTGCGTTTCATGGCATCGAGCGTAACCGGACGGTCCGGGCGATCTTGCAGCGGGCCGGGCCCCGAAACGAGGTTCTACGACTCCTGGAAGTCCTGGGCCGCGACCCGCAGCGGGCGCAGCATGGCGAAGATCTCCGCGCATTCCTCCGCGTCGTACGCACCGAGCCCGAACTCCATGCCGACCAGGTCCTTCGTCGCCGCCTCGACGACCTCACGGCCCTTGTCCGTGATGGAGGCGAGCGTGCCCCGCCCGTCGTTGGGGTTGGGGCGTTTGTCCACCAGGCCGGAGCGCACCAGTCGGTCCACGGTGTTGGTGACCGATGTGGGGTGGACCATGAGCCGCTCGCCGATCTTGGACATGGGCAGCTCGCCCGCCTTGGAGAAGGTGAGCAGCACCAGTGCCTCGTAGCGCGCGAAGGTCAGCCCGTACGGCTTGACCACCGCGTCGACCTCGGCGAGCAGGATCTGCTGCGCCCGCATGATCGAGGTGATCGCGGCCATCGAGGGCACCGGCCCCCAGCGCTGCTGCCAGAGTTCGTCGGCGCGGGCGATGGGGTCGAAGGGGAGACTCAGCGGCTTCGGCACGCCGTCGACCTTACCCATGGGCCATATGGTGGTCGGCTCCGTCTCGAACTTCGGTCCGGAAATGATCGTCGCGCCCGGTCCGCCGCACCTCCAGCACGAGCGGCAGCACGCAGAGGGCACCGACCGCCCCGGCCCCGGCGACCACCTGGTGCACCGGGAAGAACTCGGCGGCGAGCCCGGCGAGGGCCATGCCCACGCCCTGGAGCGTCATCATCCCGGCGGTGAGCACGGTCATGGCCCGGCCGCGCAGCGCCTCCGGGACGGCCGCCACGAACCACTTGTCGAGGCCGATGGCGTACGCCCCGCCCGCACCCGCCACCGCCAGCACGATCGCGGCCGGCAGGACACCGGGGCGGAAGCCGTACAGGATCAGCGGCAGCAGCTCCAGGGCCGCGGCGGGCAGCACGATCAGGGAGCGCAGACGGGGCGGGAGCCCGGTGCCCACGTACAGCTCCGCGGCGATCTGCCCGACCGGCATCGCGCACATCAGCAGCCCGAGCGCGGCCGAACCGACGCCGATCTCGTCCGCGTAGGGAGCGGCGAGCGCCGCCGGCGCCACGAGGAACAGCGGAGGCACCCAGAACAGCAGCATCAGCGCACGGATCCGGCGGTCCGCGAGCAGGGTGCGGGCCCCGGCGAGCGACTCCCCGAGCAGGGCGCCGCCGCCGTTCGCGTCGGCCGCAACCGGGCGGGAGCGGGTGCCGAGGCGGAGCAGGGCCGCCGAGCAGAGGAACGTCACGGCGGTGATGGTCATCGCGCCGCGCGGGGTCAGCGCGGCGAGCAGTACCCCGCCCACGCCGAAGCCGACGAGCACCGCGCTCTGCGAGACGATCCGCAGCAGCGAACGGCCGAGGACGTAGGCGTCCCCCCGGCCCAGGATCTCGGTGAGCGCGGCCATCCGCGTCCCGGTGAAGACGGGCGACACCGCGGCGATCACGCAGCGCAGCGCGAGCAGCCCGCCGACCGGGGTGGCCGGCAGCAGCATCACCGCGACGCACCCCGCGCAGATCAGGTCGCAGGTGACCAGGACCCGGCGGGCGGGGTAGCGGTCGGCGACCCCGGCGAAGAGCGTGCCCCCGACGAGGTACGGGAGGAAGCCGAGCGCGAAGGTGAGGGCGCTGAGCAAGGGCGAGCCGGTGAGGCCGTACACCAGGACGGTGAGGGCGAGTTCGCTGACGACGACGCCGAGGAGGGAGAGCAGGTGCGCGGCGAAGACCGTCCGGAACTCCCGCACGGCGAAGACGTCACGGTAGCCGACGGGGGCGGGTGCGGTCGCGACCGCCGGGGCGGCGGTCGCCGCGCAGGGGCGGCCCCCGGGATTCCCGGGGTTCTCGGCGTCGTCGGCGTTCGCGGCGTTCGCGGCGTTCGCGGCGTTCGCGGGACTCTCGGAGCTCACGGCGTCCACTGGGCTCTCGGGGCCCGCGGGGCCCGCGGGGCCCGCGGGGCCCGCGGGGCCTGCGGGGTTCTCGGGCGGGCGCAGCGCCGCACGGCACTGCTCCGCCGGGGTCTCGGTGTCTGACGGCATGGACGCAGCCTGCGGGCACGGGCCGGATCTCCGTAGACTTTCGGCACACACCGAAAGTTGGCGAGAAGGGCGCACATGTCGTTCCAGTTGCACCTCGACGAGAGCGACCTGCTCCGCTGCCGGTTCGCGCTGTCGCCGCTCGGCGAGACGCAGGCCGCCGTACGAGTGCTGGACCGGCCCGACATGCACGGGTACCACCTGCCGTGGCTGCGGCTGATCCGGGAGGCGGCGGCCGGGCTCGATCTGCGACCGCTGTGGCTGCTGATGCCCCGCAGCGGGCACAGCCCGGACTTCTTCAGCCCGCCGCCGTCCGGCCCGATGCCGTCCTTCGAGGAGGAGATCGCCGGGGTGCGGGCGCTCGATCCGGAACTCGCCCGCCAGGACCTCGCGCTGACGCTGGCGAACCGGCCGGAGGTACTGCACTCCCCCGCCGGACGGGCGATGCTCGCCGACCCCGCCCGGACCCTCCAGGACCTCGCCGACCTGCTGGAGCTCGCCTGGCGGGCGCTGATCGCACCGCACTGGCCGCGGCTGCGCGCCCTGCTGGAGGCGGACATCGCCTATCACTCGCGGCGGCTCGCGGCGGTCGGCTTCGAGCGGCTGCTCGGCGAGCTGAGCCCGCAGCTGAGTTGGTCGGCCTCGACGCTCACCATCGTCGGGGTCCAGGGTCGGCACAGCCGGGTGCTGGGCGGGCAGGGGCTCGTCCTGATCCCCAGCGTCTTCTGCTGGCCGGACGCGGTCAGCGGCTTCGAGCCGCCCTGGCAGCCGGCGATCGTGTACCCGGCGCGCGGGATCGGGGGGCTGTGGACGCGGTCCGCCGACCGTACCCCGCAGGCACTGGCCCGCCTGCTCGGCCGGGGGCGCGCCGAGATCCTGTACGCGCTCGACGAACCGGCCGGGACGAGCGCGCTCGCCGAGCGGCTGGGCTTCGCGCTCTCCTCCGTGTCGGAGCATCTGTCGGTGCTGCGCGCGGCGGGGCTGCTGACGTCTCGGCGGTACGGACACCAGGTGCTCTACGAGCGGACGCCGCTGGGCATCGCCCTGGCGGCGCCGGACGCACCGGGGGCGTGACGGACGAAACCCCCGGCGCCGTCGGCCGGCCGGGGGTTCCTGCGGTTCACCTATATGGGTGAGGGGTGGTCAGTCCGACTCCGCCAGGTACCGCTCGGCCGTCGCCACCTTGGAGGTCAGGCCGTCGGTGACGCCCGGCCGAATATCGGCCTTCAGCACCAGGGAGACGCGTCCGGCACGGGCCTCGACGGCGGCGACGGCGCGCTTGACGACGTCCTTCCCCAAGCTCTCGACTACCTTCGAGCAGGGGAGACCCCACCCTCGTCCCACTCCCCCTCGATGGAGGTGAACATGGCGTCCGTGCGGTTGGGCAGGCCGGACTCGCGCACGACCCGGACCGCGTCCGCGACGTACTCGCCGACGTACTCGCCGACCCCCAGCGGGCTCACCGAGAACGCGACGATCACGCGCCGACCACGCCCTCCCGGCGCGCCCGGGCGGCGATGACGCCGTCGGCCTCGTAGCGCTTGAGGAGCTTGTCCCCGTACAGGCCGCCGAACGGCAACAGCGCGAGCAGGAAGAAGAGTGCGACGCGCTTCAGCGGCCACTTGGTCTTGGACCAGACGTCCAGCAGCAGTACGGCGTAGATCACGAAGAGCACACCGTGCAGGATGCCGAGCGGCATCATCAGGAAGTCGATGTCCGAGACCCGGCTGAGCACCGAGCCGAAGATGATCAGCGCCGGGAAGGAGAGCGCCTCGGGGATCGAGATGAGGCGCAGCCGGTGCAGGGCGGTAGCGGTCTTGATGTCCACGAGGGCACCTTCGGTGGGAGGGTCGTGACGGCTTGTGAACGCGGGCACAAGCGCACCCCATTGTGGCATCGGCCCGAACGGCGCCCGGTGCCGGGGGCGTATGTATCCGGTCACGTTCCGCCCCCGTCCGGCCGGGCCCGGACGGGGGTCGTCCCGAGCCCGTCCCGGTCCTGTACCGGGTGTGCATCAAGGAGAGGTCCGGGGGCCGCTTCCGCCCCGGTGCCCTGTGCGGACCGGACATCTACGGATAGCGTCTGGCGGGTGGCGATGTTCCGACTCCAAGGCAGAACGCTGGCCGTCGACCTGAACGGCGATGCCGTCAGGGCGAAGAACGGCTCGATGGTCGCGTACGACGGCCGGATGACGTTCAAGAAGATGACCGGTGGCGGCGACGGTCTGCGCGGCATGGTGACGCGTCGGCTGACCGGGGAGCACATGGCGGTGATGCAGGTGTCCGGAAAGGGCACCTGCTACTTCGCCGACCGCGCGAGCGAGATCAGTCTCGTCCCGCTGTACGGCGACAAGCTCTACGTCGAGGCGAGCAATCTGCTCTGCACCGACGCGGGCCTGCGCACCGGCACCACCTTCACCGGCCTGCGCGGCGGGGCGAGCGGCAACGGGCTGTTCACCACCACCGTCGAGGGCACCGGCCAGGTGGCGATCATGTCGGACGGTTCGGCCGTGGCGCTGCGGGTCTCGCCGCAGTACCCGCTGTTCGTCGACCCCGGCGCCTATGTCGCCCATCAGGGCGATCTCCGGCAGCAGTTCCAGTCCGGGGTGAACTTCCGGACACTGATCGGCGAGGGGTCGGGCGAGGCGTTCCAGATCCGGTTCGAGGGCGAGGGGATCGTCTACGTCCAGCCCAGCGAGCGCAACACCCTCGGGGGCGATGTCTGATGCCGTTCCGCGAGATCAACGCGAAGATGGTCGAGGCGACGGTGGTTCCCGGCCAGAGGCTGTTCAGCCAGCGGGGCGCGATGCTCGCCTACCGCGGCGAGGTGTCGTTCACGCCGAACATCCTGGGCGGCCAGGGCGGTGTGATGTCGATGATCGGCCGACGGGTGGCCAACGAGGCGACGCCGCTGATGACGGTCGAGGGGAACGGCACGGTGATGTTCGGCCACGGCGGCCATCACATCCAGGTGATCGACCTGACCGGGGACACCCTGTACGTGGAGGCGGACCGGCTGCTCGCCTTCGACGGCTCGCTCCAGCAGTCCACGATGTTCATGGGCTCGCAGGGCGGCGTGATGGGGATGGTGCGCGGCCAGGTGACCGGTCAGGGGCTGTTCACCACCACGCTGACGGGGCACGGCTCGGTCGCCGTGATGGCCCACGGCGGGGTGATCGAGATGCCGATCGCCCCGGGGCACGAGGTGCACGTGGACCCGCAGGCGTACGTCGCCCACCGCGGCGACGTGCGCAACCGGCTCTCCGCCTCCGTCGGCTGGCGCGAGATGGTGGGGCGCGGCTCCGGCGAGGCGTTCCAGCTGGAGCTGAGCGGGAACGGCACGGTGTACGTCCAGGCATCGGAGGAGAAGCTGTGAGCACGCCCGTGGTCTTCGACGCGATGACGCTGCCGTCGGACGACAACGTCAACGCGTACACCTTCTGCGTGGAGCTGGCCGGGAGCCAGTGGCTGCTGCAGAAGGGCAAGATGATCGCCTACTACGGGCACATCCAGTTCGACGGCGTCGGCCACGGCCGGTTCGAGCACCTGCTGCGGACGAGCTTCCACTCGCCGTTGCACGCGGGCGAATGGGTGGTGGCCGAGGGCAGCGGCAAGATGCTGCTCGCGGACCGCGCCTTCGACGTGAACTCGTACGACCTCGACGACGGGAACCTGACGATCCGGGCGGGCAACCTGCTGGCGTTCCAGCCGTCGTTGGCGCTGAAGCAGTCGATCGTGCCGGGGTTCCTCACGCTGATCGGCACGGGGAAGTTCGTGGCGGCGTCCAACGGGCCCGTGGTGTTCATGGAGCCGCCGCTGCGGGTCGATCCGCAGGCGCTGGTGGGCTGGGCGGACTGCCCCTCGCCGTGCCATCACTACGACCACGGCTATCTGACCGGTGTGCTCGGCGGCCTGCGGTCGATGACCGGGATCGGCGGGACCTCGGGCGAGGAGCACCAGTTCGAGTTCGTCGGGGCGGGCACGGTCCTGCTCCAGTCGACCGAGACCCTGGTGCCCGAGCAGCAGCGGGGCGTGACGCCGCTGCAACCGGGCGTTCCGTGATACCACGGGTGCCCCGGGTGCCCCGGGTGCCGTGAGGGGCGTGTGCGACGTGGCCGGAAGTCGACGCGATCCCCGCCCCCGTCCGGTCAACTCGGCTCCTCGCGCCGTCCGGTCGGCGCAGGATCTCCGACATCGCTCCGGTTGGTGAGCGGTAGTCTGCGGAGTGTGACGTCGAACGTCTGCGCTTCGCTCCCGGGGCCGGACCCGGGCACGCGCCCGGCGTCACACCTCCCCACTTCGTCCGGCTTTCAACTTCTTAGGTAGAATCCATACATGGAGACCGAGACGGCCACCCGCTGGCTGAACGACGCGGAGCAATGCGCCTGGCGCACCCACCTGGACGTCAGCAGACTGCTGATGCACCAACTGGAGAAGGACCTCCAGCCGTTCGGCCTCACCAACAACGACTACGAGATCCTGGTCAACCTCTCGGAGTCGGAGGACCAGCGCATGCGGATGAGCGACCTCGCCACCGCGACGCTGCAGTCCAAGAGCAGGCTCTCGCACCAGATCACCCGCATGGAGAGCGCGGGCCTCGTCCGCCGCGAGAACTGCGAGTCCGACCGGCGCGGCCTGTACGCGGTGCTCACGGAGGAGGGCGCGGAGACGATGCGGAAGGTGGCACCGCACCACGTCGCCTCGGTGCGCAAGCACTTCATGGACCTGCTGACGCCGGAGTCCCTGGCGAATCTGCGCGCGGCGCTGGACCCGGTCGCCGAGCACCTGCGGGGGCGGCGCGGCAGGGCCTGACCCGCACCGCGGCGGCGACGGCCGTGCCCGCGAGGACGGCAGGCACCACGAGCTGGACGTGGACGCGAGGTCGGCGAAGGTCACGGCGGACCGGGACGGCGACGGCGACGGCGACGGCGACTGCGACTGCGACTGCGACTGCGACCACGGGAACGACCGGCACGACGACGGCGACTACGGGGACGACCGGCACGACCGGGACGACGGCTGAGAGCCTGCCGGGTGATCTCCGGTCGGGCGGCCGGAGGTGACGGCCCGGTGAGCAGCAGGGGGTGGACCGGGTTCAGGGCATGAAGGCCGACAGCACCGTCCCGTCCTCGAAGGACACGAACATGACGTTCCCGCGGGCGACGAACGAGGTGAGCGCCGGATCGGGCCCGTTCCCGCTCCGATCCGGCAGAGGCCATCCGGTCGGCGGTTCGCCCACGACATCCGGCTCGCCCTCGGCGGCCATGTCGACGGAGAGCACCTTCCTCTCGCCCACGACGAGGGCCTTGGAACCGGCCAGGACGGGTGTGCCGGTGATGTTCAGGTCAGGCGTCCCGGCGTCCTCGTACGTGGCCCAGTACTGCCGCCCGTCGGACAGACCGAACGCGTACGTCCGCGTCCCGCTGCTCACCACGACCTTGCCGTCGTCCGATACCGCGGGCGGGTGGGCGACGTCCACCCCGGCGGCGACCGACCGGCGGTTGCCGGGGTCCGTCGCATCGACGACCGTCAGGCCGTCCGGCCCGGAGCAGAGGAGCAGACTCCCCTTCAGGACCGGCCTGAGGCAGGTGACCTCACCTGCCTCGATGTCGCCCAGCCGACTGCCGTCCCCGCCCCGGAAGACGGTAACCCCGTCACCGGCCGCCACCAGCCGCCCGTCGGCGAAGGCCAGCGCGGCCCCGGCGGCCGGGTCGTCCCACTCCTCGTCCCACACGAGCCCGTGCGCGCCGGTGAGGCGACGGGCGAATACGTGGGCGGGGCCGGTGCCGTCGGACGCGGTCGCGTAGTACAGGACTCCGCCGGACTCGACGGAATCGGTCACCGGGCCGCCCTCGGGCAGCGGTTCCCGCCACCGCTCGGTGCCGTCGGTGAGACCGCGGGCGACCAGGGCGCCGTCCTCGAAGGCGTACACGGTGGATCCGGTGGCGGCGGCCACCGCGACCGGGCCGGCCTCCTCGCCGACCGGTTCGCCCTCCCAGCGCTTCCTCCCGTCGGCGGCGTCCAGCGCGGTGACGCGCCGCGGCCCGCCGCAGACCAGCGTGGCGTCCGCGAGGACGCACGGCGCCGGGCCGCCCTCGATCTCGGTCCGCCACGCCTTCCAGCCCGCCGGCCTGGCGGCGAGTTCCGTGGCGGCCGTACCGAAATCCCCGGTGCGACCGGCGTCCGCTCCGGGGACGACCACGGTTCCGGTCCGGGCGGCACCGGAGCCGCCCGCACCACCGCCGTCGCCGTTGCCGTTGCCGTCGCCGCCGTCGAGGAGGCCCGGCAGCAGGACCGTTCCCAGCGCCGCGCACACCGCCACCGCGACTGCCGCCACCCCGATCCGCAGCGCCCGCCGTCCGCCGCCCGGCGCGGCCACCGGCCCGCCGGGCGGCGCGACGAGAGTCGCGGGGTGCCGGGCCGGGGCGTCGAGAACCGTGGCGTCGTGGGCCGGGGCAACAAACGGTGCCGACGCCCGCGCGGCGGCCTGCGCCCCGGCCGCGTGCTCGTCGAGCAGCCCCCGTACCCCGTCCGTCCAGGGGAAGGCGCCCGGCGCCGTGACGGCGGCCCCCCGCCCCGGCAGCAGCAGGTCGGCGAGTTCCCGCGGCGTCGGCCGGTCCGCGGCCCCGGTGCGCAGACACGCCTCGATCACCCCGCGCAGCCGCGGCGGCACGCCGGACAGCTCGGCCTCGCCGCGCGCGATCCGGAAGATCACCGCCGCCATGTCCGAGTCGTCGAACGGTCCCCGTCCGGCCGCCGCGAAGGCGAGGACCGCCCCCAGGCAGAACACGTCGGACGCCGGAACGAGCGCGCGCGAGCCGTTGACGTGCTCGGGCGAGATGTAGCCGGGGCTGCCCACCACGACCCCGGTCCGGGTCAGCTGGGTCGCGTCGAATGCCTGGGCGATCCCGAAGTCGATCACCTTCGGGCCGTCCGCGCCGAGCAGCACGTTGCCCGGCTTGAGATCACGGTGGAGCACCCGCACGGCGTGCATGTCGGCGAGCGCGCGGGCGAGCCCGGCGCCCGTCTCGCGCACGACGTGCTCGGGCATCGGCCCGACGCGGGTCACCGCCTCGGCGAGCGAGGGGCCCGGCACGTACTCGGTCGCCAGCCAGGGCTGCGCGCCGCCCGCGTCGCCGCCGACTAGGGCCGCGGTGCGCGGGCTGCTGACGGCGCCCGCCGCGTCGATCTCCCGGCGGAAACGGATGCGGAAGCCGTCGTCGAGATCGAGGTCCGGGCGCACGGTCTTCAGCGCGACCAGCCCGGCGAACGGATCGGCCGCGCCCGCCGGGCGGGCCAGGTACACCTCGCCCATACCGCCCGCGCCCAGCAGGCCGAGCAGTTGGTACGGGCCGATCGTCCGGGCCCGGCCGGGCGGAAGCGGCTCGATCACGGTGCGGCTCCTCGGCCGGTCGTCGACGGTTTCATCGGGTCCACTCGCACTCGGGTCGCTCGTTCGGTCGGGTCGCTCGGCCCCGCCGGGCCGGACGGGGCACGGCGGTCACCCGGGGCGTTCGGTCGGCCGGTCCCGCCGGGCGGGCGGGGCACAGCAATCACCCGGGCAGGGGCACGGAGACGGTGGTGCCGTCGTCGTACACGACGTGGACGACGCCGCCGACGGGCAGCACCTGCGGGTCGAGCAGCTCCTTCTCCAGGTCGATGCCGTCGGGGACGGGGTCGTACGTCGGCGTCGGGCTCGGGCCGGGGGCGCCCGCCGGGCGCGTCCGGCCGAGGGACCCCAGGGTGCCGTCGGAGCCGATCGGGACCGTGTACAGGGTCGTGCTGTCCGCCCATATCAGCGTGTCGGCGACGATCATCGGGTCGGAGACCGGGTTGCTCATGCCCGGGGCCGTCTTCCCGCCGAGCGGGAACCTGCCGAGGGTCCGGCCGTCGTCCCGCCCCACGACGACGAGTTCGTCCGGCACGTCGGACGCGGAATCGCCACCCCGGCGCAGCGTGATCACCCGGTCGTCGAGTGCGGTCAGTCTCGCCCCGGCGGCCAGATCGCCGTCCAGCGGCACCCTCCCCCGGGCCTTGAGGGTCCCGGTCGCGTACCGCAGCACGATGGCATCGGTCCCGAAACCGGACGGGTCGTCGTTGCGGACGGAGGTGTCGCAGAAGGCCGAATCGCCCCGGACGCGCAGTGTCGCGCAGCCGCTGTTCGTCGGGTCGCCCGCGGACTGCACGGCCTCGCCCCCGGCCGTGCCCAGCAGGGTGCCGTCCTTGGGCCGGAACGCCTTCGGCGCGTCCTCGCCGATGGCGTACACCACCGAGCCGTCGGTGGCGACCGGCCAGAAGTTGCCCTTCTGGGCGTTGGAGATGGTCTGCGGGGCCAGCGGCTTCTCCCACTTCCGGGCGCCCGTGGCCAGGTCGTGGGCGGCCAGGGACGCACCGTCGGGGACGGCCGTGGTCGCGGCGAGGACCAGGCCGTCGAGGACGAGCGGCGCGCTGTCGAGGTCGTGCGCGCCGCCGGACGGGACCTCCCACCCGACCTTGCCGGTCTTCGCGTCCAGCGCCTGCAACCGGCCGCCCGCGGCGAGCAGCACGGTGTCGTCGTACACCGCGGGCCGGGTGGCGTCGGCCGGCATGAAGAACTGGCCGCGCGGCCCCCAGCCCGCGAAGCGCGAGCCCTGTCCGGTGTCCAGCGTCCACATCCGGTGGCCGTCGGCCGTCGACAGCGCCTCGTACGTGCCGTCGACGAGCCGGCAGACGAGCACCTCGCGCCCCGTGGCGCAACCGACCGGGGGCCGGGCGAACTTGGCCTTCCAGGATGCCTTCCACCCGGCCGGGCGGACATCGCGGCCGTACGGGACCGTGCCCGATCCGTCCGGGCCGCCGTTCTCGTCCACGCCCGCCACGATCCCGTCCGTCGCGGGCGCGGTCGTCCCACCGGGGGTGCTCCGGCTCTCGCGCCGGGCGAGGACGCCCCCGATGACCGCGCCCAGCACGACCAACGCGGCGAGCACCGCCACCGGGACACGGCGGGAACGGCGCCGGGGCGCGTCGCCGGGACCGGGTCCCCGGGTGGCCGCGACATGCAGACCGGGCGTGAAGTCGTTCCCCCGGGTGGGGAGTTGATGGGGAGCCGCGCGGACCCCGGTGGCGACCTCGGTGGGGGTGCGGCCGGGCAGCAGCGGTCCGTCGAGCGCGACGACCCGGGCCAGCTCGCGTTCGTGCTCGGCGATCTGACGCACCACCGGCTCCGGCCACCGCTCCCCGGCCCCGGCCGCCAGCCGCCCGGCGAGTTCCGCGGCGGTGGGGCGGGCGGCCGGGTCGGCCACCAGGCAGTCCGCCAGGACCGTCCGCAGCGCCTCGGGGACACCGTCGAGATCGGCCTCGACGTACTTGACCCGGTAGAGCACGGCCGCGACCGGCCCGTCCCCGAAGGGATCGCGGCCGGTGGCGGCGAAACACAGGACGGAGGCGAGGCAGAAGACGTCGGAGGCGGCGGCGACGCGTCCACCGCCCGCCACGTGTTCCGGCGACATGAAGGCGGGGCTGCCGACCATGCGGCCGGTGGTGGTGAGCGGGGTCGCGCCGACGTCCCGGGCGATCCCGAAGTCGATGAGGCGCGGCCCGTCGGCCGCGAGCATCACGTTGCCGGGCTTCACGTCGCGGTGGACGATCCCGGCCGCGTGGACGGCCGCCAGGGCGCGGGCGAGCCCGGCGCCGAGCAGCCGCACCTCGGCCTCGCCCATCGCCCCTCCCCCGCGCACGGCGGCGGACAGGGTGGGTCCCGCCACGTATCCGGTGGCGAGCCAGGGCACCTCGGCCTCGGCGTCCCCGTCGAGCAGCGGGGCGAGGTACGGGCCGGCGACGGACCGGGCGACGGTGATCTCGCGGCGGAAGCGGTCCCGGAAGCCGGGGTCCCCGGCCACGTCGCGGCGGACCGTCTTGACCGCGACCGGCACGCCGTCGCCGTCCCGCAGTCCGAGGAAGACCTCCCCCATCCCGCCCGCGCCGAGCCTGGCCCGTATCGCGTGGGGACCGATCCGTCCCGGCGAATCCTCGCGCAGCGGACCCAGCATGCGTCGCTCCCCCCGTCGGTACGCACGGAACACCGGTACGCACGGAGCGCCGCGGGCCCGTCGCGTGTGTCCGGCGGCAATCTTGCCACGGACACGACATCGGACGTGGTGTCGGGAGCGGCGGCGCGGACGCCCGTCGCGGCACCGGGCGACGGACCGGCGGCCACGACCGGCCGGATGCCCGCACCGGGGCCCGCACGCCTCCGTACCGGGCCCGCGCACCACCGCCGCGGAACGGCCGCGGATCGACGTCGCGAAACCGCCGGGCACTGCGGCGACGGCCGTCCGCACGTCGGCACACCGGCGCACCGGCGTCACCCGGGAGGGGCTGCGGCCGACCGGGCCGTGGCTCAGCTCTCGGTGAGGGAGGCCACCAGTTCGTCCGCCGCCGCGTACGGGTCGAGTCCCCCCGCGACGATGCGTTCGGCGAGCGCGCCGAGGTGGCGGTCGCCGTGCAGGTCGCCGATGCGCTCGCGCAGCCGCGTGACGGCGATGGTCTCGACCTCGCGGGCCGCGCGGGCCGTGCGCCGCTCGGCGAGGACCCCGCGCTCCTCCATCCATGCCCGGTGCTTCTCCAGGGCCTCGACGACCTCGTCGATGCCCTCGCCCCGGGCGGCGACGGTCTTCACGATCGGCGGCCGCCAGTCGCCGGGGCCGCGCGCCTCGCCGAGACCCAGCATGTGGTTGAGCTCGCGCGCGGTGGCGTCCGCGCCGTCCCGGTCGGCCTTGTTGACCACGTACACGTCGCCGATCTCCAGGATTCCGGCCTTCGCCGCCTGGATGCCGTCGCCCATGCCCGGCGCCAGCAGGACGACGGAGGTGTCGGCCTGGGAGGCGATCTCCACCTCCGACTGGCCCACGCCGACCGTCTCCACCAGGATCACGTCGCAGCCCGCCGCGTCCAGCACCCGGATCGCCTGCGGCGCCGACCAGGCGAGCCCGCCCAGATGCCCGCGGGTGGCCATGGAGCGGATGTAGACGCCCGGGTCGGAGGCGTGCTCCGACATCCGCACGCGGTCGCCGAGCAGCGCCCCGCCGGAGAACGGCGAGGACGGGTCGACGGCCAGGACGCCGACCCGCCTGCCCGCCTTGCGGTACGCCGAGACCAACGCCGACGTCGACGTGGACTTGCCGACGCCGGGCGAGCCGGTCAGGCCGACGACGTACGCGTTGCCCGTCAGCGGCGCCAGGGCCGCCATCACCTCGCGCAGTTGCGGCGATGCCCCCTCCACCAGGGAGATGAGCCGGGCCACGGCCCTGGGCCGGCCGGCTCGTGCCTGCTCGACCAGGGTGGGGACGTCCACCATCACCGCTCCGTTCACTCGCTGTGTGCTCCACGTGTACGACGTACGGCCCGTCCGGGCCGTTCCCGCTCGCGGCCCCGGGCCTTTCCCGCTCGCGGGCCGCGAGCGGGAAGGTACCGAGAGGGCCCGGGGACTACTTCGGGACGCGGATGATCAGCGCGTCGCCCTGGCCGCCGCCGCCGCACAGCGCCGCCGCCCCGGTGCCGCCGCCGCGCCGCTTGAGCTCCAGTGCCAGGTGCAGCACCAGACGGGCGCCGGACATGCCGATCGGGTGGCCGAGCGCGATGGCGCCGCCGTTGACGTTCACCTTCTCCGAGGTGACGCCCAGGTCCTTCATCGACTGGACCGCGACCGCCGCGAACGCCTCGTTGATCTCGATCAGGTCGAGGTCCCCAACCTGGATGCCCTCCTTCTTCACGGCGTGCGCGATCGCGTTGGAGGGCTGCGACTGGAGCGAGTTGTCCGGGCCCGCCACGTTGCCGTGGGCGCCGATCTCGGCGATCCAGTCCAGGCCCAGTTCCTCGGCCTTGGTCCTGCTCATCACGACGACCGCGGCGGCGCCGTCGGAGATCTGCGAGGAGGTGCCCGCGGTGATCGTGCCGTCCTTGGCGAAGGCCGGGCGCAGCTTGCCGAGGGACTCGGTGGTGGTCTCCGGCCGGATGCCCTCGTCCTTCGCGAAGAGGACCGGGTCGCCCTTGCGCTGCGGGATCTCCACCGGGGTGATCTCGGCCTCGAAGATCCCGTTCTTCTGGGCGGCGGCGGCGCGCTGGTGGGAGAGCGCGCCGATCTCGTCCTGGTCGGCGCGGGTCAGGCCCAGGCGGGTGTTGTGGATCTCGGTGGACTCGCCCATCGGGATGTTCTCGTAGGCGTCGGTGAGGCCGTCGTGGGCCATCGAGTCGAGCATCTCGATGGCGCCGTACTTGTGGCCCTCCCGGGACTTCGGGAGCAGGTGCGGGGCGTTCGTCATGGACTCCTGGCCGCCGGCGACGACGACGTCGAACTCGCCGGCCCGGATCAGCTGGTCGGCGAGCGCGATCGCGTCGAGCCCGGACAGGCACACCTTGTTGACGGTGAGCGCCGGGACGTTCATCGGGATGCCGGCCTTGACCGCGGCCTGGCGCGCCGGGATCTGGCCCGCCCCGGCCTGGAGCACCTGCCCCATGATCACGTAGTCGACCTGGTCGCCGCCGATGCCCGCCCGGTCCAGCGCCGCCTTGATGGCGAAACCGCCGAGTTCGGCCGCGGAGAAGCTCTTCAGCGAGCCGAGGAGACGACCCATGGGCGTCCGCGCGCCCGCGACGATCACTGAGGTGTTACCAGTCGTTCCTGACATGAGGCGCAGCCCCTTGGGATGAGGTGTGAACGAGGGTTTACTCGAATGTACTGAGCGGTACCCCGCCCGTCATCCGGCGGCGAGTGTGATCGCGCGCACGTTGCGTAACCATCGGCGGAGCGCTGCACTTGTTCCATGCTGACGCGAATCGACCACATCGGGATCGCCTGTTCCGACCTCGACAGGACCGTCGAGTTCTACCGCTCGACCTACGGGTTCGAGGTCTTCCACACCGAGATCAACGAGGAGCAGGGCGTACGCGAGGCCATGCTCAAGATCAACGATACGTCCGACGGCGGCGCTTCCTACCTCCAGTTGCTGCAACCGATCCGCGAGGACTCGCCCGTCGGGAAGTGGCTGGCGAAGAACGGGGAGGGCGTCCATCACATCGCCTTCGGCACCGCGGACGTCGACGCGGACGCGGCGGACATCCGGGGGAAGGGGGTCCGGGTGCTGTACGACGAGCCCAGGACCGGGTCCATGGGGTCCAGGATCACCTTCCTGCACCCCAAGGACTGCCACGGCGTGCTCACCGAACTGGTCACGTCCGCAGCGGAGCACTGACCTCCGCATACCTGGCCCGGTAGAGTGGGCAATTCCGGGCCGGGGCCGGGTCGGGGTCGTGCCGCGTCCCCAGCCGTTGATCTGTCACCATTCCCCGGGGGACCGTTCACCGGCGAACGGTACTCGTTGGAGAGTTGCGACCAGGGTTGGGGTCTCCCCTGCTCGAACAACGTTGAGAGCTCGGGGAAGGATGGGACCGCGCAGTGCGGGGCTACGAACGCCAGGAGAGCCACCGAGCTGACGACGACCATCTCTCGCGGTTCGAAGCCGAAATGGAGCGGCTGAAGACCGACCGGGAGAAGGCCGTACAGCACGCCGAGGACCTCGGTTACCAGGTCGAGGTCTTGCGCGCCAAGCTGCACGAGGCTCGGCGCAATCTCGCGAGCCGTCCCGCCTACGACAGCGCGGACATCGGCTACCAGGCCGAGCAGATGCTCCGCAACGCGCAGATCCAGGCCGAGCAGCTGCGCACGGACGCCGAACGGGAACTGCGCGAGGCCCGTGCGCAGACGCAGCGGATTCTCCAGGAGCACGCCGAGCACCAGGCGCGGCTCCAGGCGGAGCTGCACAACGAGGCGGTCCAGCGGCGTCAGCAGCTCGACCAGGAACTCGCCGAGCGCCGCCGCACCGTCGAGTCGCACGTCAACGAGAACGTCGCCTGGGCCGAGCAGCTCAGGGCCCGGACGGAGTCCCAGGCACGGCGGCTGCTGGAGGAGTCCCGGGCCGAGGCCGAACAGGCCCTCGCGACGGCGCGGACGGAGGCCGGCAGGCTCGCGGAGGAGACCCGGCAGCGGATGGGCTCCGAGGCCGAGACGGCCCGGGCCGAGGCCGAGTCGATCCTGCTGCGCGCCCGCAAGGACGCCGAGCGGATGCTGGACACCGCCTCCACGCAGGCGCAGGAGGCCACCAGCCACGCCGAACGGCTGCGCTCGACGGCGACCGCCGAGACCGAGCAGACACGGCAGCAGACCGCCGAACTGAACCGGCTCGCCGAGCAGCGCATGCAGGAGGCCGAGACCCGGCTGCGCGAGGCCCGGCTGGAGGCCGAGAAGGTCTCCGCGGAGGCGAAGGAGGACGCCGTCAAGCGGCTGGCCGCCGCCGAGTCGGAGAACGAACAGCGCACCCGTACCGCACGGTCGGAGATCGCCCGCCTCGTCGGCGAGGCGACCAAGGAGGCCGAGGCCCTCAAGGCGGAGGCCGAGCAGGCGCTCGTCGATTCCCGCGCCGAGGCGGAGCGGCTGAAGTCGGAGGCCGCCGAGAAGGCCCGGTCGGCCGCCGCCGAGGACGCCGCAGCACAGCTCGCCAAGGCCGCCAGGTCCGCCGAGGAGGTGCTGACCAAGGCATCCGAGGACGCGCGGTCCACCACCAGGACGGCGAGCGAGGAGGCCGAGCGGATCCGCCGCGAGGCGGAGGCCGAGGCCGACCGGCTGCGCGGCGAGGCCGCCGAGCAGGCCGACCAGCTCAAGGGCGCGGCCAAGGACGACACCAAGGAGTACCGGGCCAAGACGGTCGAGCTCCAGGAGGAGGCGCGCAGGCTGCGCGGCGAGGCCGAGCAGCTGCGTTCCGACGCCGTCGCCGAGGGCGAGCGGATCCGGGGCGAGGCCCGGCGCGAGGCCGTCCAGCAGATCGAGGAGGGCGCGAAGACCGCCGAGGAGCTGCTGGCGAAGGCGAAGGGCGACGCGGAGGAGCTGCGCACCACCGCGAGCACGGAGAGCGAGCGGGTCCGTACGGAGGCCGCCGAGCGGGCCGCCGCGCTGCGCAAGCAGGCCGAGGAGGCCCTGGAGCGCGCCCGTGCCGAGGCCGAGCAGCTGCGCGCCGAGGCCGAGGAGCAGGCCGAGGCCGCCACCACCGCGGCGGAGCGGTCGGCGGCGGAGCTGCGCGAGAAGACCGAGGGCGCGGTCGCGGCCCGGCAGGCCGAGGCCGCCGAGGAACTGACCCGACTGCACACCGAGGCGGAGACCAAGGTCACCACCGCCGAGCAGACGCTCACGGACGCCCGCGCCGAGGCGGAGCGCATCCGTCGCGAGACGAACGAGGAGTCCGAGCGGCTGCGCACGGAGGCGGCCGAGCGGCTGCGGACGCTGCGCGAGCAGGCGGAGGCCGAGACGGAGCGGCTGCGCGAGGAGGCCGCCGCGGACGCCTCGCAGTCGCGGGCGGAGGGCGAGGCCACCGCCGTACGGCTGCGCACCGAGGCCGCCACCGAGGCGGAGCGGCTCAAGACCGAGGCGCAGGAGACCGCCGACCGGCTGCGGTCCGAGGCCGCGGCCGCCGCGGAACGGGTGGCCGCCGAGGCCGCCGAGGCGCTGGAGGCCGCACGCGAGGAGGCGAACCGGCGGCGCCGGGAGGCCGAGGAGACCCTCGGCTCGGCGCGCGCCGAGGCCAACCAGGAGCGCGAGCGGGCCCGCGAGCAGAGCGAGGAGCTCCTCGCCTCCGCCCGCAAGCGGGTCGAGGAGGCGCAGACCGAGGCGCAGCGCCTGGTCGAGGAGGCGGACGGCCGGGCCACCGAGCTGGTCGCCGCCGCCGAGCAGGCCGCGCAGAAGGTGCGGGACTCGGTGAGCGGCCTCCAGGAGCAGGCCGAGGAGGAGATCGCCGGGCTGCGGTCGGCCGCCGAGCACGCCGCGGAGCGGACGAAGTCCGAGGCGCAGGAGGAGGCGGACCGGGTCCGCACCGACGCGTACGCGGAGCGCGACCGGGCCGGGGAGGACGGGGCCCGGATCCGCCGGGAGGCCCAGGAGGAGTCCGAGGCCGCGAAGGCGATGGCCGAGCGGACGGTCGCGGAAGCGATCGCCGAGTCGGAGCGGCTGCGCGCGGACGCCGCGGAGTACAGCCAGCGGATGCGCACCGAGGCGTCGGACTCGCTGGCGTCGGCCGAGCAGGACGCGGCGCGCAGCCGCGCCGAGGCCCGCGAGGACGCCAACCGGATGCGGTCCGAGGCCGCGGCGCAGGCCGACCGGCTGGTGGGCGAGGCCACGAGCGAGGCCGAGCGCGTCGGCACCGAGTCGACGCAGCGGGCCACCCAGCTCGTCGAGGACGCGACACAGCAGGCGGGACGGCTCGTCGAGGAGTCGACGCAGCGGGCCACCCAGCTCGTCGAGGACGCGACGCAGCAGGCGAAGGCGCTGTCCGACGAGGCGAGCCGGCGGGCCGCCCGGACGACGGGCGAGGCCGCGGACGAGGCCGAACGGCTGCGGGCGGAGGCGGCCGCCACCGTCGCGTCGGCACAGGAGCACGCGGCCCGCACCCACGAGGAGTCGGAGCGGGTCCGCACCGAGGCGGAGGCCGCGGCCGAGCAGATGCGCGCCCAGGCCCGTCAGGAGGCCGATCGGCTGCTCGACGAGGCGCGAGAGGCGGCGGCGAAGCGCCGCGCAGACGCCGCCGAACAGGCGGACCAGCTCGTCGCCAAGGCCCAGGAGGAGGCGCTGCGGGCCGCCACCGAGGCGGAGAAACAGGCCGACATCATGGTCGGCGCGGCGCGCAAGGAGGCCGTGCGGATCACGTCGGAGGCCACCGTCGAGGGCAACTCCCTGGTGGAGCACGCCCGTACGGATGCCGACGAACTCCTGGTCGGCGCGCGCCGGGACGCCACGGCCATCCGGGAACGGGCCGAGGAGCTCAGGGCCCGGATCGAGGGCGAGATCGAGGAACTGCACGAACGCGCCCGGCGGGAGACCGCCGAGCAGATGAAGACGGCGGGCGAACGTGTCGACAAGCTGATGAAGGCGGCGACCGAGCAGCGCGACGATGCCGAGGCGAAGGCCAAGGAGCTGCTGGCGAACGCCAATTCGGAGGCGAGCAAGGTCCGGATCGCCGCGGTGAAGCGGGCCGAGTCGCTGCTGAAGGAGGCCGAGCAGAAGAAGGCCACGCTGGTCCGCGAGGCCGAGAAGCTGCGGGCCGACGCCGCTGCCGAGGCGAAGCGTACGGTGGACGAGGGCAAACGCGAACTCGACCTGCTGGTGCGCCGGCGCGCGGACATCAACACCGAGATCTCCCGCGTCCAGGACGTGCTGGAGGCCCTGGAGTCGTTCGAGACGCCGTCGAACGGCAAGGGCTCGGGCGGTGGTTCCGGCAACGGCGTCAAGGCCGGGGCGGCGGCGGGTACTCGGTCGAGTGGCAAGTCGTCCGAGAAGTAGCGTTACGTCATGTCCGCGTCCAGGTAGGGAGGTTCAACCCTCCGAGTAGCAAGAGTTACCCGGGGCGGCCACTCAAAAGGGGTGTCATTCTCCAGACCAAACAGGCATCCACTCGATGACACGCCGTTCCGGCCCCTAGGATTCCCCCTAACACCTCACCGGTCTCATTCGACAGGAACCCCATGAGCGACCCTTCCTCCCCCTTCGGCTTCGAGCTCGTGCGACGTGGATACGACCGCGGTCAGGTGGATGACCGCATTACCAAGCTCGTCGCCGATCGTGATAATGCCCTCGCCCGCATCACGTCTCTGGAAAAGCGCATCGAGGAACTCCACCTCGAAACGCAGAACGCCCAGGCGCAGGTGAACGACGCCGAACCGTCGTACGCCGGTCTCGGTGCGCGTGTGGAGAAGATTCTCCGCCTGGCCGAGGAGGAGGCGAAGGACCTGCGCGAGGAGGCCCGTCGCGCCGCCGAGCAGCACCGCGAGCTCGCCGAGTCGGCCGCCCAGCAGGTGCGCAACGACGCCGAGGCGTTCGCCGCCGAGCGCAAGGCGAAGGCCGAGGACGAGGGCGTGCGCATCGTCGAGAAGGCCAAGGGGGAGGCCGGCTCGCTGCGCACCGAGGCCCAGAAGGACGCCGCCCAGAAGCGCGAGGAGGCGGACGCCCTCTTCGAGGAGACCCGCGCCAAGGCCGCCCAGGCCGCCGCGGACTTCGAGACCAACCTGGCCAAGCGCCGCGACCAGTCGGAGCGCGACCTCGCGTCCCGTCAGGCCAAGGCCGAGAAGCGCCTCGCCGAGATCGAGCACCGCGCCGAGCAGCTCCGCCTGGAGGCGGAGAAGCTCCGTACGGACGCCGAGCGCCGGGCCCGTCAGACGGTCGAGACCGCGCAGCGCCAGTCCGAGGACATCGTGGCCGACGCGAATGCCAAGGCCGACCGGATCCGCAGCGAATCGGAGCGCGAGCTGGCGGCGCTCACCAACCGCCGCGACTCGATCAACGCCCAGCTGACCAACGTCCGCGAGATGCTGGCGACGCTGACGGGTGCCGCGGTCGCCGCCGCCGGTGCCCCCGCCGACGACGAGTCCGCGACCCGCGGCGTCCCGGCTCAGCAGACGCGCTGACCCGTAGCGTCGAAGCCGTTCCGCTTCCACGCCCCGACGCGCCCGGCTCCACCTCTGTGGTGGCGCCGGGCGCGTGGCCGTTCTAGCGTGAACTCATGATCGAGCTCGATGGCCTCACCAAGCGCTTCGGGAACAAGGTCGCCGTGGACCGGCTCTCCTTCCGTGTCCGCCCCGGGATGGTGACGGGGTTTCTGGGCCCGAACGGGGCCGGCAAATCCACCACGATGCGGATGATGCTCGATCTCGACAACCCGACCAGCGGTTCCGTGCGCATCGACGGCAGGCACTACCGCGAGCTCGACGAACCCCTGAAGTACATCGGCGCGTTGCTGGACGCGAAATCGATGCACGGCGGGCGCAGCGCGTACAACAACCTGCTCTGCCTCGCCCAGAGCAACCGCATCCCGGCGAGCCGCGTCGCCCAGGTGCTGGACACCGTCGGTCTGACGGCGGTCGCCCGGAAGAAGTCGAAGGGGTTCTCCCTCGGCATGGGCCAGCGGCTGGGCATCGCGGCGGCCCTGCTCGGCGACCCGCGGGTGCTGCTCTTCGACGAACCGGTCAACGGGCTCGACCCCGAGGGCATCCACTGGATCCGCACCATGATGAAGGCGCTCGCCGCCGAGGGCCGGACGATCTTCGTCTCGTCCCATCTGATGAGCGAAATGGCACTGACCGCGGACCATTTGATCGTGATCGGACAAGGCCGGCTGCTCGCCGACACCTCGATGGCCGACTTCATCCAGCAGAACTCCCGCAGCTATGTGCGGCTGCGCTCCCCGGAGCACGAACGGCTGCGCGACGTGCTGCACGCGGAGGGGCTGGTCGTGGTGGAGGCGGGCGGCGGCACGCTGGAGATCGACGGCGCCACCAGCGAGGGTCTGGGCGAGCTCGCCGCCCGGCACCGGATCGTGCTGCACGAGCTGAGCTCGCAGCGGGCCTCCCTGGAGGAAGCGTTCATGCAGATGACGGCGGATTCGGTGGAGTACCACGCGCACGCGGAGGTCGGCGGGGCACCACCACCGTCGGCGGGGCCGCGCTGGGGCGAGCAGTACGACCGGCGGTCCGGTGCGCCGGATCCCGGCGGCACCCCCGGCACCACCACGGACATCACGGGCACCACCGGCAAGGGAGTGTGAGGGCGATGTCATCGGTACCCGCGGCCCTGACCTCGGAATGGACCAAGATCCGTACGGTCTCGTCGACCGTCTGGACCCTGATCTGCGCGTTCGGCGTCACCGTGCTGATGAGCGCGGCGCTCTGCGCCCTGATGAACGCCCAGTTCGACGACCTGCCGCCGATGGAGCACGCCACCTTCGACCCGACCTTCGTCAGCTTCTCCGGCATGGTCCTGGGCCAGTTGGCCATGGTCGTCTTCGGCGTGCTGGTGGTCGGCACGGAGTACAGCTCGGGCATGATCCGCACCTCGCTCGCGGCAGTGCCCCGGCGCGGCACGTTCCTCTTCAGCAAGATCGCGGTGGCCGGTGCGCTGGCCCTGGCGGTCGGCCTCGTCACCGGCTTCGTCTCGTTCTTCCTCGGACAGGCCCTGCTCGGCGCCCACCGCACGGACATCGGCGCACCGCATGTCCTGCGCGCGGTGGTCGGCGCCGGCCTCTACATGGGCCTGATCGGGATCTTCTCGATGGGTGTGGCGACGATGCTGCGCAGCTCCATGCTGTCGCTGGGCATCCTGATGCCGTTCTTCTTCCTGGTGTCCCAGATCCTGTCGGTGGTGCCGGGCGCGAAGAAGGTCGCCCAGTACTTCCCCGACCGGGCCGGGTCCAAGATCATGCAGGTGGTGCCCGACGCGATGAACAGCGGGCAGAGCCCGTACGGGCCGTGGGGCGGGCTCGGCATCCTGGTGGCGTGGGTGGTGGCCGCGCTGCTCGGCGGCTACCTCGTCCTGAAGAAGCGCGACGCGTGAACCCCGCCGGACCCGGGCGGCGGAACGAAGGGGCGTACCCGCCCCGAGGAACGCGCGAGGCGTGACCCCCCTCGCCCCGGGAGCGCGGCACCTCGACGGCGCGGCGCACCGGCGGCACGGCACGGGCACGGCGCGGGCACGGCGAGCGCCGACGACGCCCCGCACGCCCCGTCACGACGGCGACGCGCTGCGGAACGGCTTGGCACCCGCCGTCAAGGGCTCGATATCCTCGTACCTCTTACGGGGGTGTGCGGCCGGACGGCCCGGCCCCGACGACGTACAAGAGTCGATGGGGCTGAAGCATGATCGAGGCAGTCGGCCTGACCAAGCGCTACGGCGCGAGGACGGCCGTGCACAACCTTTCCTTCCAGGTACGGCCGGGCACTGTCACCGGATTCCTCGGTCCCAACGGGTCGGGCAAGTCCACCACCATGCGCATGATCCTGGGCCTGGACCAACCGACGTCCGGCCATGTCACGATCGGCGGCCACCCCTTCCGACTCCTGCCGAACGCCCCGCGACTGGTGGGCGCGCTGCTGGACGCGAAGGCGGTGCACGGCGGACGCAGCGCCCGCAACCACCTCCTCTCGCTCGCCCAGCTGGCCGGCATCCCGGCCGCCCGGGTCGACGAGGTGCTCGGCGTCGTCGGCCTGCACGAAGTCGCCCGGATGCGGACCAAGGGGTTCTCGCTCGGCATGGGCCAGCGGCTCGGCATCGCGGCGGCCCTGCTCGGCGACCCCCAGGTGCTGCTCTTCGACGAACCGGTCAACGGGCTCGACCCCGAGGGCATCCTCTGGGTCCGCAACCTGATGAAGACGCTGGCGGCGGAGGGCCGTACGGTCTTCGTCTCCAGCCACCTGATGAGCGAGATGGCGCTCACCGCCGAGCATCTGATCGTGATCGGCCGCGGGCAGCTGCTCGCCGACATGAGCGTCGAGGACTTCATCGCCGCCAACTCGGCGGGCTTCGCCCGGGTGCGGATCGCGGACGGCGCGCCGGAGCTGCGGGAGAAGCTCACCGCCGCACTGACCGAGGCGGGCGGCCAGGTCCTGCCGGAGCCGGACGGGGCGCTGCGGGTCACCGGCCTGACCCTGCCGCGGATCAGCGACCTGGCCCACGGGGCGGACATCCGCCTGTGGGAGCTCTCGCCGCACCGGGCGTCCCTGGAGGAGGCATACATGCGGATGACGCAGAGTGCCGTGGACTACCGCTCGACGGAGGACCAGAAGGCCGGGCTCCAGCAGCCCGTGCCCGGCGGGGAGGAGCCGCCACCGGTCCCCGAGATGCCGCAGCAGAACTGGTACGCCCCGCCGCCGCCCGGAAGGGACCGGAACGCGGCGGACGCGATCACGCCCGCAGACCTGACCAAGAGCGAGACCAGCGAGGACGCCCGATGACGACACCGCCGACCCCGCAGGCATCGGACCGGCGGCAGCCGTCGGCCGCCGGGCAGGACCGGCCGGCCGCGCCGGGCGAACTGCTCTACGCCTCCCCCATCCCGGTGCGCCCCGCCACCTTCACCGACGCGCTCGCCGCCGAATGGACCAAGATCCGCTCGGTGCGCTCCACCATGTGGACACTCGGCGTCATGGTCGTCCTGGTGCTCGGCATCGGTGTGCTGCTGAGCATCACGCTGAGTCTGACCCAGACCCGGATGATCGAGGTCCCGGAGCTCAGCTTCGGCTTCTTCGGGGTGCTCCTGGGCTCGCTCTGCGTGATCACGCTCGGCGTGCTGACCGTCACGTCCGAGTACGGCACCGGCCTGATCCGCACGACGCTGACGGCCTGCCCCGACCGTTCCCGGGTGCTGACGGCCAAGGCGGTCGTCTTCTTCCTGCTCACCTTCACCGTCACCACGGTGACGACCGCGATGGTCGGTGCCGTGCAGAGCGCGATGCTGGACGGCGTGGCGGCCGACGGGAACGACTGGCTGCGCGCCACGGTCGGCGTCGGCCTCTACCTCGCGACGCTGGGGCTGCTCTCGCTCGCCGTCGGCGCGCTGGTCCGGCATTCCGCCGGGGCCGTCACGATCATGATCGGCGTGGTGCTGCTGCCGCTCGTGCTGGGCATCTTCATGTTCGCGGACTCCCTGCTCGGCCTCCAGCGCGCGCTGTTCATTTACTCGATCCCCAGCCAGCTCAGCGTCTTCTACGACGCCTCGGTCACCAACTCCGGTCCGACCGGCTGGGACCCGTTGTGGATCATGATCGGGGTGACGGCCGTGGTCATGGCCGTCGCCTACGCAATGCTGAACCGCCGGGACGTGTGACCCGGGCGGCCGCCGACGGTTCGTCCCCGGAGGCCGTCCGGCCGGTGGGGAGCTCAGTACCGAGGGGCGTTCCTGGACCGCTGCACCTGTGTGGTGCGGCGGTCCTTCGCGTTCCAGCATGCCTTGTGCCAGTGCCTGCGGTCGTCGACCCCGCCGTACTCGGACCAGGCCACCAGGTGCGGAACGCCGGGCGGGATCTCCTGGTCGCAGCCGGGGCAGCGGTACCGCTTGCCGGCCGCGCTCGCGCCGCTCACGGGGCGGACCGACCACTCCTCCCCGCGCCACTCCTCGGTGCGTCCGCCGCCGCCGTACCGGTCCCCCGGCTCCGCTGCTCGCTCGTGAACACTCTCGCCGCCTCGGGGGCGGTTGCGGCGCGGGGACACAGGACACCTCACAGACAGACCGGGCAGTTCCCGTCCAGGGTAGGGCCATTCGGCCGATCGGTGCGTGCCGCAGAGTACGGGAACGGCGCCTCCGACGGAGTGAGTTACCGGAAAATCGCACCACCCTGACGGCAGACCGTGCCCTTGGCACGTGTCAGACGTTGTTGCCCGTAGGGGAAACCGCGTAGGCCGCAAGGAGGCAATTGGCGATGCGCGTGGGAACGTTCGTACTGGCAGCCCAGTTTCCGGGGCAGGCTCCGGAGGAGGCGTTGTATCGCGCGATCCGGTCCGCCGAGGTCGCGGAGGAGTCGGGGCTCGACTCGGTCTGGCTGGCGGAGCACCACTTCGTGCCGTACGGGGTCTGCCCGTCCGCCGTCACTCTGGCCGCGCTGCTGCTCGGCCGCACCCGGCGGATCCGGGTCGGCACGGCGGTCAGCGTGCTGCCGACCCAGCACCCGGTCGCGCTCGGCGAGCAGGCGGCGTTGCTCCATCTGACCAGCGGCGGCCGTTTCACGCTCGGCGTCGGCCGGGGCGGGCCCTGGGTGGACCTGGAGGTGTTCGGGGGCGGCCTGGAGGCGTACGAGAACGCCTTCCCGGAGTCGCTGGAACTGCTGCTCGACTGGCTGACCCGGGCGCGGGTCGCCGGGAAGGGCCCGCGGTACGACTTCCGCGAGGTCGCGGTGGTCCCCCGCGCGGACGAACCGCCGGCCGGGGACGCGGGCGACGGGCCCTGCGGCCCCGAGGTGGTCGTCGCGTGCACCTCGCCGAAGACGGTGCGGCTCGCCGCGGCGAACGGCCTGCCGATGCTCCTGGGAATGCACTGCGGGGACGAGGAGAAGGCGGAGATGATCACCCTGTGGCGCTCCGCCGCCCTCGCGGCCGGCCGTTCGCCCGAGAGCGTCCGGGCGGCCGGGCACGTGTCCGCGGGCGTGGTGCAGATCGCCGACCGCCCCGAGGAGGCGGTGGAGACCCTCGTCAAGGCGATGCCCGGCTGGCTGCGGCAGGGTCTGGACGCCCATGTGACGGTCGACGGCCGGCACCGGATGATGCGCGACCCGGTCGCCTACACGGAACTGCTCTGCGGCCTTCATCCGGTGGGTCCGCCCCGGCTCGCGGCGGACCGGCTCGCCGCGACCGCCGAGCGGACGGGCATCACCCGCTTCGCGCTCCTGGCGGAGGGTTCGGGGGATCTGGCGGCCACGGAGGAGAACGTGGCGCGACTGGGCACCGAGGTCCTGCCGCTCCTCGCCTGAGACCTGGGAAGGGACCGGCGCGGGGAGTCCGCCGGGCGTGCGGGGCCGCGGGACGCGACCACGGCCGTTGCAGGTGCCGGGCCGCAGCTCCGGAGCCGATCGCGCCTCCCCGGTCCGGAACAGCGGTGGCGTTCGGGGGCTGTTCGGCGGATCACGACCGAACAGCCCGCGATCCGCCGAACAGGTTTCAGCAGTCCCGGAGTTCGGGCGACTGATTGAGCAACTGCCCCCTCACCGAGGTGAATCGGGCCAGCCGCTCGTCCGACGAGGCATCGAGCGGGAACACGGCGACGCGGTGGCAGTTCTGGAAGGCCAGACGCACCCCGAAGTGCCGCTGCAGGGCACCGCGAATCGCATCACTCGCGAGGGCGCGCAGCAGCTGGCCACGGGCCTGCTCGTCCGGCGGGGGCGTCTGGTTGTCGGCGAACTCTCCGCCGTCGACCTTCAACTGGGCCACCAGCGAGCTGATCATCTCCCAGGCGTAGGGCAGGGAGGTCCGGACGCAGTCGACGAAATCCGCTTCGTCGACTTCGCCTCGCTCGGCCTGTTCCAACAGCGCCGGTGAGACGTCGAGCGACATGGGTTCTCCTCTCGCGACCCCGACGCCGGGCCGGGGCCTTACGGGCAGGGCAGGAGGACGGCGACGCGGCGTGCACGCACGGCGACCTCCTGATTACACGGTAAGGGTGCGGTCCATACGGCACCAGGAGATTGGGAACACAACCGGCCATCGGCGAAGCCGAGCAAAGAGGGGCAAGACCGAAAACGTCCGGTTCGGTCCGTGCCCGGGGGTCGAGGGCCGCGGGGGGAGAATCGCGTGGAACACCCGTCGTCGAGTAGCGTTGCCGACCATGCGTCTCGTCATCGCCCGCTGTTCCGTGGACTACGCCGGCCGGCTCACCGCCCACCTGCCCTCCGCCCCCCGCCTGATCCTGGTCAAGGCGGACGGGAGCGTGTCGATCCACGCCGACGACCGGGCGTACAAACCGCTCAACTGGATGTCGCCGCCCTGCACCCTCAAGGAGGGCGCCGACGACACCGCGGGCGTCTGGACCGTGGTGAACAAGGCGGGCGAGAAACTGATCATCACGATGGAGGAGATCCTCCACGACTCGTCCCACGAGCTGGGTGTCGACCCGGGTCTCATCAAGGACGGCGTCGAAGCGCATCTGCAGGAACTCCTCGCGGACCGGATCGAGACACTCGGCGAGGGCTACACCCTGATCCGCCGCGAGTACTTCACCGCGATCGGACCGGTCGACATCCTCTGCCGGGACGCGGACGGGGGGACCGTGGCCGTGGAGCTGAAGCGGCGGGGCGACATCGACGGCGTGGAGCAGCTGACCCGCTATCTGGAACTGCTCAACCGCGACCCGCACCTCGCCCCCGTCAAGGGCGTCTTCGCGGCGCAGGAGATCAAGCCGCAGGCCCGGGTACTGGCGACCGACCGCGGTATCGACTGCGTGGTCCTCGACTACGACGCGCTGCGCGGCATCGAGGACGACAAGCTCCGCCTGTTCTGAGCTCTCCCCTCCCCCTCCCTGTTTCCCGCGTCCTTCCGGACGCCGAACGGCGGACGCCGGACACCCACGAGGTGTCCGGCGTCCGCCGTTCCGGGGTCGCACGGCATCCGGCCCACGGCCCCCGGCCGCTTCGCGGCGTTGCGGGGCCGACCGCGCCCTCCGGCGCGGCTCTCAGGCCGCCACCGGGTCGCCGTCCGTGCTCTCCTGCGACGCCGAGGACGAGGACGGCCCGCTCGCCGAGTCGGAGGTGTCCGGCGAGGACTCCGGGGGTTCCTCCGTGGTGGGGTCCGTCGGGTCGGGCGTGCCGCTCTCCGTATCGCTCGGGCTCGGGCTCTGCGAATGCGTCGGCGTGGGCGGCTTCGTCGGGTCGGGCGTTCCCGTCGACGGGCCGGAGGGCGACTCCTCGTCGGAGGGCGTGCCCGACGAGGGGCCGGAGTCCGGGTCCGTCGGATCGGCGGACGGCGTGCCGCTCCCGCTCGGCGCGTCCTGGCTGCCGGACGGACCGGGCGTCGCCACATCGCCGCCGGACGAGGTGTCCCGCGGCCCTGATCCGCTCTCCGTCCCGTCGTCCGGGTCCCCGTTCCCGCTGTCGTGACTCGCCGACTTCTCGGTCGTGACACCGGGATTGCCCCGGGGTTCGCCGTCGGACGTGAGGCCCAGCACCACCACGGTGCCGAGGACGGCGGCGAGGAGCGTGCCAGCCCCCACCGCGACGAGATTGCGCCGGGCCGTCGTGACCAGCCCGAACGGGCCCCTGCGCGCGCCGCGGGCGGCGGCCGGGGCACCCTGCCGGGAGATCACCGCGGTGGTGTCCGCGTCGTACCCCGGTCCCAGCCGCTGCGTCACCGCCGCCGGCCCGATCGGCGGCGTCGGCTTCTCGTACCGCTCGGCCGGCGCCTCCTCGATCGTCGTGACGGGGCCGCCCGGCAGCGGACCGGCGGACGGCGCCCCGCCGGGGAGCGGTCCGCCGGAGAGGTCGGCGACCAGAGCGAGCGCCCGGCGTCCGGCCACCGCGCCCGTCTTGTCGGCGAGCGCCCCGCGCATGCCGATCGACGTCTCCAGCTCCGCCCTGGCCCGGTCCGGGTTGCCCGCGCAGAGCGCGAGGACGCCCAACTCATGGTGGAAGTACGCCTCTTCGGCGACCTCCCCGGCGATCCTGGCGGCCTCCTGTCCGATCCGCAGGGCCTTCTCCCAGGCGCCCCAGTGCAGCCCTGCGGCGAACGCGGGGGCGGCGCTGCGGGCCAGCAGCACGGCCGCGCTGGTCTGCCCTGCCCCGTCACCGGGGACGAGCCCCGCCATGGCGGCGACGAGGGCGTCCGCCTCGGCCACCGCGCGATCCGGGGTGACCGAGGGGTGGCCGGCCCACCAGGCGTAGTGCTGGGCAGCCGTCCGGGCCCGTTCCGCGCCGGCCTCGCCGTATCCGGCCGCCTCCAGTTGGGTGAGTGCCCCGGCCGCCAGCCGGTAGCGGGAACCGGCCGGGGAGAGCAGCCCGCAGCCGGCCAACTCCCCCAGCGCGGCGTCCGCGTGGGTGTCCCCCACCAGGGCCGGCAGATGCGCCTGGTGCGGCACCTCTCCGCCGAGCGCGACCGCGAAGCGCAGGGTGTCGCGGGCGGGTCCGCTCAGCCGCGACGCGAGCAGCGCGGCGGGCGCGGCCCCCTCGCCGAGGCTGGGCAGCGGCACATGCGCACCGTCGGTGGCCTCGTCGTGTCCGAAGGGCGGTTCCGCCGGGCGATCGGCGGGGGCGTCGTGCGGGTCACAACGGTCGTGGTCGCCTGGCTCGGCGCGCAGCGCGTCGCGCTGGCGCAGCAGGGCACCCGCCTGGACGAAACGCAGCGGCAGCCCCTCGGACTCGAACCAGAGGTCCCCCGCCCAGTTGGTCTCCTCCTCGGTGAGCGGACGCTCCACCACCCGCGTCAGCAGGTCGATGGAGCAGTCGCGGCCGAGCCCGGCGAGGAAAACTTCTTCGAGCTGCGACTCCGCGGTGGGCGCGGCGATGTCCGGGGTCGCCGCGAACAGGAAGGCGCACTCCGGTGTGACGTCGAGGAGTTCCTCCAGGGCCGCCCCGCCGAACTCCAGGTCGTCGAGGACGACGACGGCGCCTATGCGTCGGACGTGGTCGAGGAGGTCCGGGCGGTCGGGGCGGTGCAGCGGGGCGTCGTACACGGCCTCGAAGAGCGCGTGCAGCAGATCGGTGGCGGTCCGCCGGTGTCCGGAGAGCCGTACGACGCCGTCCGGTGCGAAATCGGCGCAGTCGGCGGCGACGGCGTCCAGCAGCGCGGTGCGTCCGGAGCCGGCCGGCCCGGTGAGCCGCACGGAGCGTCCGCGGGCCAGCAGGCGCACCAGCCGTTCGCGTTCTTCCGTGCGCTCCAGCAGGGGCGGCTGGGGGGCGGGCGGACCCGGCGGCACGGGGGGTGCGGTGGCGCGCTCGCGGTCGGCGCGCTCGGTCGCGGTGCGCCGGCGCGGGGGCGCGGGCTGCTCGCCCGGCGGGCACAGTTCGACCTCGCTGCCGTCGACCGGGTTGACGGTCAGGAGGTAGTCGCCCGATATGACCCGGACGACACGGGCCGGGTGCGAGGTTCGCCGGCCGAATTCCGGGGTCATGGTTTCTTCCCTGCTCGGGCGGGGCCGGGGGCTCCCGGCCGGATCAGCGGGGAGACGCGGTCGCTCGGTCGCCCCGCCGGGGCCGTCGCCGTCCGGTCCGTGTTCTTCCGTTCCCCGGTGTGTCGGGTCCATCGCCCAAGCCCCCCAGACGCCTCGCGCACGGTTCTCCCTCCCGGCCTCGCACGCCCTGCTGTGGCTTCCGGTCCGGTGTCCGCCCGGTGGGTCCCGTCAATCGGCGGACGGGCCGAACCCTAGACCGTCGACCGGTGGCCCCACGCAGTCGGGGGGCCGTGCCGTCCGATGCGCACATTCTCGCGCGGAATATGCCGTTCGTGCGCATCGGGCGCCCCGGAAGGCGGGAGCCGGAGAGATACGGACGGGTCGCGCCCGTACGGCCGGGCCGGGGTGCCGCACCGGCGGCCGGGGTACTACACGCGCGGCAGGGAGTCCGCGGCGATCCCGCCCTCGATGGCGAGGATGCGGTGCAGCCGGGTCGCGACCAGCAGGCGCTGCATCTGCGGCGGCACGCCCCGGAGAACCAGTCGGCGTCCGGCCCGCCCGGCCCGGCGGTGCACCCCCATGATGACGCCGAGTCCGGTGGCGTCCCAGGAGTCCAGCTCGGTCAGATCGAGCACCAGGTCGCCGACTCCGTCGTCGAGCGCCGAGTGCAGGGCCGTACGGGCGTCCGCCGCGCTTCGGACGTCGAGGCGGCCCCCGACGACCAGTTCGGCGTGATCGCCCCTGATGTGCATATGCGCTCCCCGGGAATGCTCCGTTGCATTTTCGTCTGTCTGTTCTGTCTCTCCCACAACTGACTGCGGCGGAGACAGGGAAGTTGCCGTCTGTAAGCGAACCGGTGCCGAATTCACTCCGCAGAGTGACTCGGCCCGGACGGGCCCGCATGGACCCGGCCGTTCCGGAGGAAACCCCCGGTCCTCCGGTCCCGACCGACGGCATATCGGGCGGCCGGAGGACCGAAAAAGATCAGTACGTGTAGAAGCCCTGCCCACTCTTGCGGCCGATGTCACCGGCATCCACCATCCGGCGCATCAGCTCCGGTGCGGCGAACTTCTCGTCCTGCGACTCGGTGTAGATGTTGCTCGTGGCGTGCAGCAGGATGTCGACGCCGGTCAGGTCCGCCGTGGCGAGCGGACCCATGGCGTGTCCGAAGCCCAGCTTGCAGGCGATGTCGATGTCCTCGGCCGTGGCGACGCCGGACTCGTACAGCTTGGCGGCCTCGACGACGAGCGCCGAGATCAGCCGGGTGGTGACGAAGCCCGCCACGTCACGGTTGACGACGATGCAGGTCTTGCCGACGGACTCGGCGAACTCCCGCGCGGTGGCGAGGGTCTGGTCGCTGGTCTTGTAGCCGCGTACGAGTTCGCACAGCCCCATCATCGGAACCGGCGAGAAGAAGTGCACACCGACGACGCGCTCGGGGCGCTCCGTCACTGCCGCGATCTTGGTGATCGGAATGGCGGACGTGTTGGAGGCGAGCACGGCGTCGTCCCGGACGATCTTGTCGAGGGACCGGAAGATCTCGTGCTTGACCTCAAGCTTCTCGAAGACGGCCTCCACGACGACATCTGCGTCGGCGACCGCGTCGAGGTCGGTGGTGGTGGTGATGCGGGCGAGCGCGGCCTCGGCGTCGGCCGCCGCCAGCTTCCCCTTGGAGACGAACTTGTCGTACGAGGCCTCGATGCCGTTCAGCCCACGGGTCAGGGCCTCGTCGGTGACGTCGCGCAGCACCACGTCCCAGCCCGCCTGGGCGGAGACCTGCGCGATGCCGGATCCCATGAGTCCGGCTCCGATGACGGCGAGCTTCCTGGCCACGTGTGCACCCCTCGGTTTCTGTTCGCCTCTGCAGCTGTCCCTGCACGGCCCCGGTCATAACGGTTGTTCACATGCTCTTCGGCGGACACTAGTACTCGCGGGAGGTCCTGTGACCGCTAAGAGATGCGCGTCACGTCTCACATGACGGACATCACACCGGCATGCCCCACGCGGCGGCGTGTCGGGCCCAGTTGAGGGGTCCGCCCGTCCCGCGCACCGCGTCCCGCGGCCCGGTGGGCGAACGGCCGGGCCCGGCCTCCGGCCGGACGACGCACGCTCCGGCAAACCGGCCTACGCTGACGGCATGGTCAATCTGACGCGCATCTACACCCGCACCGGCGACAAGGGCACCACCCACCTCGGTGACATGTCCCGGACCGCCAAGACCGATCTGCGGATCGCCGCGTACGCCGACGCGAACGAGGCCAATGCCGTCATCGGTACGGCGATCGCCCTCGGCCGGCTGCCCGAGGACGTCGTGAAGGTTCTCGTCCGCGTGCAGAACGACCTGTTCGACGTGGGTGCGGACCTGTCGACGCCGGTCGCCGAGAACCCCAAGTTCCCGCCGCTGCGGGTGGAGCAGGGCTACATCGACAAGCTGGAGGCGGACTGCGACCACTTCCTGGAGCAGTTGGAGAAGCTGCGCAGCTTCATCCTGCCGGGCGGCACACCCGGGGCCGCGCTCCTGCACCAGGCATGCACGGTGGTCCGGCGCGCCGAGCGGTCCACCTGGGCGGCCCTGGAGGTGCACGGCGAGGTGATGAACGCGCTGACCGCGACGTACCTGAACCGCCTCTCCGACCTGCTGTTCATCCTCGCGCGGACGGCGAACAAGGAGGTCGGCGACGTGCTGTGGGTGCCGGGCGGGGAACGCTAGCCGTCCGCCGGGACCGCGTCCCGCCGAACGGGCCGCCCGGCGGGGTCACCGCTTCGAGGCGGGCTCCCGCCCCTGTGCCGGTTCCTGCTTCGGGAACAGCGTGTAGCTCCCCGCGATGACCACGTTGATCCCGATCACCAGCAGCATCTTCTGCTGCCACGCCTGCAACGACGACACGTCGCCGTCCCCGCCGACGTACCAGACCGCCGCCTGGAGCAGCGCCAGCGCCGTCACCGCGGCGACGGTCCACCGTGCGGCGACCCGCCACTCGTGCGCGGCACGCGCCGCGCCGTACTTCGGCGGCTTCACCGGCGGCGGACCGCCCGCGAAGCGGTGGGCGACCCGGGCGTCGACCCAGCGGATCGTGGAGTGGCCGAGCCCGACCGTGAAGCCGATGTAGACGGCGGCGAGCCCGTGTTTCCAGTCGGCCTGGGCCCCGTTCCTCAGATCCATCGCGGTCACCACCAGCAGCACGACCTCCAGCAGCGGCTCGCACAGCAGCACGGCGGCACCCAGGCGGGGCTTCCTCGCCGGGTACCGCAGCACCAGCCCCAGGGCGAGCAGCACCCAGAAGGCGACCTCGCAGAGCACGATGAGCGTGACGATCACGACTGTTCTCCTTCCTCCTCCTCCAGCCTCCCGGCCGCGCGCCGCGGAATCGTCGTCTGCGGTGACGACAGCCGACTGCATCCTTCGATGTACGGGGACATCACTCCCCGCACGGAGGCCCCGGGCCGGACCGGCGTGTTGGATGGAGGCGTGCTCCCCTTCCCCCGCCCGCACCGCCACGACGTGCTCATCGCGGTCATCGGCCTCCTCGGCGGTCTGCTGATGTGGACGCTGGGGCTGCACACCCAGGGCGAGGGGCCGCTCGCCCCGTCCTGGGCGTCCCTGCTGCCGCTCGCCGTCGTGTGCGGCCTCGAACTGGTCCGCAGGACCGCTCCGCGGACGGCGCTGGCCGTCGGCACGCCCGCCCTGGTCGCGGACCAGTTCACGACCGGGAACATGGCAACCGTCGTGCTGTTCACCGACCTGGTGTACGCGGCCGTGGTGTACGGGACGCCGTCCGCCGCACGCCGCATCCCGGTGGCCGCGTTCCTGATCACGGTCGCCACCACGATCGGTCTCCTGGCATGGTTCCGCACCCCTCAGGCGCTGATCGTCGGGGTCGTCATCGGTGTGATCTCCTTCGGTCCCGCCATCACCGGCGTCAGCGTGCGCAACCACCGCGACGCCGCCGAGGCGGCCCGGCTGCGCGCCGAACAGACCGCGCTGCTGGCCGAGATGGACCGCACCCAGGCGGTGGCGGCGGAGCGGGCCCGGATGGCGCGCGAGCTGCACGACATGGTGGCGAACCACCTCTCGGCGATCGCCATCCACTCCACCGCCGCGCTCTCGATCGACGACCCGGGCACCTCCCGCGACGCGCTGGCGGTGATCCGGGAGAACAGCGTCGAGGGTCTCGCCGAGATGCGCCGGCTGATCGGTCTGCTGCGCACCGGCGACAAGGCCGGGCCGAGCGCCTCGCCAACCCTCGGCTCGCTGGACGCATTGGTCGAACAGGCCGCTGCGAATGCCGGATCGAGCGGGCTGACCTGCACCTTCGAGGACACCCGTACGGAGCCGGGGCCCGTGCCCGCGCCGGTCGAACTCGCCACGTACCGGATCGTCCAGGAGTCCCTGACGAACGCCTTGAAGCACGCCGCACCCGGCCCGGTCGCGGTGCGCCTCGGCCGGTCCGGACAGTCGCTCACGGTGGAGATCAGCAGCACGTACGCGGACCGTCCGGAGCCGCGTGCGCCGGGATCGGGGGCCGGCCTGGTGGGAATGCGGGAGCGGGTGGCCCTGCTGGACGGAGTGATCGAGACGGGGCCCTCGGACGGTGTCGACGGTACGAGGATCTGGCGAGTGCGGGCGGAACTGCCCGTGGACGAAGGGTATATGACGTCATGACGATCCGTGTGGTGGTCGCCGAGGACCAGTCCGCCGTACGCGCCGGACTGGTGCTGATCCTGCGCAGCGCCGCGGACATCGAGGTGGTCGGCGAGGCCGCGGACGGCGAGGAGGCCGTGCGCCTGGCCCGCGAGCTCCGGCCGGACCTGGTGCTGATGGACGTTCAGATGCCGCGCCTCGACGGGGTCTCGGCGACCCGGCAGGTGACGGGCGAGGGACTGGCCGACGTGCTGGTGCTCACCACGTTCGACCTGGACGAGTACGTCTTCGGCGCGCTGCGGGCCGGAGCGGCCGGCTTCCTGCTGAAGAACACCGACGCGCGCGACCTGCTCGACGCGGTGCGCACCGTGGCGCGCGGCGAGGGCCTGATCGCCCCGGCGGTGACGCGCCGCCTGATCGCCGAATTCGCCGGTGCGACGTCCGCGCGCTCGGCGCACACGCCTGATCCGGCGGTGCTGGCCCCCCTGACCCGACGGGAACGCGAGGTGCTGGGCTGCCTCGGCGCGGGGCTGTCGAACGCGGAGATCGCGGTGCGGCTGTCGATGGCCGAGGCGACCGTGAAGACGCACGTCAGCCGGGTACTGGGCAAGCTGAAGCTGCGCAGCAGACTTCAGGCGGCCGTGCTGGCACAGGAGTTGAATGTCTGACGTTCACTCGTGATCTTTGGTCTGGACCTCTTGACGATTGGTCCAGACCTTCCTAATCTCGCCGCACACACACTGCGGTGAGTGCGCCATGACAAAGCGTGCTCTGGGCGGCGCAGGGTTTGCAGTCCACGGACCACCCCGATGTCCGGACCTCGACCGAGGAGCACCGTTGAGCACTGAAACCCCCCTACGCCGGACCCGATTCAGACTCGGGACCGGGAGAGCCACCAGATCCAGAGCGGTCGCGGGCGTCACCGCGCTGCTCCTTCCGCTCGCCGCGATGGTCGGCCTGGCCTCCCCCGCCGAGGCCGCCACCTCGGCGACCGCCACCTTCCTCAAGAAGTCCGACTGGGGAGGCGGCTTCGAGGGCCAGTGGACGGTGAAGAACACCGGAACCACCGCCCTGTCCTCCTGGACCATCGAGTGGGACTTCCCCTCGGGCACCGCGGTCGGCTCGGCCTGGGACGCCACCGTCACCAGCTCCGGCACCCACTGGACCGCCAAGAACCTCGGCTGGAACGGCTCGGTCGCACCGGGCGCCAGCGTCACCTTCGGCTTCAACGGCACCGGCACCGGCGCCCCCACCGGCTGCAAGCTCAACGGAGCCTCCTGCGACGGCGGCAGCGTCCCGGGCGACAACGCCCCCTCCGCGCCGGGCACCCCCACCGCGAGCGCCATCACCGACACCTCGGTCAAGCTCAGCTGGTCCGCCGCGACCGACGACAACGGCATCAAGAACTACGACGTCCTGCGCGACGGCGCGGTCGTCGCCACGGTCACCGGCACGACGCACACCGACACCGGTCTCACCGCGGGCACCGACTACTCGTACACCGTGCGGGCCCGGGACACCGCAGACCAGACCGGCCCGGTCAGCGGCGCGGTCAAGGTCCGCACCACCGGGGACGGCGGCACCCCGCCCGGCCCGGGCACCGGCGGCAAGGTCAACCTCGGATACTTCGCCGACTGGGGTGTCTACCAGCGCAACTACCACGTCAAGAACCTCGACACGTCGGGTTCCGCCGCGAAGATCACGCACATCAACTACGCCTTCGGCAACGTCCAGGGCGGCAAGTGCACCGTCGGCGACTCCTACGCCGACTACGAGATGGCGTACACCGCGGACAAGTCCGTCGACGGCGTCGCGGACACCTGGGACCAGCCGCTGCGCGGCAGCTTCAACCAGCTGCGCAAGCTCAAGGCGAAGTACCCGCACATCAAGGTCCTGTGGTCGTTCGGCGGCTGGACCTGGTCCGGCGGCTTCGCCGACGCGGCGAAGAACCCGGCCGCGTTCGCCGATTCCTGCTACAACCTGGTGAAGGACCCCCGCTGGGCCGATGTCTTCGACGGCATCGACGTCGACTGGGAGTACCCCAACGCCTGCGGCCTGACCTGCGACACCAGCGGCCCGAACGCCCTGAAGGCCATCACCACGGCCCTCCGCGCCAAGTTCGGCAGCAACAACCTGGTGACCGCCGCCATCACCGCCGACGCCTCCGAGGGCGGCAAGATGGACCTCGCCGACTACGCCGGTGCCGCCCAGCCGCTGGACTGGTACAACGTGATGACGTACGACTTCTTCGGCGCCTGGGACGCGAAGGGCCCGACCGCCCCGCACTCCCCGCTGACCTCCTACGACGGCATCCCGCAGGCCGGCTTCAACTCCGCCGACGCCATCGCCAAGCTGAAGGCCAAGGGCGTCCCCGCGTCCAAGCTGCTCCTCGGCATCGGCTTCTACGGCCGCGGCTGGACCGGCGTCACCCAGGACGCCCCCGGCGGCACCGCCACCGGCGCCGCCCCCGGTGCCTACGAGGCCGGCATCGAGGACTACAAGATCCTCAAGACCAGCTGCCCCACCACCGGAACCGTCGCGGGCACCGCGTACGCGCACTGCGGCACCAACTGGTGGAGCTACGACACCCCGGCCACCATCACGTCCAAGATGAACTGGGCGAAGAGCCAGGGCCTGGGAGGCGCGTTCTTCTGGGAGTTCAGCGGTGACACCGCCGACGGCGAGCTGGTCGGCGCGATCAACAGCGGTCTGAAGTAACCCACCGCGCACTGCGCACACCCCTCCGGAAAGCCACCGGGGAGACAGGTCCGCCCCCTGTCTCCCCGGTTTTCGTGCGTGAGCACCCGCTCCCGCGGCCGGGCCGCAACCGTCCCGGCCGCCCCAGGAGGCCCGGGGGGCCGGGAGGCCCGGAAGGCCCGCTGCTCGAAGGGGTCCACCGGATACCGGCCGGGCACTCGGATCCGTTTCGGCCCGCCGCCGACGTGCAGGCTCGAACCGGTGATGAAGCCGCTCCGCCCCGACGCAAGGAAAACCACGGCGTCGGCGACCTCCTCCAAAGACCGGTCCGGGACTGCCGGCCCGCTGCGCAACCACCTCGGCATCCGGCATCGCGGTGCGAGCCGCGAACGGTGTCGGCCGCGACGAACTCCGGAGCATGGCCGACGCCGCCCCGCGCAACCGGCCGCTCCCCCGAGAACCCGCGGACGGCCGCTCAGGCCACGTTGACGCGCTGGCCGGGCGGAGCCGCCTCCAGCCAGGCCAGGAAACCGGTAAGTGCGTCCTCGCTCATGGCCAGCTCAAGGCGGGTCTCCCGATGGAGACAGCCGAGCACCACGGCGTCCGACAGCAGCGCCAGTTCCTCCTCGCCCTCGGGCATCCGGCGGCCGATCACCTCGATCGCGGAACGCTCCAGGGTCCGGCGCGGGCGGGGCGCGTAGGAGAAGACCCGGAACCAGTCGATCCGGTCACCCCTGTACCGGGCGACCCCGTACACCCAGCCCTTGCCCGAGAGATCGGGCTCCTCCGGCACGTTCCACCGCAGACTGCAGTCGAAGGTCCCGCCGGAGCGCTGGATCAGCCTTCGGCGCAGGCCGAAGACGAAAAGTCCGATCAGGACCAGTGCGACGACCAGCCCGCCCACCCACAGCGCGAGGAACATCTCCACCGACCTCCTCGCGTCGTCGAGTAACGGAAAACACCAGAACTTCTCGTGCCCACCTGCATCGCCTCAGCCGCGGCACGGTCCGGAGGGGTCTCCAGGCCGTGCCGCGGCTGAGGGTAAAGCTACGTCGTCGCGGTGCGCTAGCGCACCGCCACCGCGCGCAGTCGCACTTCGGCGCGCCGCTCGGAAGCGGCGTCCGTGTCCGCCTTCGCACGCTCCAGCGCACGCTCGGCGCGCTGGACATCGATCTCGTCCGCCAGCTCGGCGATCTCCGCGAGCAGCGACAGCTTGTCGTCCGCGAACGAGATGAAACCGCCGTGCACCGCGGCGATCACGGTGCCGCCGTCGCTCGTGCGGATCGTCACCGGGCCCGATTCCAGCACACCCAGAAGCGGCTGGTGACCGGGCATGACGCCGATGTCGCCGGACGTGGTGCGCGCGACGACCAGGGTGGCCTCGCCGGACCAGACACTGCGGTCCGCGGCGACCAGCTCGACGTGCAGCTCAGCAGCCAAGGGTGGCTCCTCGGGTCACCACCCGGCCGGGGCCGACCGGGTGTTGGGTCAATTCTACGGGGCGTGGTGAGGGGGACGGGACGCGCCCGTCCCCCTCGGTGAGCCGTCGGCTCAGGAAACGCCGAGCTCCTTGGCGTTGGCCTTGAGGTCCTCCAGGCCACCGCACAGGAAGAACGCCTGCTCGGGGAAGTGGTCGTACTCGCCGTCGCAGATCGCGTTGAACGCGGCGATCGACTCGTCGAGCGGGACGTCCGAACCGTCCACGCCGGTGAACTGCTTGGCGACGTGGGTGTTCTGCGACAGGAAGCGCTCGACGCGACGGGCACGGTGGACGACCAGCTTGTCCTCCTCGCCCAGCTCGTCGATACCGAGGATCGCGATGATGTCCTGGAGGTCCTTGTACTTCTGGAGGATCCCCTTGACACGCATGGCCGTGTTGTAGTGGTCCGCGGCGATGTACCGCGGGTCCAGGATGCGGGACGTCGAGTCCAGCGGGTCCACGGCCGGGTAGATGCCCTTCTCGGAGATCGGACGGGAGAGAACCGTCGTCGCGTCGAGGTGGGCGAACGTGGTGGCCGGGGCCGGGTCGGTCAGGTCGTCCGCGGGGACGTAGATCGCCTGCATCGAGGTGATCGAGTGACCGCGGGTCGACGTGATGCGCTCCTGCAGCAGACCCATCTCGTCGGCAAGGTTCGGCTGGTAACCCACCGCGGACGGCATACGGCCGAGCAGGGTGGACACCTCGGAGCCGGCCTGGGTGTACCGGAAGATGTTGTCGATGAAGAAGAGCACGTCCTGCTTCTGCACATCGCGGAAGTACTCCGCCATGGTCAGACCGGCCAGCGCGACGCGCAGACGCGTGCCCGGCGGCTCGTCCATCTGACCGAAGACGAGCGCCGTCTTGTCGATGACGCCGGAGTCGGTCATCTCCTCGATGAGGTCGTTGCCCTCACGGGTGCGCTCACCGACGCCCGCGAACACCGACACACCGTCGTGGTTGTTGGCGACGCGGTAGATCATTTCCTGGATCAGCACGGTCTTGCCGACACCGGCACCACCGAACAGACCGATCTTCCCACCCTTGACGTACGGGGTGAGCAGGTCGATGACCTTGACGCCGGTCTCGAACATCTCGGTCTTGGACTCGAGCTGGTCGAAGTTGGGCGCCTTGCGGTGGATCGCCCAGCGCTCGGTGACCTCGGCCTCGGCCTCCGGCTTGTTCAGGATCTCGCCGAGGGTGTTGAAGACCTTGCCCTTGGTGATGTCGCCGACCGGAACCTTGATGCCGTCGCCGGTGTCCGTCACCGGGGCCTGGCGGACCAGACCGTCGGTGGGCTGCATGGAGATGGCACGGACCAGGCCGTCACCGAGGTGCTGCGCGACCTCGAGGGTCAGCGTCTTGAGCTTGCCCTCCTCGGCCGGGTCGGCGACCTCGACGGTCAGCGCGTTGTAGATGTCCGGCATCGCGTCGACGGGGAACTCCACGTCGACGACCGGGCCGATGACCCGGGCGACGCGGCCCGTGGCAACGGCCGTCTCAACTGTCGTCGTCATTACTTGTCACTCCCCGCGGTCGCGTCGGCCAGCGCGCTGGCACCACCGACGATCTCGCTGATTTCCTGGGTGATTTCGGCCTGGCGGGCCGCGTTGGCCAGCCGGGAGAGCGTCTTGATGAGCTCACCGGCGTTGTCGGTCGCCGACTTCATCGCACGGCGACGGGCGGCGTGCTCGGAAGCGGCGGCCTGGAGCAGCGCGTTGTAGATGCGGCTCTCGACGTACCGCGGAAGCAGGGCGTCGAGGACGTCCTCCGCCGACGGCTCGAACTCGAACAGCGGCAGGATCTCGCCCTTGCCGTCCTCGTCCTTCGCGGAGCCGAGGCTGAGCGGCAGCATCCGGTCGTCGACCGGGTTCTGCGTCATCATCGACACGAATTCCGTGAAGACGATGTGCAGCTCGTCCACGCCGCCCTCGGCGGTCTCCTTGGACACCGCCTCGATCAGCGGGGCGGCGGCACGCTTGGCATCCGCGTAGGTCGGGCTGTCGGTGAAGCCCGTCCACGAATCCTCGATCTTGCGCTCGCGGAATCCGTAGTAGGCGACACCCTTGCGGCCGATCACATAGGTGACGACCTCCTTGCCCTCACCGCGCAGCCGCTCGGTCAGCCGCTCCGCCGCCTTGATGGCGTTGGAGGAGTAACCGCCGGCCAGACCGCGGTCGCTCGTGACGAGCAGGATCGCGGCCCGGGCCGGGCTGTCGGCCTCGGTGGTCAGCGGGTGCTTGGTGGTGGAGCCGGTCGCCACCGCCGACACCGCGCGGGTGAGCTCGGTGGCGTACGGCGTCGACGCCGCCACCTGACGCTGCGCCTTGACGATGCGCGAGGCGGCGATCATCTCCATCGCCTTGGTGATCTTCTTCGTGGCGGTGACGGAGCGAATGCGGCGCTTGTAAACGCGAAGCTGAGCGCCCATCGATCAGCCCTCGCCCAGGAGCTTGCCGTCCGAGGTCTCGAACTGCCGCTTGAAGTCGGCGACGGCGTCGGCGATCGCCTGCAGCGTGTCGTCGGACATCTTGGCGCCCTCGCGGATGCTGGTGAGGAGGTCCTTGCGCTCGCGGCGCAGGTACTCCAGCAGCTCCGTCTCGAAGCGGCGGATGTCCTCGACCGGGACGTCGTCCATCTTGCCGTTGGTGCCGGCCCAGATGGAGACGACCTGCTCCTCGACCGGGAACGGGCTGTACTGCGCCTGCTTCAGCAGCTCGACCATGCGCTTACCGCGCTCCAGCGACGCCTTCGAGGCCGCGTCCAGGTCGGAACCGAAGGCGGCGAACGCCTCCAGCTCGCGGTACTGGGCGAGGTCGACACGGAGACGGCCGGAGACCTGGCGCATCGCCTTGTGCTGGGCGGAACCACCGACGCGGGAGACCGAGATACCGACGTTCAGGGCCGGACGCTGACCGGCGTTGAACAGGTCGGACTCCAGGAAGCACTGGCCGTCGGTGATGGAGATGACGTTGGTCGGGATGAACGCCGACACGTCGTTCGCCTTGGTCTCGACGATCGGGAGGCCCGTCATCGAACCGGCGCCCATCTCGTCGGAGAGCTTGGCGCAGCGCTCCAGCAGACGCGAGTGGAGGTAGAAGACGTCGCCCGGGTATGCCTCGCGGCCCGGCGGACGGCGCAGCAGGAGCGACACGGCACGGTAGGCGTCGGCCTGCTTCGAGAGGTCGTCGAAGATGATCAGGACGTGCTTGCCCTGGTACATCCAGTGCTGGCCGATGGCCGAACCGGTGTACGGCGCGAGGTACTTGAAGCCGGCCGGGTCGGACGCCGGGGCGGCGACGATGGTCGTGTACTCCAGCGCACCGGCCTCTTCCAGGGCACCGCGCACGGAGGCGATGGTGGAGCCCTTCTGACCGATGGCGACGTAGATGCAGCGCACCTGCTTGTTGACGTCGCCCGAGCGCCAGTTGTCGCGCTGGTTGATGATCGTGTCGACGGCCAGCGCGGTCTTGCCGGTCTGACGGTCACCGATGATCAGCTGACGCTGGCCGCGGCCGATCGGCACCATGGCGTCGACGGCCTTGTAGCCGGTCTGCATCGGCTCGTGCACCGACTTGCGGACCATGACGCCGGGGGCCTGCAGCTCGAGGGCGCGGCGGCCGTCGGTCGCGATCTCGCCGAGGCCGTCGATCGGGTTGCCGAGCGGGTCGACGACGCGGCCGAGGTAGCCCTCGCCGACGCCGACGGAGAGCACCTCGCCGGTGCGCTGCACCGACTGGCCCTCTTCGATGCCGCTGAACTCGCCGAGGACGATCGCACCGATCTCGCGCTCCTCGAGGTTGAGGGCGAGACCGAGGGTGCCGTCCTCGAACTTCAGCAGCTCGTTCGCCATGGCCGAGGGAAGACCCTCGACCTTCGCGATGCCGTCGCCGGCAACGCTGACCGTACCGACCTCCTCGCGCGAGGCCGCGTCCGGCTTGTACGACTGGACGAAGTTCTCCAGTGCGTCCCGGATCTCCTCCGGCCGGATCGTGAGCTCCGCCATCTGGGTTCCCTGCTCTCCTTGTTGGGCCCGAAGTTTCTTAAGGGGGTCTGGGGGCCGACCCCCAGGAATCTTCTGCAGTTTCTGCACGGCCCAACCGGGCCGCTGGTCTTGCTCTGTTCTGTTGCTGCGTCCGTCAGCCGGCCATGCGGCGGGACACCTCGGCGAGGCGCTCCGCGACGGTGCCGTTGATGACCTCGTCACCGACCTGCACCGCGATCCCGCCGAGGACCTCGGGGTCCACGTCCAGGTTCAGGTGCATGGGCCGACCGTAGATCTTCGCCAGTGCGGCACCGAGGCGCTGCTTCTGCCGGTCGCTCAGCGGCACCGCGGAGGTGACCACGGCGACCATGCGCTCCCGGCGCTCGGCGGCGAGCTTGGACAGGGACTCGAGTCCCGCTTCCAGGCTACGTCCACGCGGCTGGGTGACGAGCCGCACGACGACGCGCTCGGTGGCGGGCCGTACCCGGCCGCCCAGCAGGCTGTGCAGCAGCTGGCCCTTGGCGACGGCGGACGCGGACCGGTCGGTCAGCGCGGCGCGCAGTTCCTTGTCCGAGGCGACGATCCGGCCGAACCGGAACAGCTCGTCCTCGACGTCATCGAGGTCCCCGTCGCGCTGGGCGGCGGTGAGGTCCGCGATGTTCGCCAGTTCCTCGACCGCGTCGACCAGGTCGCGCGACTGCGACCAGCGGGAACGGACCATGCCGGAGACCAGGTCGACGGTCTCGCCGCCCACCTGACCGCTCAGCAGCCGTCCGGCCAGCTCGGCCTTGGCCTCGCCGGCCTGCGACGGGTCGGTGAGGACCCGTCGCAGGGAAACCTCGCGCTGGAGCAGCGCCGTCACCGCGGCCAGCTCGTCGGCGAGCTTCGCCGCGTCGACCGACGTGCTGTCGGTCAGCGCGTCGAGACGCTCACGGGCGGCAGCCAGTGCCTCGCGGCTCGCGCCGTTCATCGGACGGCCTCGGCCTTCGCGTCGGCCTTCGCCTCGAGCTCGTCGAGGAACCGGTCGACGGTGCCGCTCTGCCGGGCGTGGTCCTCCAGGGACTCCCCGACGAGCTTGCCGGCCAGTTCGGTGGCGAGCTTGCCCACGTCCTGGCGCAGCGCGGCGGCCGCGGCCTTGCGGTCGGCCTCGATCTGGGCGTGGCCGGCAGCGATGATCTCCTCGCGCTGCCGCTGGCCCTCGGCCCGCATCTCCTGCAGGATCACGGCGCCCTGCTCCTGCGCCTCCTGGCGCAGGCGCGCGGCCTCGTGGCGGGCCTCGGCGAGCTGAGCCTTGTACTGCTCAAGGACGCTCTGGGCCTCGGTCTGGGCCGCATCGGCCTTTTCGATACCGCCTTCGATGGCCTCGCGGCGCTCGTCCAGAACCTTGTTGATGTTCGGGAGGAGCTTCTTGGCGAGGAAGCCGAAGACGATGAGGAAGGCGATGAGGCCGATGACGAGCTCGGGGATCGGCGGAATGAGAGGGTTTTCCGTCTCGGCCGCGATCGTAAGCATCTGGCTCACGTCATTGCCTTTCGTCTAGTGGACTGGTCGTGGATCCGAAGATCACTGGCCGTAGACGAACGGCATGACCAGACCGATGAGGGCGAGCGCCTCACAGAAGGCGAAGCCGAGAATCTGGTTGGCGCGGATGAGACCGGCGGCCTCGGGCTGACGAGCAAGAGCCTGGGTGCCGTTACCGAAGATGATGCCGACGCCGACGCCGGGGCCGATGGCGGCGAGGCCGTAACCGATGGAGCCGAGGGAGCCGCTGACGGCAGCAAGGGTCTGGGACATGCCAGTTCTTCCTTCTCTTTCACGGACCGGTGGGGGTTGGCCACCGGACGACTAAGGGTCGGGTGCGGGATGCTCAGTGGTGCTCGGCGAGCGCGCCCTGGATGAAGGTGCAGGTCAGGAGGACGAAGACGTACGCCTGAAGCGCCTGGATGAAGAGCTCGAAGGCGGTCATCACGATGACCATCACGAAGGAGACGCCCGCGTAGGCGATTCCGATGCCGTTGAGCAGGTACCAGCTGGCGATCGTGAACAGCAGCAGCAGGGTGTGGCCTGCGAACATGTTCGCGAAGAGTCGCACCGCGTGGGTGAAGGGCCGGACCAGCAGGTTCGAGAAGAACTCGATCAGCATGGCCAGCGGCAGCACCGGACCGAGCGACTTGTCGTACCCGGTGAAGTTCTTGAAGGCGCCGACGAAGCCGTGGCGCTTGAAGGTCAGGCTGACCCACAGGATGTAGACGATCAGCGCCAGCACGATGGGGTAGGCGATGATCGACGTCACCGGGAACTGGGCGACCGGGATGATCGACCAGAGGTTCATCATCCAGACGAAGAAGAACAACGAGACGATGAGCGGGACGTACTTCTCGCCCTCGCGCTTGCCGAGCGTCTCGTAGACGATGCCGCGGCGGATGAAGTCGTAACCGGTCTCGGCGACCATCTGCAGCTTGCCCGGAACGACCTTGGGCTTGCGGAAGGCGGCCCAGAAGAAACCGACGACGATGAGCGACCCGAGCAGGGCCAGCAGCATCGGCTTGTTGAAGTACAGGTTGCTGTCCGCGTCGCCCCAGAGGGGTTCGAACAGGAACGAGTGCAAGCCGGGTGCCGGGAAACCACAACCGTCGAAGATGTGGCAATCGGTCTCGAAGGCGAGCACCTGTGTCGGGTCAGCACTCACCGCGGGCTCCTTCAGCGTGGCGCATAGGTACGGCAACCTCGTTGTGTCGGCGCGGCGCGCAGCCGCGGTTCGGCACTGGACTGGTGTTACGGATGTGTGAGCGGCAGTCAGGCAATGAGCCTCGCGATCGAGCAGGCGTCAGCTCACATGCCCGCGCCCGCAATGCCGCAGTTGGAACCGGACGATAGCAGGGTCTTGAACCCTCGCTTATCCCGCCCCTACCCTTCACGACTTCGACCCGGCGTTCTGGGGCTTCTCGCTCTTGTCGGACTCGGGTTCGACGTAGAGGATCTTGGCCTTCATGTGCGCACGCGCCTGTGCGCCGATCCACACCAGAGTCGCCGCGACCAGGGTGATCGCGAAGGACTTCGGGTTGAACACCGTGGTGTTCTTGAATGCGGCGACGAAGATGAACAGCAGGAGAAGTTGGGCCGTGTACAACATCAGCCCCATCGCCTGGAACAGGTGGGGCAGCGACCGGGCGGTCCGTTGCAGGACCACGAGCCCGATCCCCATGAAGAGGATCACCACGAGCGTCCCCACGACCGCGCCCAGGGCTCCCTTGCCACCCGCGACAACGCCGCTGATCACAGCGGCGACGACGCCGGCGGCAGCGGTGGGTACGGCGGTCTGGAGGAGAGTCCGGGCGTCGTTGGACGGCATGGGGCAGCTCCGCTTGCAGGGGATGGTCGGTACGTCGTCAGGGACGAGCATGACCCGGTCCGAGTCGATGCCTCGGGCTGCTGGACCGTGGTACTCAAGTCCTTCAACTCCGTCACCGGGCTTAGTGAACGGTATCACAAACTATTTGATGAGGTCTTTACTCTGACCTGTGCTTGCTGTCACACATGAGAGTGAATATGCGCGTGTGAGCAAGGCAACTCGTCATCTTGCCTGGTATTGCCCACCGATATCCGAATAGTCAGCGGGGCGAATCGGCCGCACGTCTGTCCGAAAAACGCGAACGAGTGCCCACTGCCGTTGCCCCATTGACGCCGGACACACCCATGACGACGGTCTGCGCGCGCTCCTGGTGACCTGGCCCATTCTGCCCCATCTCCGCTGCCGTGGAGCCCAGTTGGGCCTCTCCCCCGGGTGCCGCGGGGTCCCCGCCGCCACCCCTGCGACGCCGGTAGCGCGGCGGAAGAAAGCGTTCCGCCCAGTACGGCGCCTTCGGAGTGAACCGAGGCATCAGCAGGAGAACGAGCCCCAGTGCGCTGAGCCCCATCACCACCAGCACGATCCACAGCGATGTCGAGTGCACGGAATATCCGACCGCCCCGAACGCGATCAGCGCCGACCAGAAATACATGATCAGCACGGAGCGGCTGTGCGAGTGGCCGATCTCCAGCAGCCGGTGGTGCAGGTGGCCGCGGTCCGCCGCGAACGGCGACTGACCGTTCCAGGTCCTCCGCACGATCGCCAGCACCAGGTCCGCCGCCGGGATCGCGATGATGGTCAGCGGCAGCAGCAGCGGGATGAAGACCGGCAGCATCGCGTGGGTGGCCTCGCGCTCGCTGCCCGCGAACAGCTTCATCGTGTCCGGGTCGACCTGCCCGGTGACGGAGATCGCGCCGGCCGCCAGCACGAGGCCGATCAGCATCGACCCCGAGTCGCCCATGAAGATCCGGGCCGGGTGCATGTTGTGCGGCATGAAGCCGAGACACATGCCCATCAGGATGGCCGTGAACAGCGTGGCGGGTGCCGCCTCCTCGATCATGTGCCCGTACCAGAGCCGGTACGTGTAGAGGAAGAACGCCGCCGAGGCGATGCACACCATGCCCGCCGCGAGGCCGTCGAGCCCGTCGACGAAGTTCACCGCGTTGATGGTGATGACGACCAGGGCGACCGTGAGCAGCGTGCCCTGCCACTGGGTGAGGGCGACCGTGCCGATGCCGGGGATCGGCAGCCACAGGATCGTGAGGCCCTGGAGCACCATGACCGCGGCGGCGATCATCTGCCCGCCGAGCTTGATCAGGGCGTCGATCTCGAACTTGTCGTCCAGGACACCGATCAGCCAGATCAGGGCGGCCCCGGAGAGCAGCGCCCGCGGTTCGCTGGAGGACTGGAAGATCCAGTCCAGGTTGGAGAGGTGGGCGGCGACGATCAGCCCCGCGCACAGCCCGCCGAACATGGCGATGCCGCCGAGCCGAGGTGTCGGTTCCCGGTGGACGTCGCGCGCGCGGATCGCGGGCATCGCCCCGACCATGATGGCGAACTTGCGCACCGGACCGGTCAGCAGATAGGTCACGGCAGCCGTGACACAGAGTGTCAGCAGGTAATCACGCACAGGCTGCCCCAGAGTCTTTCGCCGACCATCTCAGCCCTCAACCTTAGACGCTCCGAAAAATTCGCCCCTTTGTGCAGGACACCGGGCACCATCGCGTGGTTCCATGGTCGGTTCGACGGAAGCAGCCGTCGGACGTGGCCGTGCCGGGTCCCGGTCCCGGCGCCGGATCAGGCCCGGCCGGTGGACGGACCACCTCCCGCGACACCGCCCGGAACGCCGTGCCCCGGGTAGGGCGGATGGGCACGCGCCAGTTCCCGGACCTCCGCCCGGACGTTCTCGCCGCTGCCCCGCACCGCCGCCCCGAAGAGCACCGCCAGCCGGGCCATGTCCGCCTCGTCCAGCCCCTGCGTGGTGACGGCCGCGGTGCCGAACCGGATGCCCCGGGCGTCGTCGTGGGGAAGCGCGCAGACGTCCAGCACCAGCCCCGCCGCCGCCAGCCGGTCCCGGGCGGTCCGCCCGTCGACGCCCAGCGGGGCCGGGTCCGCGACGATCAGGTGGGTGTCCGTGCCGCCCGTGGTGATCTCGAAGCCCTCCGCCTCCAGACCGGCGGCCAGTGCGCGGGCGTGGGCGACCACCCGGTGGGCGTAGGCGGCGAACGCCGGAGCGGCGGCCTCGCCGAACGCGACGGCCTTGGCGGCGACCGTGTGCATCTGCGCGCCGCCCTGGGTGAACGGGAAGACCGCCCGGTCGATGCGCTCGGCCAGCTCCGCGCCGCACAGGAGCATCCCGCCGCGCGGCCCGCGCAGCACCTTGTGCGTGGTCGCGCAGACCACGTCGGCGTACGGGACCGGGTTCGGCGCCGCTCCCCCGGCGATCAGCCCCATCGGATGCGCGGCGTCGGCGATGAGGTAGGCGCCCACCTCGTCGGCGATCTCCCGGAACACCTCGTGATCGGGGTGCCGGGGGTACGCGATCGAGCCGCTGACGATCGCCTTGGGCCGGTGTCTGCGGGCCAGGGCACGCACCTGCGCGTAGTCGATCAGGCCGCTCTCCGGGTCCACCCCGTACCCGACGAACTCGAACCAGCGGCCGGAGAAGTTGGCGGGTGAGCCGTGGGTGAGGTGGCCCCCGTACGGGAGCCCCATCGCGAGCACCGTGTCCCCGGGGCGCAGCAGCGCCGCGTAGGCGGCGAGGACGGCGGAGGAGCCGGAGTGCGGCTGCACGTTGGCGTGCTCGGCACCGAAGAGGGCGGTGGCGCGGCGGCGGGCGATGCGTTCGGCGGCGTCGGCGTGCTCGCAGCCGCCGTGGTAGCGGGCGTCGGGGTAGCCCTCGGCGTACTTGTTGGCGAGCGGCGAGCCGAGGGCGGCGAGGACCGCGGGAGAGGTGAAGTTCTCGGCGGCGATCAGTTGCAGGGTGTCCGACTGCCGGTTCAGTTCCCCCAGCAGTACGGCGGCGATCTCCGGATCCTCCCGGAGCAGGGCGCCGAAGTCCTGCGGGAGGGTCGTGCCGGGGGCGGAGGAGGGAGCGGCGGGCGTGGTGACCGGCATCGGGGGCTCCGGGCCTGGAGTGGGTGCGCTGGCGTCAGCACCAATGTAGGCCCGTGCCGGGCCCCCTGCCCGCCGTGCGGCGCCGGGGGTACGCCCGTTGGGCCCTGCCTCGCACCCCGTTCGCGTGCGGCCGTCGGAGCGGTTCCCGGCGAGGCCGGCCCGGTCGCGGGCGGGCGCCGGTCAGTGCGGGGCCGGTACGCCGGTCAGTGCGGTGACGACCGGGTCCAGGGCCTGGTTGATCTCGTCGCCGACGGACCGGAAGAACGTGATCGGGGCGCCGTACGGGTCGTACACCTCGTCGGCCTCGACGGTGGGCGCGAGCAGCCAGCCGCGCAGCGCGGCGGCGGCCCGGACCAGTGCGCGGGCGCGCGCGACGACGCCCTCGTCGCGCGGGTCGGGCAGGGTGGCCGGGTCTATGGCGCGGACCAGCCGGGTGAACTCCTTGAGGGTGAAGGTCCGCAGGCCCGCCGAATGGCCCATGGAGATGACCTGCGCCCGGTGGTCGCGGGTGGCGGTGAGCACCAGGTCGGCGCGGATCACGTGCTCGTCGAGGAGCTCCCGGCCGACGAAGCCGGTGGGGTCGGCGCCGAAGTCGGTGAGGACGGCCTCGGCGTTGTCCTCCATGGGCGCGCCCTCGTGGCCCCAGGTGCCCGCGCTCTCCACGATCAGTCCGCCCTGCAGCGGATCGCCGAGGCGGTCCACCAGGGCGTGCCGGGTCAGCCGCTCGGTGATCGGTGAGCGGCAGACGTTGCCGGTGCTGACGTGGAGGATGCGGAAGGTGTCGGTCCGCGCCGCTATGCCACGCCCCTCGGGGGCGGTCAATTCGCCACCTCGAGGTCGGGTACCACCTTGCGGAGTTCCTCGACCGAGAGTGCGCCGGCGCGCAGCAGCACGGGGACCTTGCCGGTCACGTCGACGATGGACGACGGCACGATGCCGGGTGTCGGTCCGCCGTCGAGATAGACGGAGACGGAGTCGCCGAGCATCTCCTGGGCGGCGTCGCAGTTCTCGGGGGCCGGGTGCCCGGTGAGGTTGGCGCTGGAGACGGCCATCGGGCCGAACTCGGTGAGCAGTTCGATGGCGACCGGGTGCAGCGGCATCCGGATGGCGACGGTGCCGCGGCTGTCCCCGAGGTCCCACTGGAGCGACGGCTGGTGCTTGGCGACGAGCGTGAGGGCGCCGGGCCAGAAGGCGTCGACGAGCTCCCACGCCTGCTCGGAGAAGTCGGTGACCAGGCCGTGCAGGGTGTTCGGGGAACCGATCAGGACCGGCGTCGGCATGTTGCGGCCACGGCCCTTGGCGGCCAGCAGGTCGGCGACGCCCTCGGTGCTGAAGGCGTCCGCGCCGATGCCGTACACGGTGTCCGTGGGCAGCACGACCAGTTCGCCGCGGCGGACGGCCGACGTGGCCTCGCGCAGACCGGTGATGCGGTCGGTCGCGTCGTTGCAGTCGTATCGCCGTGCCATCAGCCGGCCTCCTGGAGCGTGTACGGGTACGGGGCGTGCGGGTGGGGACCGCCGGTCACGGCATGGCCTTGCGGGCCGTGGCGAACCGCGGTCGGTTGTTCAGATCGGGGTGGTCGGCGGCGTCGGCCCAGCCCTGTTCCTCGGCGAAGATCCACGGCACCTGGCCGCCCTGGGTGTCGGCGTGCTCGATGACGACGAGGCCGCCGGGGCGCAGCAGGCGGTGGGCGGTGCGCTCGATGCCGCGGATGGTGTCGAGGCCGTCCTCGCCGGAGAAGAGCGCCATCTCCGGGTCGTGGTCGCGGGCCTCGGGCGCCACGTACTCCCATTCGGTGAGCGGGATGTACGGCGGGTTCGAGATGACCAGGTCGACCTGGCCGTCGAGCTCGGGCAGCGCCGTCAGGGCGTCTCCGTGGTGGACCGTGACCCTGGACCCCTCGGCGTTCTTCCTGGTCCACTTGAGGGCGTCGTCGGAGAGTTCCACGGCGTGCACCCGCGAGCGGGGCACCTCCTGGGCCATGGCCAGGGCGATGGCGCCGGATCCGCTGCACAGGTCGACGACGGTCGGTTCGACGACGTCCATCGCGCGCACCGCGTCTATCGCCCAGCCGACGACCGATTCGGTCTCCGGGCGGGGCACGAAGACACCGGGGCCGACCTGGAGCTCCAGGTAGCGGAAGAAGGCGCGGCCGGTGATGTGCTGGAGCGGTTCGCGGGCCTCGCGGCGGGCGACGGCCTCCCAGTAGCGGGCGTCGAAGTCGGCGTCCGGCACACGGTGCAGCTCGCCCCGCTTGACGCCGTGCACGAACGCGGCGAGCTCCTCCGCGTCGAATCGCGGTGACGGCACACCGGCGTCGGCCAGCCGTTGGGTGGCCTGGGCCACCTCGGCGAGCAGCAGGTTCATCGCGTACTCCGTACGGGGTTACGGGCGGGGCGGGCTTGGCTCGGACCGGCCGGTGGGTGCGGGCGGTCCTACGCGGCGGCGAGCTTGGCGGCGGAGTCGGCGTCGACGCATGCCTGGATCACCGCGTCCAGGTCGCCGTCGAGCACCTGGTCCAGGTTGTACGCCTTGAAGCCGACGCGGTGGTCCGAGATCCGGTTCTCCGGGAAGTTGTACGTACGGATCTTCTCGGAACGGTCGACCGTGCGCACCTGGCTGCGGCGCACGTCGGACGCCTCCTGTTCGGCGGCCTCCTGGGCGGCGGCGAGGAGCCGGGAGCGCAGGATGCGCATGGCCTGCTCCTTGTTCTGGAGCTGGCTCTTCTCGTTCTGGCAGGAGGCGACGACGCCGGTCGGCAGGTGGGTGATGCGGACCGCGGAGTCCGTGGTGTTGACGGACTGGCCGCCGGGGCCCGAGGAGCGGTAGACGTCGATGCGGAGGTCGTTGGCGTGGATCTCGATGTCGACCTCCTCGGCCTCGGGGGTGACCAGCACACCGGCCGCGGAGGTGTGGATGCGGCCCTGGGACTCGGTGGACGGCACCCGCTGCACGCGGTGCACGCCGCCCTCGTACTTCAGCCGTGCCCAGACGCCCTGGCCGGGCTCGGTGGCACCGTTGCCGCCCTTGGTCTTCACGGCGACCTGGACGTCCTTGTAGCCGCCGAGCTCGGACTCGGTGGAGTCGATGATCTCGGTCTTCCAGCCGACGCGCTCGGCGTAGCGCAGGTACATCCGCAGCAGGTCGCCGGCGAACAGGGCGGACTCGTCGCCGCCCGCGCCCGCCTTGATCTCCAGGAGCACGTCCTTGTCGTCGCTGGGGTCGCGCGGGACCAGCAGGAGGCGGAGCTTCTCGGTGAGCTCCTCGCGCTGCTGCTCCAGCTCCTTGACCTCGGCGGCGAAGTCGGGGTCGTCGGCGGCGAACTCGCGGGCCGTCTCGATGTCGTCGCCCGCCTGCTTCCAGGAGCGGTACACGGCAACGATCGGGGTCAGCTCGGCGTAGCGCTTGTTGAGCCGGCGCGCGTTGGCCTGGTCGGCGTGGACCGCCGGGTCCGCGAGCTTCTTCTCGAGATCGGCCTGCTCGCCGATCAATTCCTCGACCGCCTCGAACATCTTCGGGCTCCTGGTTCCTTCACTCGAACGTGCCTGCTGGGCGACGTGATGCCGTCCGGGCTGGGACCCGGGGCACGTCCTCCGTGCCCCGAGTCCGAAAAACGCCGGCCTCGGCGCCCCCGGGAAGAGGGCGCCGAGAACCGGCGCAGTGGCTCGCTACTTGCTGGCGGAGCCGGCAGCCTTGCCGAAGCGGGCCTCGAAGCGGGCCACGCGGCCACCGGTGTCGAGGATCTTCTGCTTGCCCGTGTAGAACGGGTGGCACTCGGAGCAGACTTCGGCGCGGATGGTGCCGCCGTCGATGGTGCTCCGCGTGGTGAACGACGCGCCACAGGTGCAGCTGACCTGCGTCTCGACGTACTCGGGGTGAATGTCGCGCTTCAAGGGTTTCTCCTAGGTTCGGGAGGGCGCCGGGTCGCACGCGCGGGATGCGCGTCCGTGAACCGGGGCCGACGTACCAGTCTGCCAGGACCGGCCGCATCTCCCAAAACCGGGGGCGGGGCGCAGCTATTCCCGACCCCTTCCCGGGCGCCCCGGCCTCACCGCATGCGACGGGCCGTCGCGGAACGTCACGCAGGGCGCGAGGTCCGCGCGTCCTGCGGCCGCGCCGCGCGCCTCACCGGACGATGCCGCCCGCGGAACCCTTGTCGCCCGCCGACTTCTCGGTGGCGGAGGCCGGTATCGGCCGGTCCGCCCGGAGCGCGTCCCAGACCTGCCGGGCGGAATCCTCCAGCGGGACGACGCGGTTCGGGGAGACCGGGTCGTAGCGCACGGGCAGGGTCACCATGTGGACGTTCTCCGCGCTCAGCCCCTTGAGGCCGTTCGCGAAGCCGGTGAGTTGGTTGACCGAGCCCAGGTCGGAGTCGGTGGTGACGGCCTTGGTCGCGGTGTCGGCGAGGTCGAACAGCTTCTTCGGGTTGGAGAACACCCCGACGGTCCGTACCTGTTCCATCAGCGCCTTGACGAACGCCTGTTGGAGCTGGATGCGGCCGAGGTCGCTGCCGTCGCCGACGCTCTTGCGGGTGCGGACGAGGCCCAGGGACTGTTCGCCGCCCAGGACATGGGTGCCGGGTTCGAGGTCCAGATGGCTCTTGGCGTCGTGGATCGGCGCTGTGGTGGTGATCTCCACGCCGCCCAATTCGTCGATGAGCTTCTTGAATCCGGTGAAGTCGACTTCGAGGTAGTGGTCCATGCGGATGCCGGACATGGATTCGACGGTCTTCACCGCGCAGGCGGGTCCGCCGACCTCGTACGCGGTGTTGAACATGGCGCGCTCCTCCCCCGCGACGGTGCGCCCGGTGGTGTCGCCGACGCAGTCGGGGCGGGTGACGAGGGTGTCGCGCGGGATGGAGACCACGGAGGCCGTCCGGTGGCCCTTGTCGACGTGCAGGACCATCGCGGTGTCGGAACGGGCCCCTCCGTCATCGGCGCCGTACGCGGCGTTGGCGCCGGAGCGCGAGTCCGAGCCGAGCACGAGGATGTTCTGGGCGCCGTTGTCGACCTTGTCGGGGCGGTTCTTGCCGAGCGCCGCGTTGATGTCGACGGCCTTGAGGTTGCCTTCGAGCTTGAAGTACGCGAAGGCGATCCCGCCGCCGCCGAGTGCCACGGCACCGGCCAGCGTCCAGGCCGCGACCACTGTCGCCCGGCGACGGCGGGAAGGCTTCTTCCGGCGTTTGCCGGTGGGGCGTATCCGGGCGCCGCTCCCCTTCTGCCCGCTCATCCTTCTCCTCCGGTCCTCGGCTTCTGCCGGCTCTCCCCGGCAGCGGTGTGCGCACACCGGTTTGATCGGCTTTGACGGCTTGTCGCCACTTCGTACGACGTCGCGGCATGAAGAAGGGTTGCACAGCGTTCTGTCGCATCCGCGTGAGTGCCGGGTGCTCCCAGCGGGGATGCCGCGCGGCCACGAACGGCGGGTGACACCGCGCCCACCTGCGGTTTCCTTCCCCGTACGGCCATCGCCCCGGCGGTCCGCCGCCGCGTGACGGTGTGGCGAAGGTCTCGATTCGACACGATTCGATGAATTCGACGCCATTCGACGAGATTCGAAGGAGAGGTACCGGATCGCCCGTCGGCCCACGGAACGGGGCCGCCCCCGTCACCTTCGTGGTGACGGGGGCGGCCCCGTGGTCCTGCCGTTCCGGATGCGACGTCAGTCGTTGCCGTTGCCCGGGGCCGGTGTCGTCTTCTGGATCTGGAGCAGGAACTCCGCGTTGGACTGGGTCTTCTTCATCCGGTCCAGGAGGAGCTCGATCGCCTGCTGCTGGTCGAGCGCGTGCAGCACCCGGCGCAGCTTCCAGACGATGGCCAACTCCTCGCTGCCGAGCAGGATTTCCTCCTTGCGGGTGCTGGACGCGTCGACGTCCACCGCCGGGAAGATGCGCTTGTCCGAGAGCTTCCGGTCGAGCTTGAGCTCCATGTTGCCGGTGCCCTTGAACTCCTCGAAGATCACCTCGTCCATGCGCGAGCCGGTCTCGACGAGCGCGGTGGCCAGGATGGTCAGCGAGCCGCCGTCCTCGATGTTGCGCGCGGCACCGAAGAAGCGCTTCGGCGGGTAGAGCGCGGTCGAGTCGACACCACCGGACAGGATGCGGCCGGAGGCGGGGGCCGCGAGGTTGTACGCGCGGCCGAGACGGGTGATCGAGTCCAGCAGGACGACCACGTCGTGCCCGAGCTCGACGAGACGCTTGGCGCGCTCGATGGCCAGCTCGGCGACGGTGGTGTGGTCCTCGGCGGGGCGGTCGAAGGTCGAGGAGATGACCTCGCCCTTCACCGACCGCTGCATGTCCGTGACCTCTTCCGGACGCTCGTCGACGAGGACGACCATCAGGTGGCACTCGGGGCTGTTGACCGTGATCGCGTTGGCGATCGCCTGGAGGATCATGGTCTTGCCGGTCTTCGGCGGGGCCACGATCAGACCGCGCTGGCCCTTGCCGATCGGCGCGACCAGGTCGATGATCCGCGTCGTCAGGACGTTGGAGTCGGTTTCCAGGCGGAGCCGGTCCTGCGGGTAGAGCGGGGTCAGCTTCTGGAACTCCGGTCGGCCGCGGCCGGTTTCGGGCGCCATGCCGTTCACCGAGTCCAGGCGGACCAGCGCGTTGAACTTCTCGCGCCGCTCGCCGTCCTTGGGCTGGCGCACCGCACCGGTGACGTGGTCGCCCTTGCGCAGGCCGTTCTTGCGGACCTGGGCGAGCGAGACGTACACATCGTTCGGGCCCGGCAGGTAACCGGAGGTCCGGATGAACGCGTAGTTGTCGAGGATGTCCAGGATGCCCGCGACGGGGATCAGGACGTCGTCCTCGGAGACCTGGACCTCGCCCGCGAAGTCGTCGCGGCCACGACGGCCGCGGCGGTCCCGGTAGCGGCCGCGACGACCCCGGCGGCCGCCCGCCTCGTCGTCGTAGCCGTCGTCCTGCGGGCCGCCCTGGCGCTGCTGGCGCTGGCCGCCCTGCTGGCCCTGGCCACCGCCCTGGTCGTCGCCCTTGCCACGGCGGTCGCGCTGACGGTCGCGGCGCTCGCCGCGCTCCTGGCGGTCGCCGCGCTGGCCGCGCTCCTGGCGGTCGCCGCGACGGCCCTCGGCCGTGTCGGCGGCCTCGGCCTTCGCGTCGGAGCGGTCCTCGCCCTTCGGCTCGGCGCTCCTGGCGTCGGTCTGCGGCTGGGCCTTGGCCTCCGCGGCCGTCTTGCTCTCCGCCTTGGTCTCCGGGCTCCCCGCCTGGGCCGTGGCACGGCGCCGACGACGCTCGCCCGCGGGCTGCTCGTCGCTGGCCGGCTGACCGGGGATGTCGATCTGCTGCTGGGCGGCGGCCTTCTCGGCGGGCGCGGCGGCGGCCTTGGACTCCTCGCCGGTGCGCGCCTTGGACGTGGCACGACGCTTCGGCTTCGTCTCGGCGTCCGCGGCGGGCGCGGCGGCCTTGGGCGCGGCGTTGCCCGCCTGCGCCTCCTTGATGACCTCGATCAGCTGGCCCTTGCGCATCCGCGCGGTGCCCTTGATACCGAGGCCGGACGCGACCTGCTGCAGCTCGGCCAGGACCATGCCCTCAAGGCCGGTGCCGGAGCGGCGGCGCCGTGTGGTGGTGCCAGTGGCAGCACCTTCGGCGGGCGCGGCGCTGTCGACGCTCTTGTCGGCAGTCACGCCCATCAGATCGGTGGTGTCGCTCACGAAGGGTCCTTCCCTGGAGCGGACGTCGGCCTTCTGGCTCGGCGACCGGTTGTGCTGTCCGACTGCGGTCTGTTTTCTTGCGGACCGTGCCGGGGCGGTGGTCCGCCGGGTACGGCGGAGAGATGAAAGTGTGCAAGGGTCCGGCGCGAGCATCCCCCTGCTCGGCCCACTCCTGAACGAGCGAGGGGTGTCGTGCCGGTTCCGGAGCGTGCACGAAACTGCTCAGGCGGGCTGCTCAGGCAGTTGAGGAGGCTCCCGGAGAAATGGTGGTCCCGGAAAGGGACACGAAGCAACGCGCCTCATGGACGTCGATTGCAGACTTGAGGTTAACACTACCGGCTCCAACAAACATTCCCCCTCTCACGCACCGGCAATCACTTCTCTGCTACGGGGCGAGCGGCAGCACACTCGCGCCGTGGGCGTCGAGCGCGAGCCGGTTGGCGGCCCATCCCTCGCCCGCCAGCTGTGCGACCTTGTCGGCCGCACCGTCCTCGGCCAGTGCGAGCACGGTGGGCCCGGCACCGGAGATGACCGCGGGCACACCCTCGGCGCGCAGTCGGTTCACGAGTTCCGCGCTCTGCGGCATCGCCGGGGCGCGGTATTCCTGGTGGAGCCGGTCCTCGGTCGCGGTGAACAGCAGCTCGGGGTGGTGGGTCAGGGCCTCGACGAGGAGCGCGGCACGACCGGCGTTGAAGGCCGCGTCGACGTGCGGGACCGTGCGGGGCAGCAGCCCGCGGGCGGTCTCGGTCAGGACCGGCCGGTCGGGGACGAAAACCACCGGAACGATGGAATCCGCGGGATCCATCCTGATCGCGCGGGCCGATCCGCCGTCCATCCACGCCAGAGTGAATCCGCCGAGCAGACAGGCGGCGACGTTGTCCGGGTGCCCCTCGATCTCGGTGGCGAGGTCCAGCAGCGCGGCGTCGTCGAGCCGGGTGTCGCCGCCGGTCGTCACGGCGCGGGCGGCGACGATGCCGGCGCAGATGGCGGCGGAGGAGGAGCCGAGACCGCGCCCGTGCGGGATGCGGTTGGCGCAGACGATTTCCAGGCCGCGCGGCTGCCCGCCGAGCAGATCGAATGCGGTGCGCAGGGAGCGCACGAGGAGATGCCGCTCGTCGCGGGGCAGGGTGTCGGCGCCCTCACCGGCGATGTCGATGTGCAGTCCGGAGTCGGCCACGCGGACGACGACGTCGTCGTACAACCCCAGCGAGAGGCCGAAGGCGTCGAACCCCGGGCCCAGGTTGGCACTGGTCGCGGGGACGCGCACCCGGACGGCGGCGGCTCGGAAGGCGGGAGGGGCCATCGGTCGGACGACTCTCCTTGTGAGACAGCGGGGGTGGTGAAGCGTTTTCTCGGCGGGGACCGAAGTCGCGGCGGCGGGGAGTGGGATTCCCGGGGAAACCGACGGCCGCAACGGCCCTTGCACCGCGGCATATGCGACGGAGCGGGTTGACCACAGCTTATCGAAGGAAGGTTCTGTGGCGACATAGGGCGCACGGGAGGCGCACGATGCGTGTCGCCCGCCTCCTATGCGCTCTCCGCCCCGAAAAGGAATGGTTGAGCTGGGTTCCTGCCCGACTGGGGCGGGTTTCCGCACGAAGGCGGACGATCTTGTCGGCGGCGGCGGCCCGCGCCCCGCCGGAACGGCCCATGCGCCGGTCGGGCGCCCCGGCGGGGCCGGTGCGGAGCAGGAGGGAACGGACTCCCGAGGCCCTCCTGCTCCCCGGGTCGTTACACGAGGCCCAGCTTCTCGGCGGCGACGGCCGCGTCGACCGGGACCGTGACCGGCTGCGGGGCTCCCGCGACGGCCCAGTCGGGGTCCTTGAGACCGTTGCCGGTGACCGTGCAGACGATCCGCTGCCCCGGGTCGACCTTGCCCTGCTCGGCGGCCTTCAGCAGACCGGCGACGGAAGCCGCCGAGGCGGGCTCCACGAAGACGCCCTCCTGGGAGGCCAAGAGCCGGTAGGCGGACAGGATCTGACGGTCCGTCACCTCATCGATGGAACCGCCCGACTCGTCCCGCGCCTCCAGCGCGTACTGCCAGGAGGCGGGGTTGCCGATCCGGATCGCGGTGGCGACGGTCGACGGGTCCTTGACGACCTCGCCGCGCACGATGGGCGCCGAACCCGACGCCTGGAAGCCCCACATGCGCGGGGTGTGCGTGGCCGGCCCGTCCCCGGCGTACTCCTTGTAGCCCTTCCAGTACGCGGTGATGTTGCCCGCGTTGCCGACCGGGAGGACATGGATGTCCGGGGCGTCGCCGAGGGCGTCGACGATCTCGAACGCGGCGGTCTTCTGGCCCTCGATGCGGGCCGGGTTGACCGAATTGACCAGCGCCACCGGGTAGTTGTCCGAGAGCGAGCGGGCCAGCGTGAGGCAGTCGTCGAAATTGCCGTCGACCTGGAGGATCTTGGCGCCGTGCACGAGCGCCTGCCCCATCTTGCCGAGCGCGATCTTGCCCTGCGGCACGAGGACGGCGCAGACCATTCCGGCCCGCACCGCGTACGCGGCGGCGGAGGCGGAGGTGTTGCCGGTGGAGGCGCAGATGACGGCCCGCGCACCCTCCTCCTTGGCCCGGGTGATCGCCATCGTCATCCCGCGGTCCTTGAAGGACCCGGTCGGGTTGGCGCCCTCGACCTTGAGGTGGACTTCGCAGCCCGTGCGCTCGGAGAGGACCTGGGCGGGGACGAGCGGCGTCCCGCCCTCACGAAGCGTGACGACCGGCGTCGTGTCCGTGACCGGGAGGCGGTCCCGGTACTCCTCGATGATGCCGCGCCACTGGTGGGTGCCCTTGCTGGTCATGGGTCCTTACTCCCCTTCAACACGCATGATGCTGGCGACACCGCGCACGGTGTCGAGCTTGCGCAGCGCCTCGACGGTCGCCGAGAGGGCGGCGTCGGGCGCGCGGTGGGTGACGACGACGAGGGATGCCTCGCCGCCGTCCTGCGCGGCGGCGGCAGCGTCGGCGCCGCTCGCGTTCCTGCTCTGCTGGCGGACGGTGTCGATCGATACGCCCTGTTCGGCGAAGACCGTCGCGACCTGGGCGAGCACGCCGGGCCTGTCGGCCACGTCGAGGCTGATGTGGTAGCGCGTGACGACGTCGCCCATGGGGCTGACCGGCAGGCGCGTGTACGCGGACTCGCCGGGCCCGGTGGCCTCGTTGAGCTTGTTGCGGCAGACCGCGACCAGGTCGCCGAGGACCGCGGAGGCCGTCGGCGAGCCGCCCGCGCCCGGCCCGTAGAACATCAGCTGACCGGCCGCCTCGGCCTCCACGAAGACGGCGTTGTACGCCTCGCGGACGGAGGCCAGCGGGTGGCTCAGCGGGATCATCGCGGGGTGCACGCGGGCGGTGACGGAGTTCCCGTCGGCGGCGCGCTCGCAGATCGCGAGGAGCTTGACGGTGCAGCCCATGCGACGTGCGGAGACGATGTCGGCGGCGGTGACCTCGGTGATGCCCTCGCGGTGCACGTCACCGATCCGCACCCGGGTGTGGAAGGCGATGCCGGCCAGGATCGCGGCCTTGGCGGCGGCGTCGAAGCCCTCCACGTCGGCGGTCGGGTCGGCCTCCGCGTAACCGAGCGCGGTCGCCTCGTCGAGCGCCTCGGAGTATCCGGCGCCGCTGGTGTCCATCCGGTCGAGGATGAAGTTGGTGGTGCCGTTCACGATGCCGAGGACCCGGTTGACCTTGTCCCCGGCGAGCGACTCGCGCAGCGGCCGGACCAGCGGGATGGCCCCGGCCACCGCGGCCTCGTAGTAGAGGTCCCTGCCGTACTGCTCGGCCGCGGCGTGCAGGGCGGCGCCGTCCTCGGCCAGCAGCGCCTTGTTGGCCGAGACGACGCTCGCACCGTGTTCGAAGGCGGCGGTGATGAGCGTGCGGGCGGGCTCGATGCCGCCGATGACCTCGATGACGACGTCGATGTCGCCCCGTTTGACCAGGGCCGTCGCATCGGTGGTGATCAGCGCGGGGTCGATGCCCTCGCGCACCTTGGAGGGCCGGCGCACGGCGACGCCGGCGAGCTCGACCGGCGCGCCGATGCGCGCGGCGAGGTCGTCGGCGTGCGTCGTCATGATGCGCGCCACCTCTGAGCCGACCACTCCACAGCCCAGCAGCGCCACCTTCAGCGGACGCGTACGCATCATCCGACCTCGATTCCTTTACTTCTGGTATCCGGACCAGTCTCACTCACCGGACGGGAGTTTCTGTCATACGTCCGGATCCTGAGACATCTATTTCATCAACCGACATCGAGACGCAGGAGATCTTCCTCCGTCTCGCGCCGGACGATCACACGCGCCCGGCCGTCGCGCACGGCGACGACGGGCGGGCGCAGGGCGTGGTTGTAGTTGCTCGCCATGGAACGGCAGTACGCGCCGGTGGCGGGCACGGCGATCAGGTCGCCGGGGGCCAGGTCGGAGGGCAGGAACGCGTCCCTGACCACGATGTCGCCGCTCTCGCAGTGCTTGCCGACGACCCGGACCAGCATCGGCTCGGCGTCCGAGACGCGCGACACCAGGGCCACGCTGTACTCGGCGTCGTACAGCGCGGTGCGGATGTTGTCCGACATGCCGCCGTCGACGCTGACGTAGGTGCGCAGCCCCTCCAGCGGCTTGACGGTGCCGACCTCGTACAGCGTGAACGCGGTGGGACCGACGATGGCGCGTCCGGGCTCGACGGAGATCCGCGGGGTGGCGAGCCCGGCCGCCTCGCATTCGCGGGTGACGATGTCGCCGAGCGCCTTGGCGATCTCGTGCGGCTCGCGCGGGTCGTCCTCGGAGGTGTACGCGATGCCCAGGCCGCCGCCCAGGTCGATCTCGGGCAGTTCGACGCCGTGCTCGTCGCGCACCTCGGCGAGCAGCTGCACCACGCGCCGGGCGGAGACCTCGAAGCCGGCCATGTCGAAGATCTGCGAGCCGATGTGGGAGTGGATGCCGATGAGTTCGAGGCCGTCGAGGGCGAGCGCCCGGCGCACCGCCTCGGCTGCCTCTCCCCCGGCGAGCGCGATGCCGAACTTCTGGTCCTCGTGCGCGGTGGCGATGAACTCGTGGGTGTGCGCCTCGACGCCCACGGTCACCCGGATCTGCACGCGCTGCCGCTTGCCGAGCCGCTGTGCGATGTGGGCGACCCGGGCGATCTCCTGGAAGGAGTCGAGCACGATCCGGCCGACGCCGACGGTGACGGCCCGCTCGATCTCGGCGGCGGTCTTGTTGTTCCCGTGGAAGGCGATGCGTTCGGCGGGCATCCCGGCGTCCAGGGCGCAGGTCAGCTCCCCGCCGGAGCAGACGTCGAGGTTGAGCCCCTCCTCGGTGAGCCAGCGCACCACCGCGCGCGACAGGAACGCCTTGCCCGCGTAGAACACGTCGGCGTCCGGCCCGAAGGCGTCGGCCCAGGCCCGGCAGCGGGCCCGGAAGTCGGCCTCGTCGAGGAAGTAGGCGGGGGTGCCGAACTCCTCGGCCAGCCGTGTGACGTCGATGCCGCCGACGGCGACCGCGCCGCCGGCGTTACGGGCGACGGTGCGGGACCAGACCTTCCGGTCCAGGACGTTGAGGTCCGCGGGCGGGGCGGTGTAGTGCCCGTCCGGCAGGACGTCGGCGTGACGGGGCCCGGCGGGGTGTGCGGATCGGCTCATGGTGTTGCTCTGCTCTCTCGGTTCTCTCAGAGGACTTCGGGTGCGCTGATGCCGAGCAGGGACAGGCCGCCGGCCAGCACCGTCCCGGCGGCTTCGGCGAGGGCGAGCCGGGAGCGGTGGGCGGCCGAGGGTTTCTCGTCACCGACGGGGAGCGGCGCGACGGTGTCGTGGAAGTCGAAGAACGCCCGCGCGACCGCCTCCAGATGCCGGGCGACCCGGTCGGGCTCGCGGTGGCGGGCGGCGGCGGCGAGCACGTCCGGATGATCGGCGAGCAGCGCCCCGAGCGCCGGCGCGTCCACCCGCTCCTCGTACCCGGCGCCGAATCCGAGGCGCTCGGCGCTCCGGCTCAGCGCCCGGGTCCGCGCGTACGCGTACCGCACCCGGAACAGCGGGTTGCTCTCGCACTGGACCAGCAGCGCGCCGTCCCCGGTTTCGCGGGGCCGGTCGTGCGGCGCGGGACGCAGCAGCGCCCAGCGCGCGGCGTCGTTCCCCAGTCGCTCGAAGAGATCGCGGTCGTCGGTGGGCACCGGCACGACATGCAGTGCCTCCCCGCCCTCGGTCCGCGCCCCCACGGCCGCGCCCTGGGCCGCGAGCAGCCGCTCGACGGTTTCGGTGACGACCAGCGCCCGCGGCTCCTCGACGACCGCGAACGAGACCGCCGTGCCGGACGCCGCGTCCCCGTGCCCGTAGGCCGCGCCGTGCTCGCGGACGGCCCCGACGAGCGCGTCGAGGCGGTCGTCGCCGTCCAGCAGGGTGAAGTTCAGGAAGCCGGGCCCGGTGACCTCGACCGCGCCGACCCCGGGCATGCCCGGCACCCGTTCCCGGAGGATCTCGGCCACGTCCCTGGCGGGCAGCGCGGCGGGCCGGGCCAGCTGGAGGGCGACGGCGCAGGCATAGTCCCCGCGCCCGCCGGGCCGGGTCCGCTCCACCCGCACGCGCGCGGGCACGGGCGCGCGCAGGGCGTCCTCGTCGACCGCGCGGCGCACGGCGTGCAGCACGGCCCTGGAGAGATCGGCGGGGGTCACGGGACAAGCGTATGGGAGGAAGGGGTGCATCCCGCGACCCCGTTTCGCCATGCGGTCACCCGGCGGCGCTCTCGGCCTTTCCCGCACCGCGTCTGCCTTCGGGCGACGGCGTGTCCCCCCGATTCGCCAACTGCCGTACGAGCCGCACCATCTCGCTCGGCTCGAAGGGTTTCGCCAGGAAGGCATCGACCCCTGCGGCCACTCCGGTGTCCACCTCGTGGGGCGTGCAGGCGCTGATGATCGCCACCGGCAGATGTCTGGTCCGCGGATCGGAACGCAGTCTGGTGGCGGTCTGCAGACCGTCCAACCGGGGCATGACGACATCGAGAGTGATCACATCGGGACAGATCCGATGCACCAGATCCAGACACTCGACACCGTCGGACGCGGTCACGACCTCGAAGCCCTCAAGCTCGAGATTGACCCTGATCAACTGCCGGATGACCTTGTTGTCGTCGACAACAAGCACGCGGCCGCACGCGCCTGACACACTCCGAGAGTAGGCGGGGCGTAGGGGCTGCGTCCGGGTTTTGCCTATTTCCGACCCCGGACGAGTGGTGCGGGGGTGGCCGGATGTACGCCGACGGTTCCACGCCATTCGCTCCCCGGCTCTCGCGGCAGCCCTCCCCGCAGCACGGAAATACCTGTTCACGGACACCCCGCGGAAGCTGGTAGTGTTTCACCCGTCGCCGAGCAGTACAGCGATACGCCCCCGTAGCTCAGGGGATAGAGCATCGGCCTCCGGAGCCGTGTGCGCAGGTTCGAATCCTGCCGGGGGCACACTGTGTAAGTGTGCCGAAGACCCCGCCACCAGCGAGTTCGCTGAGTGCGGGGTCTTTGCGTATGTATGGGCGCATACCGCCGGGGACGGCAGCGTGGTGAGGTCCGCGAACGTGAATACGGAAGGGCGGCGAGAGGCCCGCGCGGCCGTCGGCTGCGGTTCGCCGGGGGTTCGCCGCCGCGGTCGGAGCGCTCGTCCCGCTCGGACCGCCCGAGCCGGAAGCGCCGATCCGGAGCCGTCGGTCCGGGGCTTCGGGTCGAGGCTCCGGTCCGGGGCTTCGGGGCGCACGGGCGGTTCGGCCGCCGTGGCGGATTCGCGTCCTTGCCGAGATCTGCCGGGCGGCCGGGGGCGGGGTGGTTACGCGTCCGTGCCCTCCGCGCCGCCGGAGCCGAGTTGTTCCGCTCGCAGCGCCAGGTCCTGGAGCACGTCGGCGGAGGACACGTCGGTCTGCCCCGAGTCGTGCACCTGGGCCAGCATGGCGAAGGCCAGGGTGAACGCGCCGACCAGTTGTTCCACGGCCCCGCCGACCTCACGGCCGACGATGGTCGCGACCTCCTCGATCGATGCGTCCTCGGGGATCGTGATCCGGGGCATCGTCTCGTTCAGGAGAGCGGTGACCACCGTCGAATCGGTTTCGATGTCGTCGCGGTCGACGTTCTCTTCGAGCAGCCGACGGATCTCGCCCGCTTCCGTGAGGATTCCCACCACACGCTTCACCACTTCGCTCTGCTCCATGCCGTGAGCATAGGCGCGCGGGCGTGCCCCGCGGGGGCGGTCGCGCACATGCCCGGGCGGGAAGTCGGCGGCGGGTCGGCCCCGGTCACGTGCGGCAACCCGGCCCCGGGGGCACGGGCCCGCCCCCGGGGTCCGGGCCCGTGCCCGTGGACCGAAGCCCCGGCCCCGTCGCGGTGCGGCGTCACGCGCGCCCTATCGTGACGCCATGCAAGCAACTCATGGGGCGCGCCGGGCCGGTAAGGCGCTGGTGGCTGGCCATGCCCGCCGTGTTGTGGGTGGGCATGCGGCTGCTGCGGGAACGCCGGGTGTATCCGACCGTGATCGTCGGCACGGTCGGGTGGTTCTTCACCGTCGGCCATTACATCGAGGGGCTGGGCGAACGGCCGGAGCGGATCATGCCGTTGGGGACGCTGGCCCTGTTCGTCGTCGCGACCGCCCTGTCCTCCCTGGTCCTGCGACCCCGGAACGAGTGACCGCGGGGCGGCGCGGCCGTCGCCGTGCGGCCACGCGGCCGACCGGTGCCGCTCCGCCTACATCGGACATCTTTCAGGGGAAGGAACAGAGGGGATTTCTATGGGGCTCACGGCCACTCAGCTGGTACGAGCGACGGATCAAGGCCTGGGGCTCAGCCAGCCCTTTCTCTCCTCCGGAATCGCTTTCCCCGCGTCCACGTACCAAAGCCGGTTGTCGCCGTCGAATCTGGCATTCACAAGCCTCTTGGCCTCTTCCTTCTCCTGGTAGGAGACATTCAGGTAAAGCCGTCCCCAGACCGTTGCGCCCACTTCGACACCCTCGGACGCATCCGGGTTCTTCTTCCTGCTGGCCGAACCCGGCTTCGAGCGGACACCGCGCTCCGGCTGGTAGACAGGTCTCTCTCGACGCGCCTGATCCATGACACGTCGTGCCTGTACACACGACTCCGGATCCTCCAGCCTCATCATGAGGTCTGTTGGCCCCAGGTTGCCCAGTAGGTTCAGCGAACCGTGCCAGAGGACGGTGTCGTCCACGACGAACACCTTCTCGTGCATACGCTCGCGGTAGTCGATCACGCAGCCCACTGTCCTGAGTTGATCCACCAGACCACGATGACGCTCCACCGCCGACTCCTCTCGCTGCTCCTCAGGAGAACGGGTGTGAACGACGACGTCGACACCAGCAGCTGCCTTCTCGGCCAGGAGAGCCAGCCACTTCTTCACCCGGGGCCCTGCCAGCAGAAACGTGTAGATGTCGATGCTCTTCCTGGCACGTTCGATGTCCCAGCAAACGGCACGATCGACTTGATCGGCTGGGAAGAACGCGGGACGTATCAGCTCCTCATCCGGTAGCACCGCGAGTTCAGCGGCGCTTCTGATGGGAATGAGCTGGTCGACGGAAATGGGCTGCGCCCGCGCCTCCAGGTGATCGAGCATCACCCACGCCTCGCTCCGCTGCGACAGCTTCTTGCGAAGGAACGCCACGTCCGCGATGACGACGAGGTGGTCCTGAGCCCTGCTCAGGGCAACGTTCAGCATGCGACAGGTCTCGGAGTCCAGACCGACTCCTTGATAGAAACGGCCGCCCCACTCACCGGCTCCGGCCACGGTGTCGAGGATCACGACAGGTCGTTGGCTGCCCTGGAACCGGTGCACGGTGTCCGCCAGACCGTCGTAGTCCGTGCCGAGCCGCTCGAGCAGGGCGCGTTTGAGGCCCTGAACCTGGTCCCGGTAAGGAGCGATCACCGCCAGGCGGTCAGTCGCACGCTCACCAGGCAGAACGTTCTCCCACTTCCTCGGCGGCAGCACTCCGTCGTACTGGAGGCCGCGCACGAGTTCGTGCACGGCGGCCTGATGGACGGGGTTCGTCCTGTGGTTGGGGCCGGGGACACAGTGCCCCGAGGTGTCGATCAGAATGACCGGGGCGTTGACGAGCGGGCTGAAGGGGATACGGCTCTCATTGCTCCGGCCGGTGCGCAAGGGCGCGTCCGGGTAGGCCACGGCGTTGACGAGATCACAGATCGGTTCACGCATGCGGTACTGGGTGCTGAGAGCCACGAGCCTCGGGTCCTGCCGCACGGTCCCGGCCGCTGTGACCAGGCCGGCCGCGCGAAAGGCGTCCGTGGCCGACCACTGGCGCGCGTGTGCCTTGTCCTCGTCGCTCGCGCCCCGGTCGTCGGCAGCCTTGTTCACGGCCGGCAGCTGCCGAAAGTCGCCTGCCACCACGACACGCTTGCCGGCCAGACCTGCCACGTACCAGGCCATCGGAAGATTGATCATGCCCGCCTCGTCGATCACCACGACGTCGGTGCGCTCCAGTAGGGAGCGGGACTGGACGGCTTTCGCGATGGTGGCTCCGAGCACCCGGCAGTTCGCTCTCACAGCGTCGGAGATGCGCCGCAGCTCCTTCTCCGCCTCGTCGACCTGTCGCTGCAGGACATCAGTCTCTTCGGTCAGGGTCTGCAGCGGCGCTACGCCTTTGAGCTTCTCGGCGTGGTCGGCGATATCCGATCCGATGCGGGAGATGTCCCGCGCCGCCTTGTTCTGTGCGGTCTCCGCCGCACCCGCGGCCTCAGTGGCCTTGACCGCCGCCTGGTTGGCCTTCTGGAGATCGATGAGCGCCGCATCGAGTTTGGCCTGTTTTCTGTCCGCAAAGAAGCCTGAGGGCGTGCCGATGCTCGTGACGCGCAGCGCCAACGCGCCCGCCGCCCCCTGGGCTTCGCTCAGTGCCTGACCAGCATTTTGCCGCGCAGTACCCGCCGCACCGTATGCCTTCCGCGCGGTGGCCAGGTCCTCCTGCAGGCTTCGCATCCGCTCATGGAGCGCGATACCCGCGCGCACCGTCGTCAGGGTGGAGGTGAGCTGAGTGAGTCTGCTCTGCAGGTGGGCCGAGAGCCTGGCTGCCACCTGTTCGGGGTCCACGTAGGCGCCGTACCGCTCCCGGAGCGACTCGACGTCGATGTCACCGGCCCGCTGCACCAGACCGGTGTCGAATCCCTGTTCCTCGGAGAGCAGGTCGCAGATCCGTTCCAGTGCCTGGTCGACAGCGACCTTGGTCGGAGCGAGGAAGAGCACGTTGAGCCCCTGGCGGCTACACCCTTCCACAATGTGCGCGACCACATCCGTCTTGCCTGTTCCGGGCGGGCCCCAGAGGAAGGTGATCTCGCTGGCCAGGGCCTGTTCCACAGCCCGGCGTTGCCGTGGATTGAGACGGAGAGACGGCCAGTCGGCAACCCAGCGCCCGGGGTTGGCCTCCCGCGCCACCTTCGGATTCCCCTGGCCGGTGATCCATCCGGCGCTCGTCGGCCGAACCGGGTGGTCGGCCTCACTCACAGACGTGAGGCGCTCCGCCAGCACCCTCCAGGTCTGGGAGTCGTCCGCGCGCAGTTGTACCTGGCGCGGCGTATGCCCCAGGTCGGCCTCGGTGACGATACGAACCCTGTTATCGGGAAGGCGTGTGGCCTCAGCCGGCGTCCAGGGACCTTGCGATCGGGAGGGGCGCACCAGCAGGGGCAGACCGTTCAGGGCCTCGGGCCAGCGCTTGAAGCTGAATTCGTACTCGCGCTGCGGCCCGGATGCGGACAGCTTGCGCCCGTTGCTCAGGGACGCCTTGGCCTTGTTTCCCCCGTCGCTGCGGAGTTCCGCCGCGATCTCCAGGTGTGCGGCCCTCAGTAGTTCATCCACCGGTTTCGGACGCCCAGACCCTGCCATTCTCGCTCCCCCGCCTTCTCGCCGTCCCGCCATGGTCTCCAAGACCGGATGCAGGGCATCAGTTTTCGGCCCTGCCGTATCCCTCCTCCCGAGACGCCACGGGACTCCCCCGCTTTCACGCGTCCCGGGACTCTACGGTTATGGATGGCTCGTGGACAATGAGTTCTCCCACAAGCTCAGGGCCGCCGGCAGGGGATACGCCCAGGGGCGCCTGCAACCCGCCAATAAATGATCTTGATCGATTCCCCGCTGCCACCCTCAGCCGATACGATCTGGGTGGACTTTTGACGTGTAAATCGAACGTGCGTCGGAATACGTGCAAGTCGGTTCGGGAGCAGAGCGGGGACGGTGTATGCGGGAAGGCCGCTGGGAAACGGTCACGGATTCCGAGTTCCCGCATGAGCGTCGTGGTCTTGAAGCCATCCGCACGGAACTTCCGGACAACGATCCCTGGCGCGCCTGGTCGAACTTCACGTTCACCGCACACACCGGGCATGTCCGGGAAGTGGATCTGCTGGTGATCGCTCCCGGCGGTGTCTTCCTGATCGAGCTGAAGGACTGGCACGGCTCCGTGGAGTCCCGGAACGGGACCTGGCTGCAGACCCAGCCCGGCGGGCGGCAGATCACCCACGGCAACCCTCTGCACCTGGCGAACAAAAAGGCCAAGGAGCTGGCAGGGCTGCTGGACCCCGAGCTGAACGGTGAGCGGGTGTGGGTCTCGGAGGCGGTCTGTTTCACCGACTCCTCATTGAAGGTCCGGCTCCCGGCCCATGACCAGCACGGTGTCCATACCGTTTCCCAGCTCGTCAATGCCTTGAAGGAGCCTCCGCACTTCGAGCAGCGGCGGATCGACGCCCCGCGGTCGCGAAGGATCGCGGCCGCGCTGGGCCGGGTCGGCATCGCGCGCAGTGACGCCGAGTACAAGGTTGGCCCCTATCTGTTGCACCGGAAGTCGTTCGACTCCGGTCCCACATGGGCGGACTATCTGGCCCAGCACAGCGATCTACCGGAGGCCGCCCGGATCCGGGTCTATCTGCGCGAGCGCGGCTCCGACGCCGGGCTGCGGGCCTCGGTGGAGCATGCGGCTCGTCGTGAGGCCGCGGTGCTGCGGCGCTTCCGGCACCCGGGTGTGGTGCAGCTGAAGCAGTACGACCCGTCCGGGCATTCCGCAGGCCCTGCGCTGATCTTCGACTACGACCCGAGGACGCTGCGGCTGGACGAGTATCTGGCGCAGTACGGGGAGAAGCTGGACATCCTCAGCCGGATGGCGCTGGTGCGTCAGCTGGCGGAGACCGTGCGTTCGGCGCACGGAAGGCGTATCTATCACCGGACCCTGGCGGCGCGTGCGATCCATCTGATGCCGCGCGGCCGGGGCGGGGCGGCGGGTTCGGACAGTGAGGACGCGGGCTGGCTCAGTCCGTACGTGCAGATCTCCGACTGGCAGGTCGCCGTTCAGCGCGGTTCCGAACACAGCGGCCGCAATGCCGGAGACCGGCTCGCGCCGACGTCGTTCTCGCGGGCCGGGGCGCACATCGCCGAGGGCTCGGACCCGTACCTCGCTCCCGAACTGACCGCGCTCAAGGCCGATCCGGTCGCCCTGGATGTGTACGGGCTCGGTGTACTCACCTACCTCCTGGCCACCGGTAAGGCGCCCGCGGCCAGCCAGGCCGAACTGCTGGCCCGTTTCGAAGCGGGCGAGGGCCTGCGGCCGAGCGCGGTGGTCGACGGTCTTTCGGAGTACATCGACGAGCTGGTGCAGGCGGCCACCGCCTACAGCGTCGCCGACCGGCTGTCATCGGTGGATGACTTCCTGGAGATGTTGGAGGTCGTCGAGGAGGAACTGACCGAGCCGGCTCCCGCCGCCGAGCCCGTGCCGGTTGCCATCCCCGAGAAGGACCCGCTGGAGGCAGTCGCAGGCGATGTGCTCGCGGGCCGCTGGGAGGTACGGCGCCGACTGGGTACGGGGTCGACGAGCCGTGCGTTCCTGGTACGGGATCTCTCCGCCGGCTCCGAGGTCCGGTTCTCGAAGTCGCTCGCGGTACTGAAGGTGGCGCTCTCCGACAGCAGGAATGACGTGCTGACCCGCGAGGCCGAGGTCATGAGCCGGCTGCGCCCCGACTCCCGCATCATCCGCCTGATCGAACCGACGCCCCAGCGCATCGGAAATCGCACGGTCCTGGTCATGGAGTACGTGGGTGACGAGCGTGCGGCCGACGCCGAACCCGCAGCGCCCGGCACGACGAGGAATCGGCGGCGCGAAGAAACCGTCGCCCGCCAGCTGCGCGAGTTCGGCCGCCTGTCCGTGGACCAGCTGGAGGCCTACGGGGACTACCTGTTCGGCGCGGTGGACTTCCTCGAAGGGGAGGGGGTCTGGCATCGGGACATCAAGCCGGACAACATCGCGATCCGTATCCGCCCGAACCGCACCCGTGAGCTGGTGCTGATCGACTTCTCGCTCGCCGGGTATCCGGTGCAGGAGACGGGCGCGGGCACGGATGGCTACCTGGACCCGTTCATCGGCACGCTCACGGAACGTTCGGTGTACGACGCGCATGCGGAGCGGTACGCCGTGGCGGCCACCCTCCATGAGATGGCTTCGCGCGAGCTGCCGGTATGGGGCGAGGGCCGTGTGTCCGCGCGCCAGACCGACCCGAAGAAGGAGCCGTACCCGAAGATCGCGGTGGATGGTTTCGATCCGGCGGTGAAGGACGGTCTGCTGGCCTTCTTCCGTCAGGCCCTGCATCGGGACGCGTCGCAGCGTTTCCGCGATCTCAAGCCGATGCGGGATGCCTGGAAGAAGATCTTCCTGGCGATGGACGAGGCCAAGCCCTCCTCCCGGCGCTCACGCCATGCGGTCGCGGCCGAAGTGGAAGCGGCGGCGCCGGCGGCAGATGCCGCGATCGCGGATGCCGAGGAGGAAACCGCCGCTCAGCAGCGTGACCGGCAGGCCTCCCAGGCCGACCGCTCGACGCCGGTATCGGCTTCGGGTCTGAGTCCGGCGGCGGAGTCGTTCGTCTATGGGCTGCGCGTCAATACGGTCGGAGAGCTGCTCGACCACAGCCAGCGACAGCTCGTGAACGCTCCCGGCCTCGGTGCGAAGACGCGCAAGGAAGTCCTGGGCCGGATCAAGGAATGGCGCCAACGACTCGCCGAACGCCCGGCCGCTCCCCTCACCCCCGAGGGCCGCAAGGAGGCGAAGGCCGAGCTTTCGGCGGCCGAGGCGGCGGTCGCAGGGGCCATGGTCGAGGCCGACGGCGGAGGTTCGCTCCCGGAGCGGGCACTGCGCAGCGTCAGCCTGGACACCTTGACCACAATCTTCGTGCCGGAGCTGAAGAAGGACGGGGCGAACCGCAACGAGTGCGAAATGGTCCGGCTGCTGCTGCGCCTGCCCAATGAGCACGGGGAACTGCCCACCGAGGTCGGCGTCTGGCCCAAGCAGAAGGACGTAGCGGATGCGCTGGGTCTGTCGGCCGGCCGTATCCCACAGATGCTGAAGACACAGCGCACCCGCTGGAAGAAACATCCGGCCGTGCGGGCATTGCGCGCCGAGATCCTGGAGCTGCTGCGTTCCATGGGTCGGCTGGCGTCGGCCGCGGAGATCGCGGACGCCCTGGCGGTGCGGCGCGGCACTCAGCTCCAGGAGCGTGAGCAGCGCCGGGCGCTGGCCCTGGCCGCGGTCCGTGCCGTTGTGGAGGTCGAGCAACTCGTCCCCCAGGAAGCCGAGTTCCAGCATGCACCGAACCGGGACGCGGCCGACGAGGGCATGGGTGCCGGACTGCTGGCTCTGGAGGTCGGTGCGGACGACGCACCGCAGACTCCGTCCGCGCCCGGTCTGCTGGACTACGCGCAGCGGCTGGGCCGGGTCGCGGACCGGCTCGCGAAGCTGGACACGCTGCCGACCGCGGCAACGGTTCTCGCCGAACTGAGCGCGATCAGCGCGCCGAGTGCGGTCGTGGAGTGGGACGAGCGCCGTCTGGTGGAGGTCGCGGCGGCAGCGGCGCGGAACGCGGCAGCCACACCCCGGCTGGAGATATATCCGCGGAATCTCCCGCTGGTACGGGCTCTGCGGCTGACCCAGGCCGGACTGGTCCGCCTCATCCCCGGCGTGGCGGAGGCCGACCAGCCCGGACTCACCGGCGCCGATGTGCACGAGCGGGTACGGGCGCGCTTCCCGGAACTGCTGAACGAGCGCGGAGGACATGCACTGCCGACCGGCGGCCGACTGACCAAGGCGTTGCAGGAGGCCGGATTCGACCTGGTCCTGTCCACCCGCGAACGCCCCCGCACGCTGCGATACCTGCCGCGACGGACGAACTTCGCGTCGAGCTTCCTGTCCTCGGACGGGAAGCGGCAGGCGACCGGCACGATCGCCGCGCGCCGCTACTCCGACGATCCCCCGCTCGCGGGCGCGGTCGCGGCCGAGGAACGTCTGCTGTCCTCGGCCCGGCGGGACGGTTTCCGCGTCCTTACCGTACGGACGGGTCTGGCACATCAGGCAGTGCGGGAGCTAGAGAGTGACCGGTTCGCCGCAAGGACGGTCTCGGTGACCGCACTGTTCCTCGACGCCCTTCATGAGTTGGTCGACGCCCGTCCGAAGCCGACCTGGGAGACGATCCTGCGGGCGGATGTGGCACCGCCCGGTTCGAGGGGCGCGATGAAGTTCGCCGAGTACGCGCGCACGGCATGGGGCGCGGTGGAACCCCGGGTAGGCGTGCTGCTGTCGACCCCGGGCCCCAAGGCGCCGGTGCTGCTCACGGACGCCGGGGTACTCGCCCGCTACGACGCCATGGGCATCCTGGAGCAGCTGGCCGATCGGGCGAGGAACGGCGGGTGTGGTCTGTGGCTGCTGTGCCCGCAGAGCGACCCGGCCCGCCCGCCTCGGTTGGGCGCGACGGCTGTTCCACATCAGGCGGGGCTGGGTGAATGGGTGGTCCTGCCGGACTCATGGGCGGCGAACGCCCACCGAGCAGACGAATTGAAACTGCAGGGCAGGCAAATCGCTCTGCCGACGACTACGGCTACGCCGACTGGGACAAGGGGAGAAGGCCAGAAGTGATCGACCGCACGGCGTTGAAAACGGACCTGATCAAGCAGGTCAAGGCGGTCGAGGTGGACCTCGGCAAGCAGGTCGCGGAGGGCGAGAAGGTCCTCAAGCCGCTGCGCACGGAGTACGCGAAGACGTGCAAGGCGGTCGCCCCGCCGGACGAGGCCCCGAAGTGGGATGCCTGGCTGTCGGACCGGCTGTCCGAACTTCCGGCGGAACGCGCGGATGCGGTACGGGCGGCGGAGGCGGTCGCGGGCCGGCTGCGGTCGGAGTACGACGAGGCTCGGGGCCTGGGTCGCACGGCGGCGACGTGGAACGCGTGGCTGGACGAGCGCGTCACGCAGGTCGCGGTGGCGTGGGTGCTGGGCACGGTGTTCGTCCGCTTCTGCGAGGACAACCGCCTGATCCCGGACCCGTACCTGACGGGCCCGGAGCAGGAGCGCCGCGACCTGGCGGAGGCCCGGTACGCCCAGTACGTGGAGGAAACCGAGGACCCCACGTACCGGGGCTGGCTGCTGCGCGCCTTCGACGAGCTGGGCGCCGGCCAGGCGGGCAAGCTGCTGTTCCGCCAGGACCGCAATCCGCTGTACCAGATCCCGTTGTCGCACGACGGGGCGCGGGCGCTGGTGGAGTTCTGGCGGGAGCGGCAGGAAGCCCAGGAGGGCGAGGGCTGCGAGAGCGGTGCGCTGGTCCTGGTCCACGACTTCACGGACCCGCTGAACGAGGACGGTACGGAGGGGTGGGACACCCGGTTCCTCGGCGACCTGTACCAGGACCTGTCGGAGGCGGCGCGGAAGACGTATGCGCTGCTCCAGACCCCGGAGTTCGTCGAGGAGTTCATCCTCGACCGGACGATGGACCCGGTGGTCCGGGAAATGGGCGGCCGGTTCAACGAGCTGAAGATGATCGACCCGACATGTGGCTCGGGCCACTTCGTGCTGGGTGCGTTCCGGCGGCTGGTGCGGCTGTCGGCGGAACGTCAGCCAGGACGCGATCGGCACGAGCGGGTGCGGGACGCGCTGAACTCGGTGCACGGCGTGGACATCAACCCGTTCGCGGTGGCCATCGCGCGGTTCCGGTTGCTGCTGGCGGCGATGGCTGCGGCGAATGTACGGACGCTGGCGGACGCGGGGCGGTATGACTGGCCGATCCACTTGGCGGTGGGCGATTCGCTGATCGAGGACCGGCAGCAGGAGCTTGAGCTGGTCAGCGTGGAGTCGGGGAAGCGGCTGGTTGATTTCGCTTATGCGACGGAGGACCTGGATGACTATCCGGGGATTTTGGAGCGGGGGCGGTATGACGTGGTGGTGGGGAACCCGCCCTACATCACAGTCAAGGATAAGAAGCTGAATGCACTGTACCGAGGACTGTACGCGTCTTGTGTAGGAAAGTATGCCCTGTCAGTCCCCTTCGCCGAACGATTCTTTCAACTAGCGAAGACTGGCGAGCCCAACGGGCGCGGGTACGGCATGGTGGGACAGATCACCGCAAACTCGTTCATGAAGCGCGAGTTTGGAACAAAGCTAATCGAAGAGTTCTTCGCACATAAGGTTGAACTGACCGAGGTAATTGACACGTCGGGGGCCTATATTCCAGGACATGGAACGCCGACCGTCATTTTGATGGGGCGCCGGCGATCTGGAAATGGCCGCACGGATACGATCCGGACAGTACGCAGCGTCCAGGGCGAACCAGGCGTCCCTGAAGACGGGGCACACGGATTGGTGTGGCGTGCGATCGTAGAGCAGATTGACACACCCGATTCAGTGAGCCAATGGGTTTCCGTGGGCGATCTTAATCGTGACCATTACTTTAAAAAGCAACCTTGGATCTTGACAGATGGTGGCCTGGAGTTGGTCCAGGGCCTGGAGAATTCTAGCCACGGAAAACTTAAGAATCTCCTGGCGCGGGACGTCGGTCCCGCGAGTTTCACCGGCCAGGACGATGCATTTTTCAGTAGCGCCGAAGCCCTGCGCAGGCAGCGCGTTCCAGAGGCCATCGCGAAGCCACTGATTGCTGGCGACACGGTTCGCGACTGGGATACTCATTGCGTTGTGACCGCAATCGCCCCCTACGACGACGACTTCAAACCCTTTCCGTACGCAAGTGCTGAGCCCTGGGCTCGCTTGCTGTGGACTACTCGCGAAGCCCTCCGCTCCACAACAGATTTCGATGGACGCACCAAGGGCGACATCGGTGGATCGTGGTGGACATGGTATCGATGGATCCCCGAACGCTATCAGTCTCCGCTCTCCATCACGTTCGCCTTCGTATCCACACACAACCATTTCGCACTGGATCGAGGGGGAAAGGTTTTCACTCGCACCGCCCCTGTAATGAAACTGCGTAGCGATGCAAGCGAAGAAGAGCATCAAGAACTGCTCGGCCTACTAAATAGCTCGACAGCCTGCCTCTGGATGAAACAGGTGAGTCACGATAAGGGAAATCGTGGTGGCGAACGAGGGACCGGACGATACGACTGGGAGAGTTTCTATGAATTCACTGGATCCATCATCCCGAATCTCCCTCTGCCCGCCACCCACCCCACTAAGCTCGCCGCAGCGATTGACTCCCTCGCTCAAAAGCTAGCTGTTACCGAACCTCACTCACTATCCGTCCCCGACACATCGACCCTCCGCGAAGCTAGCGTCGAGTGGCACTCCACGCGTGCCCAGATGATCGCCCTTCAGGAAGAGCTGGACTGGCAGGTCTACTCTCTCTATGAATTGCACTCCGAAGACCTGCGCGCGCCCGAATCCGAGGTCCCCGAACTCGCCCTAGGCGAGCGTGCCTTCGAGATTGTGCTCGCTCGACGCGTGGCGAAGGGCGAGGCATCCGGCGAGTGGTTCAAGCGGCACGGTTCCACGCCCATCACCGAGATGCCCGACCACTGGTCCGACGCCTACAAGGCCATCGTCCAGAAGCGCATCGATGTCATCGAGTCGTCGCGGGCCATCGGCATGGTGGAGCGGCCCGAGTACAAGCGTCGCTGGGCCACCGAGGGCTGGGACGTGCTTCAGGAGCGGGCCCTCAAGTCGTGGTTGCTCGACCGCATAGAGAACCGCGATCTCTGGTTCCAGGACGGGCAGCCGACCCTCCTCACTCGCACCCAGCTCACCAGCGCCCTCGCTCTCGACGAGGACTTCGTATCCGTCGCCGAGCTGTACGCGCCCCGCAAGGAGTTGGCGACCGTCGTCGCCGAACTCCTCGCGGACGAGCATGTACCGTTCCTACCTGCCCTCCGCTACAAGCCCTCCGGCTTGAAGAAGCGTGCCGACTGGGAGCACGTCTGGGAACTTCAGCGCGAGGAGGACGCAGCTCCGGACGAGCCGGCCAAGCGGAAGATTCGGGACAGCATCCCCGTACCGCCGAAGTACACCTCGGCCGACTTCCTCAAGCCCTCCTACTGGCGGGCGCGCGGCAAGTTGGACGTGCCGAAGGAGCGGTTCATCTCCTACGCGACGGGCGCGATCTCCGGCGTTCCCGACCTGTTCGGCTGGGCAGGCTGGGATCACCGGGAGCAGGCGCAGGCCCTGACCACGTACTTCACCAACGATGACGGGCTGTCCTCCGAGGAAATGGTCCCTCTCCTCGCGGGGCTTCTCGAACTCCAGCCCTGGCTCGGTCAGTGGCACAACGAGTTCGATCCGCTGTACAGCGGTACGCCCGCCGCCTTCTTCGCCGGTTACCGTTCCGCCCAGCAGGGCGAGCACGGACTGACCGATGACGATCTGCGCGCCTGGCGCCCCGCCCCGGCTGCTCGGCGTGGCCGCCGTCCGGCAGGCCACTGAGGGACCGAGATTCCGCGTGGACGGCGTGCAGGTCAGACCGACACGACCTGCACGTCGTACTGCGGAATCCAGCGGTTCCGGGTGACCAGCACCATCCCTTCGGCCTGCGCCTGCGCGATGAGTATCCGGTCGAAGGGATCGGTGTGCACCATCGGCAGCCGTCCTGCTCGTACTCCGTGCGCGGCCATGATGGGCAGGCTCCTGAACTGGAGATCACGTACCTGCTCGGCCAGGTCTCCAGGGCCCTCAAACTTGCCGAGAAACTGCTTGACGGTGATCTCCCACGGCGACACCGCGCTGACGTACACAGCGGGTTCGGTGTCCAGCAGTTCTTTGAGCGACGAGGTCAGCTGTGGCGAGTCGTCGAGCCACCACAGGACCACGCGCGTATCGAGCAGTAGACGCATCAGCGCATCCCCAGCGCCTCGGTCACCGAGGCCGGTGCGTCGTCGAAGTTGGCGGGGATGCGGATCCTGCCCCTCAACGCCCCCCGGCCCAGCCGCCGCACCGTCGGCCGTGGGGGCAACGCCCTCTCCGTCGGCCCACCCGCCCAGCTGATCACGACCACATCGCCGCCGACCATCTGCATCAGGGTTCCCAGGAATCGCGGCTTGGCGTGGTGGGAGTGGCGCCGACGGAACCTCTCCCATAGCGCCTTCACGATGAGACCGTCGGGCTGGTCATGTGTTGACACGGGCTCCCGGCAGGCTCTGCCACCCGTACGGTCAACGGCTCCGCAGCGTCCAACCGCAAGGCCGGGCCACCGTCGTCCAGGGCGATGATGACTGCCAGCCCTCCCGATGCGTACCGCTCGCTCCGGACCGAACGGACGGCGTGCCAGGCGCCCCAGGCACGTACGCACTGACCGGGCCGAACGGTTACCGCCGCGATCTCCACCTGTGTTGGTGCGGGGTCGATCCCGGGCGCCAGCAGTTCCGCCCATACCGTCTTGCCGATCCCGGCCCGGCGTTCGTCCACACCCCAGCGGTGGGCCAGGGCCTCGACGAGCAGGAGCCCCCGCCCGCCTTTGGTCAGTTCCCCCGGCCGCTGGACCTCCGGCCGGCCCGCCCCTGCATCGCTCACCTCCAGACGCAGCAGTTCGCCCCTTCCCCGGCACTCGATGCGTACGCCCACCAGCCGGTCCCCGGGGACGGGCACCCGTAGCGCGTTGGTCACCAGCTCCGATAGCACCAACTCGCCGTCTTCTGCGGCAGCTTGCTCGGACCGCCACTCCCCCAGCTTGGCTCGCAGCACTGCCCGCGCCTTGGGGACGCTGCTGCGGCAGCGAGAGAGCCTGAAGGTCACTTCGTTCGGTGCAGCCATGGCAACTCCAAGAAGGTCGACGTCCGGTCGGAATCCCCCGCAGGTAGGGGCAGTTCGCGTCGAGCGACGCCACCCCCGTACCCAGCACAATGGATGAGCCGCACGCCAATCTGCAACGTTGCCGACCGGCATAATGCTGTTTTTCCCTCTTTCGAGTAACCTCGCCTCCTCCGAGCCGTCACTTTGCTAAAGGTGTTCTCATGCCTGCGAAGCGCACCACCGCCACCCCATCAACCGTCCTTGGCCGCCAACTCGGCGATGAGCTACGCCGGTTGCGGGAGTCCGCCGGGCTTACCACCGCTCACGCGGCAGAGGCGCTCGACTGCACCAAGGGCAAGATCAGTCGCATCGAGAACGGCCGGGTCGCGGTACGGATGCCCGACCTGACAGCGATGCTGCACGCGTACGAGGTATCCGATCAGGAGATTCGCGATCGCCTGAGCATGCTGGCCCGCAAGGCCAACCGCAGGCGCAGGGAAGGGTGGTGGAACCAGTACGGGTCAGTCCTCGCCGACACATACCGGGACTACATCGCACTGGAAGCAATGGCGGGTTCGATCCGTACCTTTCAGGCGCAGCTCATCCCTGGCCTGCTGCAGACACCTGAGTACATCCGAGCCGTGACCGTGGCCTCCCGGCAGTGGGAGACAGCGGATGAAATCGACAAGTTTGTCCAAGTGCGCCTCGCCCGGCAAGAGCGCCTGGCGGATGAACAGCCGTTGCACCTGTGGGCCGTTCTCTCCGAGGCTGTACTTCTCCAGCAGGTTGGTGGCGCTACGGTCATGAACGCCCAGCTGGAACACCTGCTGGCCAGTTCTGAGAACCCCAACGTGACCGTCCAGGTGCTGCCGTTCTCCCGCGGAGCCCATGCGAGTATGTTCGGCCCGTACGTAGTGCTGGGATTTCCCGAGGATGGGGCGCTCGACGTGGTACTGGCAGATAACCCGTCGGGTTCCATGTGGCTGGAGCGAGAGGCGGATGTCTCCCGTTACCAAGACCTCTTCGACGCCGCGCGCACGTCTGCGCTCTCACCGACGGAGTCCCGCACTCTCATCCAACGCCGGGCCAAGGAGCACAGAGCATGAAGAGCGCACACCGCGGTACGCCGAACTTCTCGGGCGTGAAGTGGCGCGCCAGCACATACAGCGGTGGCAACAACGAGTGCCTTGAAGTCGCCGACAACATCCCCCACCTCATCCCCGTCCGCGACAGCAAGCGCCCCACCGGCCCCGTGATCACCTTCAGCCCCAACGCCTGGCGCACGTTCATCAGCGACCTGGGCTGACCGTCCACACCGAAGGGCAGGCGGCACCCGGGGCGGGCCGCCCAGGCCACCAGCAGCGCCCCGGGACCTGCCCCAACCACCACCGTGCCACCTGGTGGCACACCGCGCCACGACCCGCGTACCGTGGTCCCATGAGCGCTCAGCCAGAGATCACCCAGCGCGATCTCCGTAACCGATCCAAAGAGATCATGGACGCAGTCCAGGGCGGGCAGTCGTTCACCGTGACCCGGGACGGGCACCAGATCGGTGAGCTGATTCCGTTGCGGCGGCGACGCCGGTTCGTCCCGCGCGAGGAATTCGTCGGCATGTCCCGTACCGCCCCCGATATCTCGCTGGACGCCTTCCGTGCCGATCAGGACCGGACGGCCGAGCAGGGAACGGACGACCCCTATGCCCGCTGAGCCCGGCATGACGCCGTCGCCCGCCGCGTTCCGGCAGGGGCTGCTCGACACCGACATCATGATCCTTCGCAGGTGGATCGACCCCGCCGAGCTGCCCGCCGAGATGGCGATCAGCTCCATCACCCTGGCCGAGCTCTCCGCGGGGCCGCACGAGGTCCGGCGGAACGAGGAGCAGTCCGACTACGACGAGCACGCCGAGCGGGCCAGGAGGCTCGATGTGCTCCAGCGGGCGGAGAACGAGTTCGATCCCATCCCGTTCGGGGTGGAGGCCGCCCGCATCTACGGCAGGGTCTGCGCCGCCGTGATCGGCGTGGGACGCAAGCCGAGGCGTCGCATCGCGGATCTGATGATCGCGGCTGTCGCCGTCGCCGAGGAGCTTCCGTTGTTCACCACCAACCCGGACGACTTCAAGGGGCTGGACGGTCTCCTCACCGTGGTGCCGGTCACACGGCCCAAGGTTCTCCACGACCGGTGACGCGACAGCGGTAGCACCCAGCGGTGCGGGCGGGCCACGGAACACCGCCCCTGACCAGTCCCTCGTACCATGCATGTCCGAGGGAAAGACGGAATGGAACGGAAGCAGCAGACCTCATGGCCCCGAATGTGACCCAAGCCCCGCTCCTCCGCGACGTCATCGACATCAAGACGTCGATCTCCACCTCAGACTTCGTCCTGAAGCTCGCCGAGGCGGTCAGCGAGGAGGGCACGGCCCTCGCGCTGCGGGACTACGTCGTCACCGAGCGGCTGCTGGAGAACTTCGACGAGGCGCTCGGTCTGATCAAGGCAGCGCTCGACGGGCACACCTCGAAGGCCGCATATCTGCACGGTTCGTTCGGTTCCGGTAAGTCGCACTTCATGGCCGTGCTGCACGCTCTCCTGCGTGGCGACCAGGCGGCGCGGGCCCGTGCGGACTTCGATCCCGTACTCGGCAAGCACGAGTGGCTGGGCGGTGAGCGCAAGCGGTTCCTGCTGGTGCCGTACCACATGCTCGGGGCGAAGTCCCTGGAGCAGCGGGTGCTCGGTGGGTACGTCAGTCATGTCAAGGCGCTGCATCCGGGCGCGTCGACGCCGCAGGTGTACCGGACCGACTCCCTCTTCGAGGACATCCACTCGCACCGGCAGCGGATGGGGGACGAGAAGTTCATCGAGGGGCTCGCGGGTGCGGACGCGGACACCGGGTCCGGCGCCGCGGCTGACGATGACGACGACTGGGGCGAGCCGTTCGCCTGGACGTCGGAGCTGCTTTCCAAGGCGCTCGCCGCCGAGGAGCTGGACGGCGGCGAGGTCAGTCTGGACCTGGTCAATCCGAGTACGCCGGCCGAGCTGCGGGCCAAGCTGGTGCACGACGCGAGTGCCACCTGGTTCCCCGGGTTCGCCCGCAACGCGGCCGAGGACGAGCACGGTTTCATCTCGCTGGACGCCGGTCTCGCGGTGATCGCCGAGCATGCGAAGTCGCTCGGGTACCACGGGCTGATCCTCTTCATGGACGAGCTGATCTTGTGGCTCGCCAACCGGGTCCACGACCAGAAGTTCGTCTCCCGCGAGGCGGACAAGATCACGAACTTCGTGGAGGGTGCCGATTCCCGGCGGGCCGTCCCGATCGTCTCGTTCATCGCGCGCCAGCGTGATCTGCGCGAACTGGTCGGTGAGGAGATCTCCGGCGCCGCCGAAGCCGCCATCCAGGACAGTCTCCGGCTCGCCTCTGGCCGCTTCGACACGATCACGCTGGAGGACCGCAACCTTCCGCAGATCGCCCATGCCCGTCTCCTCAAACCGAAGGATGACGAGGCCGCCGCCAAGCTGGATGCCGCCTTCGCCAAGGTCAAGCGGGTCGGACCGCAGGTCTGGGACGTACTGCTGGGGTCGGACGAGGGGACGACGGGAGCGGACGAGGAGTCGTTCCGGCTGACGTATCCGTTCACGCCCGCGTTCATGGACACGCTCGTCCACATCTCCTCCGCGCTCCAGCGTTCCCGGACCGGTCTGAAGCTCATGGGCCAGCTTCTGGCCGATCACCGGGACGACGCGACGCTGGAGAATCTGATCCCGCTCGGCGATCTGTACCCGGTGATCGCGGACGGCGGCGACAAGCCGTTCGTGGACAGCCTGAAGGTGGAGTTCCAGGCCGCCGACAAGCTGTACCGCGCCAAGCTGCGGCCGCACCTCCTGGCCACGTACGAGATCACCGAGGAGGACATCGAGCGCTACCGGCACCGGCGCGACTCGGTGACCGATCCGCAGCTGGTCAACCGGTGCAGGGGCTTCATCGGTGACGACCGGCTCATGTGCACCCTGCTGCTGTCCGCCCTGGCACCGAGTGTGCCGGCGCTGCGGGACCTCACGATCCGGCGGCTCGGCGCGCTCAACCACGGGTCCGTGCTGTCGCCGATTCCCGGCGCCGAGGTCGGCGTCATCAAGGCGAAGGTCGACGAATGGGCGTCGCGCTTCGCCGAGATCAAGGCGACCGGCACCGGTGCCAACCCCGGTGTACGACTCGAACTGGCCGGGGTCGATGTCGACTCCGTGATCGCCAATGCCGATGTCAACAACAGTCGGCCCAACCGCCGCGCCCTCGCCAAACGACTGCTCGCCGAGGAACTGGGGCTACCGCTCCAGGAACGGCTGGTCGCGGACGAACTGCAGCTCGTCTGGCGCGGCTCGCACCGTGCGGTGGAAGTCGTCTTCGGTAATATCGCCGACCCCGACGACCTGCCCGACCACGAGTTCTCCCCCAGCCAGGACGGGCTGTGGCGGATGGTCATCGACCTGCCGTACGACGAGGGCGAGTACGGGCCCATCGAGGATGCCAACCGCATGCGCGATCTGCGCGCGCTGCCCGGTGTCCATCCTCGTACCGTTGCCTGGATCCCGACGCATCTGTCGGCCGCCCGGTTCAAGGACTTCCAGCGGCTGGTCGTCATCGACTACACGCTGGCCGACCAACAGCGCTTCGACACCCTGTACGCCCGGCATCTCAACGCCGACAACCGGGCCCGGGCCAAGGCGCTTCTCGAAGGGCAGCGCGAAGCGCTCAAGAAGACGGTGAAGGCCGCCTTCAAGCAGGCGTACGGCTGCGCGGAGAAGAAACCGACCGATGTCGATGTGTCGTTCGAGAACCACTTCGAGCCGCTGCCGAACGTGGCTGAGCTGCGGGTATCCGTCGGGATGACCCTGCACGCGGGGATCCGGCACGTCGCGGACAAGCTGCTGACGCACCAGTTCCCCGCCCATCCCGATCTGGACCCGCAGAACACTGGTACCGCCGTCCGGCCGGCCGATGCCCGGACCGTCTTCGGGCACATCAGGGCAGCCGCCGAGGCCGGTGACCGACAGGCCGAGATCCCGGCCAAGGACCGTGCGGTGATGCAGCGCGTCGCTGCTCCTCTCGGGCTCGGCCAGCAGAAGGAGGCGTACTTCCGGCTGTCGGGCCGCTGGGTGGACCACTTCGGGCTCCAGGCCCGTAACGAGGGCGGGCCGGGTGACCTGAGCGTCGTCCAGCTCACCGAGTGGCTGGACCGGCCCGAGCCGATGGGACTCGACCCCTTCCTCGCCAACCTGGTCATCGCGTCCTACGCGGAGATGGACGACCGGGTATGGGTGCAGGGCGGAGCGCTGTTGGACCCGGCACCCGAGCCGTCGGCGGTCAAGCCGCAGTACGCGCTGCGCTCGCAGCCCCTTCCGGAGGAGGAGGTCTGGGAAGAGGCAGGACGGCGTTTCTGGGAGATCTTCGGCGACCGGCCGCCGACGCTGCGCCGCGGCAGGATGGTCGGCCAGTTCGCCCGGCAGATCAGCCGCCAGGCGCACGCCTACCGAGGGCACGCGGGCGATCTCGTGCAGGGGCTGGAGCGGCGCTCCGTCGCACTCGGACTCGACGGGGCGGACGAATCCGGCAGGCTCGCGATCGCCCGGCGCTCGCGCGATCTGCTCGAAGAGCTGGTGGGTCTGGACCGTGGTGCGGCGAGCGGTTCGGCCAGTGCCAAGCAGATCATCACGGCTTTCGCCTCTTTCGACCTCGGCGAGGTGTCGGCAGGGCGGTACGGGGCTTCGATCAAGCAGGCCGAAACCGTGACCACCGCGCTGGTCGGAGCGGCCTGGGACATGTTCAAGCTCGCCCCGAAGTACGGTGCGCAGGGCCGGGCCGTACTCGAAGAGCTGCAGGGAGCCGCACAGGCCGATCAGCGCACCACGAAGCTGGAGGACGCGCTGCAGAACGCGCGCGACTCGATCGTTGCCGTCATCGACCGGAGTGACACGGAAAGCGTTCCGCCGGTGGGGCCCACTCCGACCACAGCGCCCACGGACAAGCCGCTCAGCACACCCAACGATGTCGACCTGAACACCGAGTTCAGCCGGCCTCCGGTGCCGACCACTCATCCGGCCACTGAGCGTGCGCCGAAGCGTTCGGGCGGTGGCCGGACCACTGCTGCGCGCGCGATCGCCGAACTCCAGGCAGAACTGGCGGGGCTGTCGGCGGCGGAACCCGACGCAACGATCGAGATCAGCTGGCGAGTCGTGGAATGAGGCACGTGAAGTGAGTACGGCGACGAGCGCGAGCGGGTCCACGCCCGCTGCCACGAGCGCGGTGCGGCTCAACAAAGCCACGGTGAAGCAGTACCTGGCCTCGCAGTCCGGTCTCCGGACCGGGAAGCGCCGGGTGGTCCTGCTGCGAGCCGAACCGGTGTGGGACGGGCCTGCCGAACTGAGCTGGGGCGAGCCCTGGCGGGCTGTCGTCAAGGGCGCGCCGTCGCCGCTGGCCGTGCACGAACTGATCCTGGGGCACCGGGCCAGGTCGGCCACGGGCCCCGAGGTGCTGGTGGTGCTGACCGATCGCGAAGAGGCCGAGCTCGGGCCGGACCTGCTGGCCAAGGTACACAAGCAGCGCGTGAACGCCGTCAATACCTGGGACGTCGTCCGTGAGGCGTTCGGGGCGGTGGACACCGACAGCAGACTCAACAAGGAGAACTGGGCCGCCGAGTCACTGCTCGACGCCACACCGCCCGGCGGTTGGCCACAACTGGCCGGCGGCATACTGACCCGGCGTGAATCGCTCACCGCCCTGGCCCTGCGCAGGCTGGGTATCGGACGGTACGACCCCGACCGCGATCCGCGCGCCGCCTCCCCGGAGTTCGCCACCGGATCGGGCGGGGGCACCGATGCCGATCCCGGGAGCCTCGTCTCCGGTACGGTCCCGAGCGGTGACGGGCTCGATGTACAGGCGCTGTTGCGGTGGTCCATGGCGCCCGGCGGCCCGAACCGTCTGCTGTCCCTGCGCACAGCCGAGCGGGAAGGGTTGACGCGTTTTCTCGGCGAGGAGGATCAGACCGGGCTTGCCGGGCAGGCGCTGCTCGCGCTCGTCGGCGCGGAGCACGGGCCCGACGCCGTGGCGTTCGGTCTGGTCTGCGCCGCTCTGTGGGGGCATGCCGATGCGACGGCGGACGCGGAGGACTACCGGGCCAGGGGGCGGGCCGAGCGTTGGTTCGGGGAAGAGCCACCGGCGCGGGGCAAGGCGCTGGATGCCCTCGCTGCCGCTTTCGGCCGTAGCTGCGAGAGCTTTGTCTCCGGTCTTCTGCTGACCGGGCGAACCGGTCAGGACGAGGTTGCGGCAGCGGCGCGCCGGCAGAGCGGCGCCGCACTGGACCGGGCTTCCTCCCTGGTCCGACAGTTCGGCGCCGAACGGGCGGCCACATCGAGTCCCGTTCTCGCAGAAGGACTCGAAGCCAGGTTCCGTGATGTCGGACGAGCGCTGTCCTCGGGCGACGCCGGGGCGACAGCGCAGTCGGTGAGCGCGCTCGACGAACACCGGCAGGCCACGGACCCGGATGCCCGGACGCGTATCTCGCGGGCGAAAATGGCGCAGCGGCTCACTCAGTGGCTCGCGACCGGGCCGGTGACGGAGTGCGAAACCGTCGCGTCCGGCGTCGGACGTCATGTCACCGAGACCGGCTGGGTGGATCTGGCGCTGGAGCACATCGAGGCGGGAGGCGATCCCGATGCCTCCTTGCGGTCCGCCTACGACACGCTGTGCACCTCGGTACGTGCCGAACGCCGCGAGATCGACCGGCACTTCGCCGCGAAACTCGCCACCTGGACGACGAACGGCGCGGATCCCGGTTCGATGCTCACGGTCGAGACCTTCCTGCCCTCCGTCGTCGCGCCCGTGGTGAAGGCCGGAGGGCGGCGCGTTCTGCTGCTCGTCCTGGACGGCATGAGCGCGGCGATCGCTGCCGAACTGGGCGAGGAACTGCGTGAGCACTGGGTCGAGTACGACCCGGTACCGAAGGCCAAGGACTCCCCGCAACGTCGGGGTATGGCTGCGGCGTTGCCCACGGTCACCTCGGTTTCACGGACCTCGCTCTTCGCCGCCCGGCTGATGACGGGCACACAGGCCGACGAGAAGCGGCTCTTCCCCAGCCATCGGTTCTGGGGCGGCGAGAGCGTGGCGGTGTTCCACAAGGACGATCTGCGGGGTGAGAGAAGTGGCGACACGGTCGGTCCGGAGCTGAACGACGCGTTGGTCGGGGACCGTACACATGTCGCGGTGGTGCTGAACACCATCGACGATCGTCTCGCCAAGGAACAGAAGCTCGGGGACGGCGCCTGGAGGCTCGGCGAGATAGGGCGGCTGCGGCAGTTGCTCCAGCTCGCCGCCGGACAGGGGCGTGCGGTGATCCTGGTCAGCGATCACGGCCATGTCGTCGACAGGCACGGTGTGAGGATCGACGCGTCGGGCGTGCGGTCGGCCAGGCATCGGAGCCCCGGCGGTGCCCTGCAGGAAACGGAGATCGCGCTCTCGGGGCCGCGCGTCGTCGCGCCGGAGTCCGGTGACGAGATCGTGGCCCTGTGGGACGCCGACTCTCGATACACCGCTCAGAAGGCCGGCTACCACGGCGGGGCGGCTCTGGCCGAGTTCACCATTCCGGTACTGGCCTTTTTGCCCTTCGGTGCCGAGCCGCCACACGGCTGGCGGGAGCTGGGCAGCCAGCAGCCGCCGTGGTGGTCGCTCACTTCCCGGCCGGCCGAGCCCGTGCGCCCCGCGGCAGCCGATGTCGCCGCACCGAAGAAGCCGTCCAAGCGGGCAAAGGCCGATGCCGTATTCGCCCGGAGTCATGAATCACTCTTCGACGTGGTGCTGACGCCGGTTGCGGAGGAACCCCGGGCGGACAGCGCGATGATCTCGGCCGAGCTGAGATTGCCTGACGATGCCCTGGTCACGGCTCTGTTCGCGTCGGAGCTCTTCGAGACGCAGGTGCAGGTGCTGGGCCGCAAACCGAATCTGGCGCAAGTGGAGAAGGCCGTCCGGGCGCTGCTGGACGCGGGGGGCACGCTGCCGGTGACCGCGCTCGCGCAGCGTGCGGGGGTACGTGCCAGTGGAGCGGACGGCTTCGGAGCCGTACTGCGGCAACTGCTGAACTACGACAGCGCCCAGGTGCTGGAGAACCTGCCTGACGGCCGGACGCTTCGGCTCGACAAGGAACTGCTGCGAGAACAGTTCGGATTGGGATAGGGATTCCGGGCCGGGACGTCGCACGACGGTCCGGCCCGGTCGACGGCCTCAGGTGATCTGGCGAAGCAGTCCGGCGAACTCACGGAGTTCGTCGGACAGTTTCGCTGTCAGCGGTTCCGCGTCGAAGTGGGCGATGCTGTTGCGGATGACACGCACACGGTCGAGCTGACGCACGAACTGCCCCCGGTCGACCCCTGGCCAGCCGAGCGCCTTCCAGTTCTCGTCCGAGAGAGTACGGAGTGCGGGGTTCTGCTGGTCACCGTCCAACAGCTTCACATAGCCGTTGAACATCAGGTCGGTGATCAGCCCTGTCTTCTTCGCTGCCGAGGGCCCCTGAACGGCACGGATCGCGTCCGCGTCGAGCTTCGCCCCCAGACACTTACGGAGCCGGGACTCGATCTCCCCCACGACGAAGAAGGGCCAAGCCGTCGTGCCGAACCGGTCGGTGATGTCGGCCGCCGTCACGATTCCGCAGAACGTGCCGTTGTTGGCCCGGACCAGCAGATAGTCGTCGTCGCTGACCCGGGGCAACAGCGTGAAGAAGTCGTGGCGCACATCGACGACCGGCGCGTCGTCGACCATGGCCTCCGCCAGGACGGCGGCGGACGTGGTCTCGTACACCTTCGCCACCGAGCTCCAGGTGACGACGCCGTGCAACGTCGATCCGCCTTCAATCACAGGGATCTGGGAGTACTTCTTCGTCCGCATGAGGTACGTGACCTCCGTCAGCTGCGTATCCGGTGTCACGGAGAACAAGCCACCCACCGCGGACGGGATGTCCCCGATACGCAGAGGGCGCGCCGGCAGCCCACCGGAAGGGAGCTCTTCGGCGTCCTCGGCCGACTCGTCCTCGACCGACTCCGGAGGAGTCGCTTGCTGCCACGGCACTATGTGGATGTCGGCGCTGTTGCTGCAGTTGGCGAAGTACGGCAGCGTTGCGAGCCCGACATCCTTGAGCGCCTGCTCGACGCGCGGCACAGTCAGATCATTGCGCAGGCGCGTACCGAAAAGTGCCATGAGTTCAAGGACGGGGATCCGCTTGCCCTTGAGTGCGAGAAGCTCTTCCCCAGAAGGATCCTGAGACATCGTCGCGCTCACACCCATTCCGTCGCGTCACGGAAGACGGTGCGCTTGCCCATCGCGGCCCTGACCAGATCGCGGAGCTGCTTCGCCCGGTTCTCGTAGAAACGGACGAAGTCGCCCTCCTTCAACGTGTCCACGTCGACGAGGTGGGTGGCCACGACATCCTCGAACCATTCAGGACGCATACCCGACTCGAGTGACAGTGTCTTGAGATAGGCACCGGGCGGACCGGACATGCTCTTGCTGGCCCGAAGCGAGAGCGGGGTCTTGTTGACGATCGATGTGGCGTACTTGGCCCAGGTGGGCTCGTTCTTGGCGATCCAGGCCTTGGGGAAGAGCAATCGTACGTCGACCGCGTGCTCGACCAGTTGCGCCGGAGAGAGAGGGCGGTCGGTGAAGTACCAGTCCACGGCCCCCTGCTTGATGAGGAGAGCGTAGATCCCCTTGTAGGCAGCACTGTTGCGGGTCGTCAGTGTGTCCAGGCGGTCATCGAGGAACGCTGCTTCGCTGACCGTGTCGGGGGTCGCGTGGTCTTCACCGCGAACCCAGTCGATCAACTGCTCGACATCCCTGGTGAAACGGGTCTCCAGTGAGCCGCCGTACATCTCACCCAGCACACCGCACCAGTACCACTGGCTGATCCGCTCGTCGGCGCCCGGGGTGTCCGTCTCCGTACCGATGAGCGCACGCACAGCGGCCAACGGCACCAGCTGTGTGCGGTAGGGCAGGTCACCGGTCCGGACAATGGACTGGCGCTCCAGGAATCCACCGACCCAAGCGAAGGCGGCCGCCACCCGGGGCGCCAGCCTGCGGAAGTCGGCGAGCGGCAGGTTGAGGAGATCCCGGCGCTTGCAGGACACGGATGTCCCCGCCCCCGCCCGCTTGGCCTCCCAGGTACGGACCAGGGAGACCGCCTGAAGGAAGTCGCTACTGCTCAGACCGTCCTCCGGTCCGTCCTCCGGACGGCCGAAGACCGGGTACGCGGACGTCAGTTCCTTCTTGAGCTGCTGCCACTCGTCAGGCAGCCGGTAGTAGTCCCCGTGCTCCGCGACGTGTTCCTGATTCCCCGCGTACGTGGCTGTGAGCAGCTCGAAGACATTCAGTGGCACACCGCCGGTATTCACTCGTTCGAACACCGCGCACACCGCATCGGTTGTCGTGGTGGCAGCGAGTTTGATCATCGGGACGTCGAACGACAGCATGTTGTTCAGCACCTGCTCCTGGAACTTCGCCCACAGAGGCCAGTTGCTGTGCTCCTTCACGAACTCCTGCTGCCATTCGCTCACTCGCCGGGTGTCGAAGACGAAGCGGAGCGGGAAGTACCCGGCAGCGCACTCACCCTCGACCGTACTCAGATCCAGTACGACTCTGCGAGCAGTGCCACTCTTCAGCTTGCGGTCCTCGGGGACCGAGACAATCGCGTCGTCGCGGTCGGCGGGCGCACCCACGGCCTTGGCGATGTCGACGTAGTACCAGCACTTCAGGTCATTGCCCCGGGAGTCGACCGTCGCGACGGGGCTGTCATGGTGCAGTGCCTGGAAGAGCGAGGTCATTCGCTGCTGTCCGTCGAGCAGCAACAGGTCTGGGGTCCGGCCCTCGGCTGACTCGGCGCCCTTGAGTGTCCGGGCCTTGAACTGGGAGGTACCACCGGTGTGCAGCGCCATGACCACACCGAGCGGATATTTGAGCGTCACCGTCGCGATGAGTGCCCTGATGCGCTCGTCGTCCCACTTCCACTCCCGCTGGAAGTCGGGCAATTGGAGGGCGCCGGATGCGACTTCCTTGAGTACGTCCTTCAGATTCGGATTGTCGAGCGCCACGCCGCTGCTTCCCCCACTCATAACAGAACTGTGCACTGAGCATTTGACCGGCGGGCCGCCCAGGTGTCAATCAATGCCGGAGCAGCAGGGTCCGTAAGGGCATATTCCGGCCGATCCTCCGGAACTTTCCCTGGATGGGAGACTGAGCAGGTGAGTATCGACAGACCCGAACGCACCGGCCTCGTCAGCGTCGCCCGGCGTCGAGATGTGATCGACGCGCTTCGGCGCGGCGCCGTCCCTGAGAGCGGCCTCGACCTGCTCGCGACCGGCCTGGGCCGCTTCGAGCCGGCGCTCGATGCCGAGCTCGACGCCGTGGCGTCGGGTGCCTCCGTGTTCAAGGCGGTGCGGGGTGAGTACGGGTCCGGCAAGACCTTCTTCACCCGGTGGCTCGGCGAGCGTGCCAAGAGGCGCAACTTTGCCGTCGCGGAGATTCAGGTCTCGGAGACGGAGACACCACTGCACAAGCTGGAGACGGTCTACCGTCGCCTCACCGAGCGGCTGACCACCTCCGGCTTTCCCCCGAGCGCGTTGCGCCCTGTCGTGGACGCGTGGTTCTACGCACTGGAGGAGGACTCGCTTGCCGCGGGTACGGCGGAGGAGGACCTGGCGGAAGCCGTCGAGCAGCTGATGACGGCCCGCCTCACCGATGTATCCCGGCATGCCCCGTCCTTCGCGACAGCCCTTCGCGGCTACCGGACCGCACTCACCTCGGGCGACGAAGTCACTGCCTCGGCGGTGATGGCCTGGCTGGGCGGCCAGCCACACGTTGCCGCCTCGGCGCGCAGAGCCGCCGGAGTCCGGGGCGACCTCGACCACTTCGGTGCCTTCGGCTTCCTTCAGGGACTACTGACAGTGCTGCGCGACTCGGGGCACAAGGGGTTGTTCGTCGTACTCGACGAGGTGGAAACGCTTCAGCGGGTACGTTCCGACGCACGCGACAAGGCGCTGAACGCACTGCGTCAGCTCATCGACGAGGTGCACTCCGGCCGCTTTCCCGGCCTGTACTTGCTGATCACCGGCACTCCGGCATTTTACGAAGGCCAGCAGGGCGTGCAGCGCCTGGCACCCCTGGCGCAGCGGCTTGCCACCGACTTCACCACCGATCCGCGTTTCGACAACCCCCGGGCCGTGCAAGTCCGGCTGCCCGGATTCACCCAGGACTCGTTGGTGGGCCTAGGGACGACCATTCGCGACCTCTATGCGGACGGTGTCCGTGATTCCGAGCGGGTCAGGACTGTTGTGGATGACGCGTACATTGCCGACCTGGCCGTAGCCGTCGGCGGGGCTCTCGGCGGTCGAGTGGGTGTCGCCCCCCGGCTGTTCTTGAAGAAGCTCGTCGGTGACGTTCTGGACCGTGTCGACCAGTTCGACGACTTCGATCCGCGTCAGCACTATGCCCTGACGGTCAGGACGGCGGAGATGAGCGAGGTCGAACGCAACGCGGCGGCCGGCAGCCCGGACGAGATCGAACTGGATCTTCCATGACCACGGTCTCGGACCCACTGGATCTGCTGCACCCCGGAATCGTCCATCACATCGTGAACACCTTGGGATGGCCAGGGCTGCGCCCGCTCCAGGAGGAGGCGATCACACCGCTCGTCGACGGTTCGGACGCATTGCTGCTGGCCCCCACGGCCGGCGGGAAGACCGAGGCGGCGAGCTTCCCGTTGCTCTCGCGCATGGCCCGGGAGGGCTGGACCGGCACCTCGGTCCTTTACGTCTGTCCTCTCAAGGCACTGCTGAACAACCTCCTGCCCCGGCTGGAGACGTATACCTCGTGGCTCGGGCGCACGGCAGCGCTCTGGCATGGCGACGTATCGCATACTCGCCGCAAGCGCATTCTGCGGGAGCGCCCGGATGTTTTGCTGACCACTCCGGAGTCTCTGGAAGCCATGCTGGTCAGCACAAATGTCGATCACAGGGCGTTCTTCTCCGGGCTGCGCGCCATTGTCGTGGACGAGGTGCACGCCTTCGCGGGGGACGACCGGGGATGGCATCTTCTTGCCGTGCTGGAACGGCTGGAGCGCGTGGCCGGACGCTCCGTCCAACGGGTGGGTCTCTCGGCGACCGTAGGTAATCCGGAAGAGATGCTCACCTGGTTGCGGGGGTCGCGGGGGGAATCGGGTAAGGGCAACCCGCGAGTTGTCGCTCCCCATCTGCGTACCCAGGCGTCGTCGACAGCGCAATCGCCTCCGCCAGGGGATGTCCAGCTCGACTACGTAGGTTCGCTGACCAACGCGGCCACTGTGATCGCGGCCTTGCACAGGGGTGAGAAGCGTCTGGTGTTCTGCGAGTCGCGTAAGCAGGTCGAAGAGCTCGGTGAGGCACTGCGCGCGAAGGGCGTGACTACATTCCTGTCACATGCGTCGCTGTCCGCGGACGAGCGACGACGAGCAGAGGAAGCCTTCGCGGACGCTCGCGACTGTGTGATCGTCTCCACGAGCACGCTGGAACTCGGCATCGACGTGGGCGATCTCGACCGTGTCATCCAGATCGACGCGCCCGGGACTGTGGCTTCCTTCCTCCAGCGGCTCGGGCGCACCGGACGGCGGCCTGGGTCGACGCGCAACTGTCTGTTCCTGGCCCTCGATGAGGCTGGCCTGTTGTCGGCTACCGCTCTTCTTCTGCTCTGGTCGCGCGGGTGGGTCGAGCCGGTCATCGCACCGCCGGAACCCCGGCACATCGTTGCTCAACAGGTGCTCGCGCTCTGCCTTCAGGAACACCGGGTCGGGGAACGTCTCTGGCAGGTCTGGTGGGGTGGCCTCGGGCCGTTCGGACCGCCCGCCGAACCGCTCGTACGCCACCTGATCACGGAGGGCTATCTAAACCGTGACGGCGGAATGATGTTCATCGGCCCCGAGGCCGAACAGCGTTTCGGCTACCGGCACTTCATGGACCTCACAGCCGTGTTCACTGCGGCCCCCGAGTTCACAGTTCTGTCAGGGCGCAACGAAATCGGTATGACGGACCCGGCCCTGCTCACCGAGAAGATCACCGGGCCACGGCGGCTGCTGCTCGCCGGGCGCAGTTGGCAGGTGACCTACATCGACTGGTCACGGCGCCGCTGCTTCGTCGAGCCGGTGGACGGAGGAGGAAAGGCCCGATGGGGCGGAGCAGGTCTGTCCCGCACCGGGTCCCACGCATTGACCCGTGCCGCGCGGGAAGTGCTCCTCGGTGAAATGCCTCCGATCGCCTTCACCCGCCGTGCCGAAAGCGCCCTCGGTCAAGTACGCGAAAAGGCAGCCGAGCTGGTGCACCCCGATGCCTCAGTTCTCGTGCGCGGCGGACAGGACACCAATGTGCGGTGGTGGACGTGGGCCGGATACAAAGCCAACGTGACTCTGGCTGCCTCGCTCGGTACCGCCGCCGACCCTTTGCAGCGCCCCACGGACACATATGTTCGACTCCGTGAAGACATCACGCTTCAAGAATGGAAGCAGGCCAAGTCCGAGGCAGCAGGACGCCTCTGTCTCCCTTCAGTGGCCCCCCGCGCTCTCCACGGCCTGAAGTTCAGCGCAGCGCTGCCTCCGCGGCTGGCCGAGGCGACACTTGCCGCCCGCCTTGCCGACCTCAGCGGCGCGGCGGAAGCACTTCGCGAACCCAGCAGGTTCACTTTCGAAGTTCTATAGCAACGCGACTGAAATCACAGTTATCGACCGTCATTTCGGTGAAGCTCGTCGGATCTGGGTTCCAGGCCTCTGCCGGGCCAGGCAATCCGATGGTGGCCACGGCAGACCGATGCCCGCCCACGCTCTAGTAGTGCTTGGTCATGTTGGTGCGGGGTCTGGCATGTCGCGGTGGCAGGTGGGGCAGGCGCCGGTCCAGATCACGAGGAGTATTTGCAGCTCGTGGACGACTCGGTAGAGGTTCAGGCCGACGCCGTCTCTTTTGGGGATCGGGTCAGTCGCTGAAGGGTGCAGAAGGCGTGGGCGACCGAGACGAGGGTGACGTGGTGGTGCCAGCCTGGCCAGGTTCGGCCTTCGAAGTGGGCCAGGCCCAGGGCCTGTTTCATCTCGCGGTAGTCGTTCTCGATGCGCCATCGGAGCTTCGCGGTGCGCACGAGGACGGGCAACGGGGTGGCCTCGGGCAGGTTGGAGGGCCAGAACTGCACGGGCTCGTCCTGGCCGGCGGGCCATTCGGCCAGCAGCCAGCGGACCGGAAGCTCGGTGCCGGCCGTGGCCTTGCGGATCTCGCGTCCGGCGGGCCGAACCCGCAGGGCCACGAAGCGCGAGTACATGCGTTTGTACCCGCTGCGGACCGCTGCCCGGCCGCGATCCCTCCCTCCACTGCACCAGCCGCGCGGAGTTCTTGCCGGCCGCGATGACCAGGCTCTTCACCTGCTGGGCCGGCTCGGGGCAGGCCGGGTGCACGGCTGTGCGTCCCCGGGTTGCGCAGTGGTCGTGGCCGAGATGCCCACCACGTAGTCGAGACCGCGTTCTTCCAGGCCGAGCCGGAAGGCGGCGGTGCCGCCGTCGGCGATGTCCTGGGGCACCTCGATGCCCCAGGACCGCGTCTCGTCGATCACGTCGAGGGCCAGCTGCCACTTCTCGACATGGCCCACCTGGACGGGGATGGCGCACTTGTCGCGGCGGGCTACCTTGGCCGGGTCGGCCTTGGGCGAGGCGGGATCCCAGCTCCCGGGCAGGAACAGACGCCAGTTCACGGCCGCGGAAGCGCCGTTGGAAGCCAGGTGCAGCGAGACCCCGGCCTGGCAGTTGGTGACCTTGCCCGCGGTGCCGGTGTACTACCGGGTCACACACGCCGATGCATCCCCGTCCTTGAGGAACCCGGTGCCGTCGATGACCAGCGCAGTGGGCTTGATGACCGGCTGCATACGCCAGGCCAGACGGGCCCGCACATGCGCCGCATCCCATGGGCTGGAAGTGACGAAGTGGGCCAGGGCCTGCCGGTTCCCGTCCTCGCCCAGACGGCCGGCCATCGGCTCCACCGACTTGCGCCCGCCGTCCAGCAACAGGCCCCGCAGATAGACCCCGCCCCACCGCCGCTGATCCGCCCGCGCGAACGACTCGAACATCTCCGCCGCGAAGTCCTCCAGATCACACCGGACCGCAGCCAACTCCCCACTCAGCGCATCCTGTCAACGACACACCCCATCAAGAAGACACACCATCACAAACCGCACATGACCAAGTACTACTATTGATCAGAAACTCATTGGGTTCACTCGTCGAGGATGTAGCGGACGTGTGAGCCGCCGAAGTATCCGCGCACGATGTGTGGCTAGCGTTGTCGGCGGTGGAAGAACCGGCGGGTCTCGGTGGCGAGTTCCCCCTGGTTCCTGGCCCTGTGGGTGTGGGGCAGGCTGCGTTTGAGGTCGGCGTTGACCAGCTCGTCGGGGTTCAGCTCGGGTGAGTACGACGGCAGGAAGTGCAGCTCGGTCTGGTCCTCGTGCTCGGCGAGCCAGGTCCGGACGGTCCTCGAGCAGTGGGCCGAGTGCCGGTCGACGACCAGGTGGACCTTGTGGTCGAAGTGTCCGACGAGCCGGTCCAGGAAGCGGCACATGACCTTCGCGTCGAACGACTCGGTGAAGACCATGAAGTGCATCCGGCCCTTCGTGCCGATCGCGGACATCGCGTTCGCGGAGAAGCGGTTCCCGGTGCGACGGACGACCGGAGTCCGTCCCCGCTCACCCCCGGTGCGGCCGGTGACCTGGTCCGATCGGACACCGACCTGGTCGACGAAGAGGACTTCACCGTTCTCGGCCTTCGCCTGGGCCCGGATCGCCGGCCAGGTCTCCTCGTGCCGGACACGGAACGCTTCCGCGTCCTGCTCGACGGCCCGCTCGTCCGGACGCTGGAACGCCAGGCCCCAGCGTTTGAGGTAGTTGCCCACCCCGGGTTCGGTGAAGCGGATCCGGTACAGCTTGAAGATCAGCTCGCCGATGAGGGCCCGTGCCCAGAGCTGACCGGAAAGTCCCAGGCCGCAGGGGTGTGACCGAGGACGGCCTGCCGGACGGCGGCCTGCTCGGCCCCGGACAGAACCTGCTGCTCGCCCACCCGGCGGCCACGCGGACGGGACAGCAGCACGTCCCGGCCGCCGGTCTGCCACCTCGTCCACCAGTTGTCCACGGCCCTGACCGACACCTTGAACAGGGCCGCGACCTCTGCCCGGTCCCGCCCGTCCACCAGCGCGGACAACGCCAGCAACCGCGCAGCCTCCTGCGCGTCCGGCGACCAGGTCCACGCATCCCCCACCAGATCACTCACACGCCGTCAACGAGGATGAAGCCAAAGCGCTTCGGATCAATAGCCCCGTCATGTGCCTTGCACACTCAGCCGACAGCGAGATCAGGTATGCCGACGCGCGGTCGACTCGAATCCTCCTTCCGGGGATTTACCGTGCCCAGCCTGTCGTGACGCCATGCAGACATATAGGCCTCAGCGCTCGACAAAGTGCTGGGCATGACCACGCCGGAGGCATACCCTGCCAGACGGGTCCACGTTCACGGGCGAATCCGCACTTCGACCGCAACTCCATGCGGGAGCCGTCCTGGTCAGACGCGCCCGCACAACCCCCGGTGATAGCGCAAGTGCTTTTTGTTTATGACGTGATCGGCATGACGTCGGAGTTCAAAGAGGATGTCCCCGGTGGAGTTCCGTCGCACCGACCAGTCCTCATCGATATAGATGGCGAGCCTGTCGAATTCGACATGGTGATTGGGACAGAGGCACAGCAGGTTGGAAAGCTCATCCGGACCGTTGTGAGGTTTCCCGACACCTCTGATATGCGCTGCCTCGCTGTAGTGGCTGTATCTGGTCTCCACCCGGGATCCACATACCTGGCACGCATGTTTGTACATCATCTTGATGTGTTCGACGAGCCGCTGATCACGATCAGGCTGCGACGAGGTGACCGTACGACGTTTCGCGGATCCTCCACCTCCAGCAGGGGGCTCACCGCTGGCGCTCGTGTAGCCGGCCAGTCCGACTCTTTCCAGCAAGCTGTCCCGATCGATATCGGCAAAGTACGTGGAACACAGCAGGCCAATCGCCTCGGCACGGGACAACGAGCGTCGGAGGATCGCTGCCGCGTCCTTGCCGAGACCAGCTCGGGCGTGCGCCGAGGCCAGCTGGGCGGGTGTGGGAGTGGCTCCCTGCCCAACAACTCCTTCCACACTCCACAACCCGCTGCTGCGCAAGTGCCAGAAGGGGTACTCAGGGGTGACGCGTGAGTCCGGCTGTCCGAATTCCTTGAGCAGCGGCGCGACCTCGGCCCTGAACGTCTCCCAGTCCACCATCCGGCCCTTGCCTTGTGCCAGACGGCCGATGGACCAAAGAAGGGTGATCGGCTTGTGACGCGTCGGGCGATGCTCCCTGATGTGGGTCTTCAGGGACGCAAGAGCACGGAACAAATCATCCCGCCCCAGTGTCGCGAGGTCCGCGGGCTCTGCTGTGGCTTTGGCCGGGACAGTGCGCTCCGGGTGCGACGAGGGAGGGATCAGATGCAGGAATCGGCGCCGTTCCTCGGCCCGCACGAGTGTCAGCGAACGCAGCGGAATGGGGATCGTAAGCCCTTTGAGGATGGGTTCCGCGGAAACATCGATCTCGACCACGTCGCCCAGCGCCATCATGTGTTCCCAGGTCTTCTGATTTTCGTCCACACCCCAGATCTCTTTCGCCAGCGGCCGATTGTGGAGCAGGGCAAGAATTCTGGCTTTGGCGACGAACCTCTTCCTGGCGTAGAACAGCACTTCATCGCCGACCCGACGCTCCTGGAGTGCAGTTACCTTCTCGGACTTCCCCCGAACAGGAGGTGTGGATCCCCAGAGTCGCGCCACACCTCTCGGGAACAAGCGTCGCAGGTCATCCCCATCGGCGCCCAGTACGTGCTCGTACGACGAGAGCAGGATGCCGCTCCGAACCGAGTGCCGGAAGTGCTGAGGTCCCCTGACTCTCGAAGTGCCCCTAGGTTGCAGGATCCATTGGACATCGCGCCCATCCTTCCCGGCGAGGCCGCCGTCCGGACCCGCTGCTTGTGCATCTCCCGTACCGGGAAGCTGGACACTGCGCTCCGTTTCCATGATTTCCAGACTAACCAAGTGGGCTGACAGTGCGACTACGGCGCACGAAACGGGCGAGGGTGTGCACCGTCGCCGATCAAGCCGCCAGCGCCGGCGACCAGGACCGCACGGGCATCGCAAGCAATCCTGCAGAAGCCCGCGAAGTCGCTCGTACTGCAGGAACCACGTCCGGATTGACTCCGTTCAGGGTGTCATGGATGGTGATCCGGCCGGGTTCGATTTGAGGCCTGGCTTGCTTAACTGCTGGGGGAATGACGTGAGTTGGGATGATCAGAATCTTGATGCCCGTGTCGCTTCCGCTCCGCCGCCGCCCGATCGGCCGCCGGTGGCGGGGCCGCCGCCGGCCGGGAGCGGGCTGCGGTCGGTGGCGGCGGGGCTGCTCAATCTGAGCGGTTTCGGTCTCGGCTACGCGCTGATGCGGTGCTGGGGCCGGGCGGTCGTGTGCTGGGCGGTGACCGGCGCGCTGCTGTTCGTCGCCCTGCCCGCCGATCCCGACGGGGTGGCCACCGGGGTGGTGGTCGCGTATGCGGTGGTGCTGGTCCTGGCGGCCCTGGACGGGGCGCGGACCGCGCGGCGGCGCGCGGTCGGCGGGTCGTGGCGGCCGATGGTGGCGGCGGGGGTCGGGCTGGTACTGCTGGCAGCACCAGCAGGTGGCGTGGTCCTCTACGGCTCCGCACGCGACGAGGCCGTGGAACAGATGCTGCTGGACCGGCTGGAGCGGACCGACCGGAGTGTCGCCGCGGCCTCGGGCAGGCCCTTCGCCGACGCACGCGCCGACTACACCTCGGCGCTCGCCGCCTACCGCGACCTCGGCGAGAAGCACGCGGGTTCGCGGGCGGGGAAGCTCGTGCCGGAGCGGCTCGACGCGTACTACCGGGCGGTCTCGACGCCGTACCGGCAGAAGAAGCACTGCGAGGCCGTCGAGCCGCTGACCTATCTGCGCACCGTGCCGAAGTCCGTCGACCGGAAGCTGCTGGGCGGTCTGGCCGGCTACCCCGACGATCCGCTGGCCACCTCGCTGTACGAGTGCGGGGTCGCGAAGCTGGGCGACACGACACTCGTCAAGGTCACCGACGAACTCGGCGAGCTGCTGCGCACGTTCCCCGATTCCGCGCAGGCCGGAAAGGTGGGGTCCGCGGTCACGGCGAAGATCTCGGAGCAGACCCGGGCCGTGCGCGGGAAGTCCCCGTGCACGGCGCTGGGCTCGCTGCGGACGATCCGCGCCACGGCCCTGTCGCTGCCGGACGCGAAGGTCTCGGCGCTGGCCGCGAAGGCCGACCCGGGCATCGAGGACGGCGCCTACGCCTGCGGGATCTCGGAGTTCGAGGACAAGAAGTTCGACGCGGCGCGGATGTCGTTGACGGATTTCGCCGCCACGTACAAGAAGGACAAGCGCCGGGCGCACGCCCGGGACATCGCCATCGCCGCCGAGATCGCCGACAAGCGGCCCGCCGCCGGGAAGCACCTGCCGCCCGCGAACGCGCCGGGCGGGCCCCGGATGGAGCTGGTCATCAGCAACGACGCACCCGACGGGGTCGAGGTCCTGTACACCGGGCCGGTCACCGGAACTGCCGAGATCAAGGGGTGCGGCAGCTGCTCGACGTACTCCGCGATCAACGGGGCCCTGTCGGCGTGCAAGGCCGGCGGGAAGAACTATCCGAAGACGACGCTCCGCCTGCCCGCGGGCGAGTACCACTTCCTGTACAAGCACCGGGGCGGCTCGTCGAACAGCGTCAGCAGTTACGCGGACGGCTCGAAGGTCCAGCCCGGGTACCGGTACACCGGCTGCACGTACATGAGCAGTTCGCCGTCGTTCGGTCTCGCTCCGCTGAACCCGACCTCGGGCACCTGAGTGCGCTTTTCCCCGCGTTCTTCGTGAACGGCCGGTCGGATACGGACACTTGGTCGATTCTTGGCCAATGCATGCCCCCTGCATGAAGGGTTGATCGCCAGAGTGGCGCATTACATGTGCACCTCATCCGGCACATGGTCCACACGTGCAGACCACTTCGCAGGGGGTTGTATGAGAACCAGCCGCGCGAGAAGGCGCGCCGCGCTCAGCATGGCAGCGACACTGCCACTGCTGGCCGGCGCGCTCGCCCTCGGGACGCCGAACGCCAGTGCCGACTCCGCACCCGGCGGACGGAACGCCCTGCAGGGCACCAAGCCCGCCTGGGCGACCGCCCAGGCGGATCAGGGGGCCACGGCCGACAGCGGCAAGATCGCCGTCCGGGTCCATCTGGCCGGGCGGGACGCGAAGGGGCTGGCCGCCTACGCCGCCGCCGTGTCCGACCCTCGGTCGGCGTCGTACGGGAGGTACCTGAGCCCGGAACAGACGCAGGAGCGGTTCGGTGCCACCCAGGAGCAGATCGAGCAGGTCGCCCAGTGGCTGCGGTCGAACGGGCTGACCGTCACCGGCACCAATCAGCACTACGTCTCGGCCACCGGTGACGTCGCCGCCGCCGAGAAGACGTTCGGCACCCAGCTGCGCAACTATCGCAAGGGCGGCCGGACCTATCGCGCGCCCGCTTCCACCGCCTCCGTCCCCGCCGCGCTGGGCGACGCGGTGCTCGCGGTGTCCGGTCTGGACAACGCGCCGCACAAGGCGAGTCACGACGAGACGCTGCCGCCGCCGGACGCGGTGTTCCGCAATTCCGGCCCGTTCTCCTCGTACTACGGCTCGAAGACCGCCTCGACGCTGCCGAGCGCCTACGGGGCGAAGGCGCCGTACGCCGTGAAGGGGTACACCGGCAAGCAATTGCGGGCCGCGTACGGTGCGGGCAAGTGGACGGGCAAGGGGGTCACCGTCGCGATCACCGACGCGTACGCCTCGCCGACCATCGCGAAGGACGCCGCCGAGTACGCGAAGCGCAACGGCGACGCCCCGTACCGCCGGGGCCAGCTCCGGCAGGTGCTGCCGGACGACTACACGAGGACCGAGGAGTGCGGGGCCTCCGGCTGGTACGGCGAGGAGACCCTCGACGTCGAAGCCGTGCACGCGGTCGCGCCCGCCGCCGACATCGTGTACCTGGGCGCGGCCTCCTGCTACGACGCCGATCTGCTGGACACGCTGAACAAGGTCGTCGACCACCGCCTCGCGGACATCGTGTCCAACTCCTGGGGCGACGTCGAGTCGAACGAGACCCCGGACGTCGCGGCCGCCTACGACCGGGTCTTCAAGATGGGCGCCGTCGAGGGCATCGGCTTCTACTTCTCCTCCGGCGACGCCGGTGACAACGTCGAGTCCACCGGGACCAAGCAGATCGACGTGCCGTCGAACTCCGCCTGGGTGACGTCGGTCGGTGGCACCGCACTGGCCGTCGGCAAGAACGACCGGTACCTGTGGGAGACCGGCTGGGGCACGCTGAAGGCCGGCCTCGCCGACGACGGCGGGAGCTGGGCGGGCCTCCCGGGCGCGTACACCGGCGGCGCGGGCGGCGGCACCAGCGCGACCGTGCAGCAGCCCTTCTACCAGCGCGGCGTCGTCCCGGACTCGCTCGCGCGGGCCAACGGGAAGCAGCGGATGCGCACGGCCCCGGACATCGCGGCCGTCGCCGACCCGAACACCGGCTTCCTGGTCGGGCAGACCCAGACGCTCCCCGACGGTTCGCTCGGCTACGACGAGTACCGCATCGGCGGCACGTCGCTGGCGGCCCCGGTCATCGCGGGCGTGCAGGCGCTGGCCCAGCAGGCCCGGCACGGGCTGCCGATCGGATTCGCCAACCCGGCGATCTACGCCCGGTACGGCTCGAAGGCGTACCACGACGTCACCGACCACCCGCTCGGCCCGAACCGCGACCTCGCGGTGGTCCGCGTCGACTACGCCAACGGGGTCGACGCGGCGGACGGCCTGCTGACGTCGCTGCGCACGCTCGGCAAGGACGCCTCGCTCAAGGCGGTCAGGGGGTACGACGACGTGACGGGGGTCGGGACTCCGGCGGCCGGATACGTCGACTCGTACCGGCTGTTCGGGCACGGGCGCTGACACGGGCTCTGCCGCGGGCGCCGCTGTGGGCGCCGGCCCGGGTGCGTGTGACGGGGGAACGTGCGGGCACGGGGTGACGGCCGCCCCGGGGCTTCGGCTCCGGGGCGGCCGTCGGCGTGGTGCGTGACGTGTCGCGTCGAGGTCGGGCCCGCACCCCGGGGATCGGTCATCGGGCCCCTGGTCGGCGCGGTCCCGGCGCCACGGGCCCGGGACCCGGGGCCCGGGACCCGGGGCCCGGGACCCGGGGCCCGGGACCCGGGGCTCGGGGCTCGGACCGCTCGGGGCGTCGGGGGGCTCGGAGCTCGGCCCCGTCCGGGGGCCGGGGCTCAGGCGGAGGCGCGCTTGCGCGAGGGCGTTTTCTTCGCCGCCGCCTTGCCGGTCGTCTTGGTGCCGGACTTCGCGGTGGTCTTCTTCGCCGCTGTGCCGCCTGCCGACTTCTTCGCCGTGGACCGCGAGGCGGTCTTCTTGGCGGGCGCCCTGCTCGTCACGGATCTCGGCTTCTTCGTAGCCGTCTTCCCGGTCGCCGCGGACTTCCTCCTCGTCCCGGTGCCGCCCGGCTTTCTGCGGCCGTCGAGCGAGGTGACCTCGGCCATGGAGGCGTCCGCCGATTCCTCTCCCTCCGACGGTTCCCGCTCCTCGGCCGCCGGTTCCTCGCCGCGGGACCTCCTGGCGGCCCGGACGCTCTTCTCCAGCGCGGCGACCAGGTCGATGACCGTGCCGCGGCCGGAGTCCTCCGCCTTCTCGGGCTCCAGGGTCCGACCCTCCGCCTTCGCGGCGACGAGCTGCTCGACCGCCTCGCGGTAGTCGTCGTGGAGCGAGTCCATGTCGACCTCGCCGAGGGTGTCCATCAGCGCGTCGGCCAGGTCCAGTTCGGCGTCCCGCACCGTGACCTCGGCCTGCGGGGCGACGCCCTCGGGGCTGCGGATCTCGTCCGGCCAGAGCAGGCCGTGCATGGCGATCACGTCGTCGACCACGCGCAGCATGCCGAGCCGTTCCCGGCCGCGCAGGGCGTACTTGGCCAGGGCGACCTTCTGGCTCCGCTTCAGCGCCTCACGGAGCAGGGTGTACGGCTTGGCCGCCGGGACTCCGTTGGCGGAGAGGTAGTACGCCGCGTCCATCTGGAGCGGATCGATCGAGGCGGCCGGCACGAAGGCGACGATCTCGATCGTCTTGGCGGTGGGGAGCGGGAGCGAGCCGAGGTCCTCGTCGGTGATCGGGATCATCGAGCCGTCGGCGTCCTCGTACGCCTTGCCGATCTCGGCGGCGGTGACCTCCTCCTCGTCGATCTCGCACACCTTCCGGTAGCGGATCCGGCCACCGTCGGCGAGGTGGATCTGGCGGAACGAGATCGCGTGGTTCTCGGTCGCGTTGACCAACTTGATCGGGATGCTGACCAGCCCGAAGGAGATGGCGCCGTTCCATATGGACCTCACTGTTCACCCCTTGCCTCCGCGTACATGCCGTTCATCCCGTTCACCCAGAGACACACCCGGGTGTCCGGAAATCATGTGATTCTTATCGTATGACGCCGATCACAGAGGTGGAGGGGCGGCGGCTGGCCCTCAGCAACCTCGACAAGGTGCTGTATCCAGCCACCGGAACCACCAAGGGGGAGGTGCTCCACTACTACGCGACGACCGTGACGGGGCCCCTGCTGGCCCAGTTGCGCGACCGGCCCGTGTCCTTCCTGCGCTATCCGGACGGGCCGGAGGGGCCGTGCTTCTTCACCAAGAACCCGCCGCCCGGTACGCCGTCCTGGGTACGGACCGCTCCGGTGCCGCACCGCGGGGACGAGGCGGCCGAGCAGGTGGTCCTGACGGATCTGGCCTCGCTGATGTGGGCGGCCAACCTGGTGGTGGAATTCCACACCCCGCAGTGGCGGGCCGGGACGCCGGGGGTCGCCGACCGGATGGTGTTCGATCTGGACCCGGGGGCGCCCGCGACCGCGGTGGAGTGCTGTGCGGTGGCCCTGTGGCTGCGCGAGCGGCTGGCTGCGGACGATCTGCTCGCCTGCCCGAAGACCTCCGGCTCGAAGGGGCTGCATCTGCTGGTGCCGCTGGAGCCGACGGCCTCCGATCGGGTGTCGGCCTACGCGAAGGGGCTGGCCGTCGAGGCGGAGCAGGCCCTTCCGGAGCTGGTGGTGCACCGGATGAGGCGCTCGCTGCGGCCGGGAAGGGTGTTCGTCGACTTCAGCCAGAACGCGGCGGCGAAGACGACCGCCACCCCCTACACCCTGCGCGCCCGCCCCGAACCGACCGTCTCCGCGCCCCTCACCTGGGCGGAGATCGAGAACTGCCGGACACCCGCGGAACTGGTCCTCCTGGCCGGCGACATGGCGGCCCGGCTGGCCGACCACGGCGACCTGCTGGCGCCGCTCGCCGATCCGGACCGGGCTCGTCCGCTGCCGCGCGGCGACTCTCGCAGGGGCTGAGAGAGGTCCTGTCGGCGCGGCGGAACCGGGGTGGGCCGCGGGGGCCGAACCGCCTCGCCCGCGCACATGGGCGGGCGGCGGCGCGGACGGGGCGGCGGTTCCCCGCGCCGGGGCCGGCACGCCGTCCGTCGCACCGGCACGGAACGAGGGCGCGCACCGAAGCGGAACGAACACGCACCGGCACGGAACGAAGACGTACACCGGTGCGAATCGAAAACGCGCCATCCCCGCATGCGGGAAAAGCAGGGCGTTCTCCCCCGTCCACCGATAGCGCATGGCGAGACCTTTGTCATGTCCGTCAGGAAAAGACCGCATGTGGAGGGCGGAGCGTCCGGGCCGTGGTGCACACTCTGGCAGACACTGCTTCGTGGAATATGCGTGGGGAGGCGATGGCGTGTTCGCAGGGATCGACGAAGTCGACTGGGCCTCGATGGAGCATGCCTACGGGCCTGCCGATGATGTGCCGGTGATGCTGCGGGGTCTCGCGTCCGACGATCCGGCGGAGCGCGAGAGGGCACTGGACGGCATGTACGGGGCCGTTCACCACCAGGGCGATGTGTACGCCTGCACGCTGGCCTGCATTCCTTTTCTCTTCGAACTGGTCGTGGAACCGAGTGTCCAGGACCGGGGCAGCATCGTGGAGCTGCTCACCAGCATCGGCGGCATCGATCTGGGCGAGGACGACGAGGACGAGATCGGCGAGGACGAGATCGAGGGCGCGGCGAACTATGCGATGGCGGCGACCGCCGTCACCGCGGGTGCCGGGGCGTTCTGTGAGCTGATGGCCGACGACGATCCGGGGGTGCGGCTCGCCGCGCCGCCGGCGCTCGCCGGGCTCCACAGCCACCCGGAACGGGTGCTCGCACTGTTGCGGGAGCGGCTGCCGGTGGAGCCGTCCGAGGAGGTGCGGCTCGCCCTGATCGAGGCCGCCGGGCGGGTGGCGCTGCGGCACCGCGCGCTGGCCGGACAGGCGGCCACCTGGCTGACCCGGCTGGCCGGTGAGGGGTTCCCGCCCGGGCTGCGGCTCGCCGCACTGGCACAGGTGGCCAGGTGCGCACCGGACGCGTTGCCGGGCGACGTCGTCCGGGTGGTGACGGGGTTGCTGCGGCAGCTGCGGGCGGCGCCCGCACGACGGTCCGCGCCGACCGCGTACGGCTCGGGCGAGGCGCGGACCGGTCCGGCCGGGGTGGTCGCGGCCCTCGACGCGTACGCCGAGGCGGCCGGGGCCGGCGACGTGTACGCGGACGATTGGCCGGTGCCCGGAATGTGGTCCGGTCAGTCCCGGGCGCCGGGCGGCGAGGGGATGACGCCCGGTCCCGCCCCGTGGACGGCGGATCTGCTGCGGACGCTGCACGCCGGGCTCGACGACCGGGTGGCCGAGCGGACGGCGCTGCTGGCGGATCAGCTGCGCAGCCCCGACCGCGGGCAACGGATCGACGCGCTCCGGATGAGCGGCGGCCTGATCCGGTCCTGGCGGGGCGGCTACGAGGAACTGATCCGGCTGGTCGGCGAGCAGCTCGCCACTCCCGAGCCCCGGCTGGCCGAGGCCGCGGCACAGGTGCTGGAGGACCTGTTCGGGCTGGCCACGCCCGCCGCCGACGCGCTGGCGGCGCGGGTCGCCGCCGATCCCGGTGCCTGGGTGCGGAACTGGCCGGGCGGCCCCCCGGCGCTCGGCAGCGCGGTGAAGGCCCTGGCCCGGCTGGGCGACGCCCGTGCCGTACCGGCACTGGCGGCGGCCCTGGAGCGGCCCGAGGTGCCGCACGACGCGGGGTTCGCGATCGGTTTCCTGGGAGCCGCGGCGAGCCCGTTGACCGATGTGCTGCGCCGCAGGCTCGGCGAGGTCCCGCTGGACGAGGCGGCGTACGACCGGGCGAGCCCGTTGCTGATGGCCCTGACCGCGCTGCGGGCGGACGAGGCGCTGCCGGAGGTGCTCCGGGTGCTGCGCGGCGCCCCCGGGTACCGCGGCGAGTGGCTGCGTACGGCGGCGCTGAGGGCTCTCGCCTCGTTCGGGCCGGCGGCGCGTGAAGCCGTGCCGGAACTGCGCGCGTTACTGCGCGGTCCGGGGACCGTCTCGGCGACGGAGGCGGCCCGGACCCTGTGGGCGATCGGCGGGGACGCCGATGCGGTGCTGCCGGTGCTGGCCGAGGGGCTGCGCGGCGGGAACGTCCACGCGCTGCGTTCGGCCGTGGACGCCGTGGCCGGGCTCGGGGAGCGGGCGGCGGTGACCGTGCCCCGGCTGCGTGCGCTGCTCGGGCACCAGGACGTGTGGGTGCGGGTGGCGGCGGCGGACGCGCTGCGGGCGGCGTCCGGGCGGCCCGAGGAATCCGTGCCGGTGCTGTTGTCGGCCTGGGAGCGGAATCGGCAGGTCCGGGTTCGGGTGGCGGAATGCCTGGCGCGGACGGGGCCCGTTGGTGCAGGGTCGGACGCGGCGCACGTGCTGCGCGCCGAGCTCGCCTCTCCCCGCCGTCACCAGGCGATGGACGGCGGATACGGCAGCCACGACATATACCAGGACGAAACGCTGCTGGCGCTCTGCCGGCAGGCGCTACGGGGAAACACGGGGAAGGAACCCACAACGTGATCATTTTCGGTACACGGGGATACCTGTACCAACTGGCCGTCCTGACACTGGTCTGCAACTGGTGCACCAACCCGGCGGCGCACACGCTGCGCAAGCGGGTCACCAAGTTCACGCTGTTCTTCGTGCCGCTCTTCCCGTTCTCGACGAAGTTCGCGACGCAGTGCACGTTCTGCGGCGGGGAGCAGCAGATCCCGAAGGAGCAGGCGGACCAGTTGCTGGCGCAGTACGCGGCCTCGCAGCAGGGCAATCCGTTCGGGCAGGCGCAGGGCCCCGTGCAGGGGCAGCCGGGCTACGCGCCGGGCGGGAACCCCTACCGGACCTGACCCCGTTCCCGGCCGGAACCGCCTCGGCCCGGCACCGCGCCCACCGGCACTACCCCTCGGCACGGCGCCGCGTCCCGGCCGGAATCCTCAGGGTAGGCGCCGCGTCTCAGCCAGTAGGCAAATAGGGATAAACGACTTCCTTCCGCATAAGGTCTAGGGGCATGACCCGAGGGAAGGGAGGACGCCATGGGTCCCCGTCTCCGGGTGCGGTGCCGCATGACGGCGGTCCTCGCGGCCGTCGTCGGCGGAGCCCTGCTGACCGGCTGCGGTGCGGGGGGCGGACTGCGGAGCACCGGCCCGGCGTCGCACGCCGTCGGGCCCGCCCGGCTCTGGCCCGAGTTGCCGCCCGCCTCCGCCGCCCCGTACGACTACGGCGAGGGCGAGACCGCGCGCATCCCGGGCGTCGAACTCCCGGACGGCGATGTGCACCGGCTGGATCCGGTGGCGGTGGCGCAGGCCGAACTGAAGGCACGGCCCGACCGCTCCAGCGGCGCGGCGGAGCTGCCCGCCGACACCGTCCGCCGGATCTCCGAGTGCGGCGGAACATCGGCGTCCTGTCCGGTGCTCCGCCCCTATTTCCGTGATCTGACCGGGGACGGCAAGGACGAGATGGTGCTCGGTATCCGGCTGGCCGACGACCAGGTCTCGATACGCGTCTACATGCCGGAGGCGGGCGGGCTGACGCGGATCCTCTCCACCTCGGACGCCGTGATCAGTGTCGAGCTGGCGGGACAGGACCTGATCATGAGGGTGCCGTCGGCCATCACCGGCTACGAGTACCGCACCGCCTGGACCTGGGACGAGCGGCAGCGGGCGATGCTGCCCACGCGGGACGAGATCCTGCGGATGCCCCCACCGCCCGCCACCCCGTCCGCCCCCGCCACCCCGTCCGGCGGCGTCTCCGCGGAGCGCCGATGAGGTGGCGCGGCCCCCGACAGCCGGTGACCGGGCGGCAGGGCACGGAGCGGCCCGGCACCGGGCCGTACGAGGACGCGCGCACGGCTGCGGAGCCGCAGGCGTCCGGGCGCCGCGGAACCGCGCGCCGGGGAACCGGCAGGCGCGGTTCACGGGCGCGTCGGCTGCGCGCCCCCGCCTGGACCGCGACGCTGACCTGGAAGGCGGCCGTCTTCATCACCGCGATGTGCTGCGCGCTGGCCGCGCTGCTGAGCATCCTGGTCCACGGCGAGGTGACCCGGCAGACTGTCGCCGAGGCACGCGAGAAGGCACTGTTCCGGCTGTCCGAGGTCACGGTCGCGTACGAGGCCGGTGAGGCCCTGCCGCCGCGCTCCGGCCTCGATCCGCCCGGGCTTCCCGCCTCCCTGCGCGCGCTTGCCGCACGCGGTGAACGCGGCACGCTCGTCGCCGACCGCGAGGGACGGCCCGCCATGTGGGCGGCGGCACCGGCCGACAACGGTGTGCTGGCCACGGCGGTGGACTACAGCCAGAGCGCCAGCACGATCGGCGCCCTGGACCGGGCGATCGTCGGCTCCTCGCTGCTGGCCACCGGGGCCACCCTGCTCGTCGGCGCGTTCGCCGTCACCCGGATCACCCGGCGACTGCACGCGACGGCCCGGGTGGCCCGCCAGATCAGCGCGGGCGATCTCGATGCCCGCGTCGACGACCCGCGTACGTCGCACCCCTCGCGCCCGCAGGACGAGGTGGCGATCGTCGCGGGCGCGCTGGACACGATGGCGTCCACGCTCCAGCACAAGCTGCAGGCCGAGCAGCGTTTCACCGCCGATGTGGCGCACGAGCTGCGCACCCCGCTCACCGGCCTGACGGCCGCGGCCGAGCTGCTGCCGCCGGGGCGGCCGTCCGAGCTGGTGCGCGACCGGGTCCGGGCGATGCGGGCACTGACCGAGGACCTGCTGGAGATCTCCCGGCTCGACGCCCGTACGGAACTTGTCGATCTCGACGTGCACGAGCTGGCACCACTCGTCGAACGGGTGGTGCGCGCGTCCGGGACGGAGGCCGAGGTCCGGCACGGGAAGACCGCCTCCGGGGCGGGAACGGGCGGGGCGCGTGTGAGCGCACCCGTACCGGTGCGGGTGGAGACCGACAGGCGGCGCGTGGAACGGGTGCTGGGCAATCTGATGGCCAACGCGCACAACCACGGCCGTCCGCCGGTGCTGGTGACGGTCGACGGGCCGGTCGTGACCGTGCGCGATCACGGACCGGGCTTCCCGGGCTACCTGCTGGACGGCGGGCCGCAACGGTTCCGCACCGAGGGCGGCAAGGGACACGGGCTGGGCCTGACCATCGCCGTCGGGCAGGCCGCGGTGATCGGAGCGGAGCTGACGTTCGCCAACGCCCCGGAGGGCGGGGCGTTGGCCCGGCTGACGCTGCCCGCGTACATGCGGCCGGACGACGACGGAACGGAACGAGACGAGGACGGGGCGGGCCCCGCCTCCCGCCCCCGCGGCTGAGACGCCGGTCGCCCCGGCCGCGCGGATGTCCGGTGCGGATATCCGGTTCCGCCCCCCGCCCACGGGGATGTCCCGCTTCCCCGGCCGCGGGAACGGGACATCCGCGCTATGACATAAGGGAAATAGGCACCGCCTCTTGCTACGTTGCGTGGCATGACCGTAACTGCGGGGGACCCGCCACCGCCCGCGCTGCGTCTGCCGAAGCGGCGCGGGGTGGAGTTGCTGCTCCTCGTCGGCGCCGTCCTCGTCCCGGTCTACGGCTATGCCGCCGTCGGCCTGGCCAGGAACGGCGTGGTTCCGCCCGACGTCGCCGGCTACGGGGGCGGGCTGGGCCTGCTCGCCCTGCTGGCCCATCTCGCGGTCCGCTTCCGCGCCCCGTACGCCGATCCGCTGCTGCTGCCCATCGCCGTGCTCCTCAACGGGCTCGGCCTGGTACTGATCTACCGGCTGGACCTGGAGACCCCCAACGACCGGGCGGCCCCCACCCAACTGATCTGGTCCACGCTCGGGGTGGCGCTCTTCATCGTCGTGGTCGTCCTGCTGCGCGATCACCGGGTGCTCCAGCGGTACGCCTATCTCTCGGTCGCCACCGCCCTGGCACTGATGATCGTGCCGATCTTCTTCCCCGCGGTGAACGGGGCCAAGATCTGGATCCGGATCGGCGGGTTCTCGTTCCAGCCGGGAGAGTTCGCCAAGATCCTGCTCGCCGTCTTCTTCGCCGCGTACCTCTCCGCGAACCGCAATGCCCTCGCCTTCACCGGCCGCAGGATCTGGCGGCTCCAGTTCCCCACCGGGCGGGTGCTCGGCCCGATCGTGGCGATCTGGGTGCTCAGCGTCGGGGTGCTGGTCCTGGAGCGGGATCTGGGCACCTCGCTGCTCTTCTTCGGCCTCTTCGTGATCATGCTGTACGTGGCGACCGGCCGGACCGGCTGGATCGCGGTGGGCCTGCTGCTGGCCGCGGTGGGCGCGTTCGTCGTCGGCTCGCTCGAACCGCATGTGCACAGCCGGGTCGAGGACTGGCTCGACCCGTTCGCCTCCATCGCCGCCGGCCGCGGCCCCGGCCAGCTTGCCCAGTCGCTGTTCGCGTTCGCCGCGGGCGGGATGCTCGGTACCGGTCTCGGGCTCGGACATTCCATCCTCATCGGCTTCGCCGCCAAGTCGGACTTCATCCTGGCGACCGCGGGCGAGGAACTCGGCCTGACCGGGCTGACCGCGATCTTCCTGCTGTACGCGCTGCTCGTCGCCCGCGGCTACCGGACCGGGCTGGCGCTGCGCGACCCGTTCGGGCGGCTGCTGTCGATCGGGCTCTCCTCGATCCTGGCGCTCCAGGTGTTCGTGATCGCGGGCGGGGTGATGGGGCTGATCCCGCTCACCGGCATGGCGATGCCGTTCCTCGCCCAGGGTGGATCGTCCGTCGTCACCAACTGGATCATCGTGGCGCTGCTGATCCGGGTCAGCGACCAGGCCCGCAGGCCGCCGCCCGACCATGTGGACACCGGGGTCATCGCCCCGAGCCCCGAGGAGGTGCCGTGACCCGCTGCATCCGCCGGGCCGCCGCGCTCTGCCTGCTGCTGCTCGTGGCCCTGCTGCTGAACGCGGCCCGCGTCCAGGTCCTCGAAGCCCCCGGCCTGGACGACAACCCCGCCAACCGCCGTTCCACGATCGCCCGTTACGGCCAGCCGCGGGGCAACATCCTGGTCGGCGGCGTGCCCGTCACCGGCTCCGTGGACACCGGCGAGCAACTCGCGTACGAGCGCAGGTACCGGGACGGTCCGCTGTACGCGCCGGTGACCGGGTACGCCTCCCAGACGTACGGCACCACCCTGATCGAGTACGCCGAGGACGGCATCCTCTCCGGCACCGACTCGGCGCTCGCCCCGTTCCCGTTGTGGAACGAGGTCACCCGGAGCCAGCAGCCCGGCGGGAACGTGGTCACCACCATCGACGCCGCGGTGCAGCGCGCCGCCTACGAGGGCCTCGCCGGGCGGCGGGGCGCGGTCGCCGCCCTCGAACCGTCCACCGGCCGGATCCTGGCACTGGTCTCCACCCCCTCGTACGATCCCGGGCTGATCTCCGGCACCGGTCCGTCCGTGACCGATGCCTGGCGGCGGCTGAACGCGGACCCGAGCCTGCCGATGCTGAACCGGGCGATCCGGCAGACCTATCCGCCGGGCTCCACCTTCAAGATCGTGACTGCCGCGGCGGCGCTCGACGCGGGTGTCGTCACCGATCCCCGGGCCGACACCGACACCCCCTCCCCCTACGTGCTGCCGGGGACGACGACCACGCTCCCCAACGAGGCGGAGGGCTGCGAGGACGCCCCGCTCGCCGAGGCGATCCGGGTCTCCTGCAACACCGTGATGGCGGAGCTGGGGGTGCGGGTCGGGCTGAGCGGCATGGTCGACGCGGCACGGAGGTTCGGTTTCGACGACCCCGGACTGCTGATCCCGTCCGGAGTGGCGAAGAGCAACTTCGACACCGAGATGAGCGACGACCAGTTGGCACTCTCCTCGATCGGGCAGTTCGACACGACGGCGACCCCGCTCCAGATGGCGATGGTCGCCTCGGCCGTGGCGAACGGCGGCGAACTCATGCACCCGTATCTGGTGGACCGGACGACGACGCGGAGCGGCTCGGCCGTCCGGCGGACGGGCCCACGCGCCTACCACCGGGCCATGAACCCGCGCACCGCCGCGCAGTTGCGGGAGATGATGGTCGACGTGGTGGAGCGCGGCACCGGTTCCAACGCCGCGATCGACGGGGTGACCGTCGGCGGCAAGACCGGCACCGCGCAGCACGGCGTCGACAACTCGGGCCGCCCCTACGCCTGGTTCATCTCCTGGGCGCAGGCACGGGGCGCGGGCCGCCCTGCCGTGGCGGTCGCCGTGGTGGTGGAGGACGCCGCCGCGCACCGGACCGACATCAGCGGCGGCGGCAACGCCGCCCCTGTCGCCCGTTCCGTGATGGCGGCGGCCCTGCGAGACTGACCGCATGACGGGGGTGGGCGACACGGGCGAGGTGGCCGCGGCGCTGCTGCGGATCGGGCGGGAGGACCCGCGGCTGTCCGCGTTCGTCGAGGTGTGGCCCGAGCGGGCCCTTGCGGAAGCGGAACGGGCCGCCCGGCTCCCGCTGGGTGCCCTGCCGTTCGCGGTGAAGGGGCGGGCCGGCATCCGCTCGTTCGCGGCCCGGCGGTTGATCGCGGCCGGTGCCGTCCCCCTCGGCTCGACCTCGGTGCCCGGCCCCGGAACTGCCTGGCAGACCTGGGGGCTGGGCGCCCACGGCCGCACGGTCAACCCCTGGCGGCCCGACCGGACGCCCGGCGGGTCCTCGGCGGGCTCGGCGGCGGCCGTCGCGGCGGGCCTGGTACCACTGGCCACCGGGAGCGACGGGGCGGGGTCGGTGCGCATCCCGGCCGCGTGGTGCGGGGTGTTCGGCCTGAAGACGACGAACGGGCTGCTGCCCTCCCCCGACCGGACCGGACTCGCCGCTGCCGGGGTGCTGACCCGCTCGGCGGCCGGGGCCCGGACCTATCTGCGCTGCGTCCTGGACGACCACCGGCCTCAGCCGCCCCCCGTCCTCCCGGTCCCGGCCGTCTTCTCCCCGGACCTGGGGTTCGCGGACGTCGACCCGGAGGTGGCGGCTGTGGTCCGGGGCGCGGTGCGACGGCTGGTGGCGGCCGACGTGGTGCGGCCGGCCGGCATCGCGTGCCGCCTGCTCGACCCGCGGGAGGCGTGGCAGGCGGTCCGGGGCGGGGAGCCGTCCCCGGCCGCGGCGGAGATCCGGCGGGAGAACGACGTCCGCCTCGACGCGCTGTTCGCCCGCGTCCCGCTGCTGCTCACCCCGACCACGCCGAACCGCCCGCACGGCCACGACGGCCCCGGCAAGCTCTACTCGACGGCTCTGACCTGGGCGTTCAATCTCAGTGGTCATCCTGCGGCGAGCGTGCCCGCCGGTTTCACGCGGGACGGCTGTCCGGTGGGTCTGCACCTGGTCGCGCGGCACGGCGCGGACGTCCCGCTCGTCGGGACGGCCCATGCGGTGGAGAACGCGCTGGCCGCTGTGCGGCCGTGACGCCCGTCGGCCGGGGGCCTTCCCGGCACCGGGCACGACCGGCCGGCCACCGTCCCGCGCCGGAAGGAGGCATGCGGGCGGTGTCTCCCGCCGGGCACCGCGTCCCCGGACGGGCCGCCCCCGCCTCACCCCTGCGGCCTCACTCCCCCGCCGCGCCCTGCGCCACCGCTTCCTCGACCTCGGCGACCCTGGCGCGTTCCTCCGCCGCGAAGCGGTCCCGGTCCAGTTGCTCGGCCACTTCCTCGTCCCGGGTCATCAGCAGGTTCAGGTCGGAGTCGCCGAGTTCGAGGACGCCCATGTCCACGTAGGCCCTCCGGAGCCGCTCGCCCCACAGCCCGATGTCCTTGACGCACGGCACGATCCGGCTGAACAGCAGCTTGCGGAAGAGCTGGAGGAACGGCGACCGCTCGGAGAGCTCCTGCGCCTCCCGGGTGCCGATGCCGAAGTTCTCCAGCACCTCGACGCCGCGCAGCCGGTCCCGCATCAGATAGCAGCCCTCGATGACGAACTCCTCGCGTTCACGCAGCTCGGCGTCGCTCAGCTGCTTGTAGTAGTCGCGCAGCGCCATCCGCCCGAAGGCGACGTGGCGGGCCTCGTCCTGCATCACGTACGCGAGGATCTGCTTGGGCAGCGGCTTGTCCGTGGTGTCGCGGATCATGCCGAACGCGGCGAGCGCGAGCCCCTCGATCAGGACCTGCATGCCGAGGTAGGGCATGTCCCAGCGGGAGTCGCGCAGGGTGTCGCCCAGCAGCGCCCGGAGATCGTCGTTGACCGGGTAGAGCATCCTTATCTTCTCGTGCAGGAACCTGCCGTACACCTCCGCGTGCCGCGCCTCGTCCATCGCCTGGGTCGCGGAGTAGAACTTCGCGTCGAGGTCGGGGACCGACTCCACGATCCGGGCGGCGCAGACCATGGCGCCCTGCTCGCCGTGGAGGAACTGGCTGAACTGCCAGGAGGCGTAGTGCCGGCGCAGCTCGCCCCGGTCCCGGTCGGTCATCTTCGCCCAGTGCGGCGTGCCGTGGAGAGTGAGCGCGTCGTCGGGCATGCCGAGCGGGTCGAGCGGGTCGACTTCGAGGGACCAGTCGATGCGCTTGTTGCCGTCCCACTGCTTGTCCTTGCCCTTCTGGTAGAGGGCGAGCAGACGTTCGCGGCCGTCGTCGTAGTCCCAGCTGAAGCGGGCGGCACCCGAGGCGGGCACCTCCCACAGCGGTGCGTCGGGGGCGGTGGTGTAGAGGTCATGTGTCGACACTGACGGCTCCTCATGTCTGGCGTGCTCCATCAAGTCCCTTGCCGCTCACCTCGGTTGGCAGGTTCACACGCTGTTGGACGCCTGGTCAACAAGTCGCGCACAAGGGATTGACGGCTTTGCTGACAAGCAGTCTCATAAGGGGTGACCACCGGTAACTTCACCGGTCATCCCCGTGCGAGGTGCCCGTACCCATGACGCCAGTGACCGAACGCGACGTGCAGGTGCTCCGCGATGCGATCGGCCCGCTCCGGGACCGCGAGCAGATCGCCGCGCGTCTGCTCGAAGCCTCCGCGAAGCACTCCTTCGACCCGGACGAGGAACTCGACTGGGACACACCGGCCGAGGAGGGCAAGTGGCACTGGCCGCCCGAGCTCGTCTCGCTCTACGACACCCCGCTGTGGCACCGCATGTCCGAGGAGCAGCGGATGGACCTGTCCCGGCATGAGGCGGCGTCGCTCGCCTCGCTGGGCATCTGGTTCGAGATCATCCTCATGCAGTTGCTGGTCCGGCACGTCTACGACCGGCCGGTGACCAGCAACCACGTCCGCTACGCACTCACCGAGATCGCCGACGAGTGCCGGCACTCGATGATGTTCGGCCGCATGATCACGTGGAGCGGGGCGCCCGACTACCCGGTGCCGCGCGTCTATCACAACCTCGCACGCGTACTGAAGACCATCTCCACCACACCCGGTTCGTTCGCCGCGACGCTGCTCGGCGAGGAGATCCTCGACTGGATGCAGCGGCTGACCTTCCCGGACGAGCGGGTCCAGACGCTGGTGCGCGGGGTGACCCGCATCCACGTGGTCGAGGAGGCCCGGCACGTCCGGTACGCCCGTGAGGAACTGCGCCGCCAGATGGTGACCGCTCCGCGCTGGGAGCGCGAACTGACCAGGGTCAGCTGCGGCGAGGCGGCCCGCGTGTTCTCGGTCTGCTTCATCAATCCGAAGGTGTACGAGAACGTCGGCCTGGACCGGCGCGAGGCCGTCGCCCAGGTGCGGGCGAGCCGCCACCGCACGGAGATCATGCAGACCGGCGCGAAACGGCTGACGGACTTCTTCGAGGACATCGGGGTGCTGAACGGGGTCGGGCGCAGGCTGTGGCGGAGCTCGGGCCTACTGGCCTGAGCGGGGCCCGGCGGGCGGCCCCGCCGCGCCGGGCCCACCGCGCTCGCCGACGGGGCGGATCGGTCAGACTGGGGCGGTGCGAAGCGAGAACACCCCCTTCATCGGCGGCCCGCTGGACGGACGCGTGCTGCCCGTCCTGGTCGGCCCGACCGGTCATCCGCCCCAGTGGTACGAGGTGCCGGTGCCGGACGCCGACGGCGGGCCCGCCACCGTGTACGCGTACCGCAGGGTCCCGGCCGGTCACTCCCGGCGGCTGGGGATCCCGCGCGGCTGGGTGTACGAGTACGCCCCCGAGGGGCGGGTGCGCCGCCGCCCCAAGTGGCCCTGGTCCAAGCCGGACTGAGCGGTCCGGGGCCGTCCGGGCGCCGGGCACGACCTGGGGGTTTCGAGGCATGAAGCGACGTCAGGAGCGTTCGCCGCCCGGGGCGCGGGCGCGGGACGCGCCGGACCCGGCCGCCGTCACCGGTGGCGATGCCGGAGGCGGAGTCGCAGGGCGTCGGGAGCCCACTCCCCGTTGCTTCCCAGGTCGCAACGGCCTGGGGAGCAACGGGGGGTGGACCAGCGAGCGGTGTCA